>DASUQB010000411.1:0-5067 GCA_036280835.1 Microbacterium sp. | reverse complement strand
ACGTGCGATCGATGGTGGCGCGCTGATGCACGCCGAGCGTGCCGACGCCGTAGCAGGCGCCGAGGAACGGGAAGTCCCGGGCCACGACCTCATCGAGCAGCGACGCGAACTCGCCCTCGACGCGGTGCTGCACGGCCGACTTCTTCTCGGCCGGGTCGGAGGCGTTGAACGGCCCGCCGCCGACCATGATGCCCGAGAGCTCGTCGAGGTCGAAGTGCGGCATCGGGCCCGACTCGAGGCGCACGCGGATCAGGTCGCGCTCCTCGAGCCCCGAGTAGCGCAGGAAGAGCGCGTACTCCTCATCGGCGGGGCCGTCCTCCGCTCGCGTCGCGAGCAGCACGAACGGTTTCACCTTCCCACCCGACGACGCTTCGACAGGCTCAGCGAGCGGGGCTCATTCACGAGGCGTAGGTCACGAGGCCCAGCTCCACCGGCGAGACGAGCTGCGTGTGCCTCGGCACGACGCGCACCGTGTAGCCGAAGGTGCCCGTCACGGTGAGGGGCAGGGCGCCGACGAACGTCGTGATGCCGTTGTCGGCCGGGCCTTCGGCATCCAATCGCATCACGGCGTGGTCGCGCGCGAGCTTGTCGTCCTCGTCGGTGCGGCCGTAGGCCAGCTCGACGGCGACGTCGTCGGTCGAGAGCCCGTCGAGCGCGACGTACGCGCGCACCTCCATGCGGTCGCCCGCCTGCGCCTGCTGCGGGATGCCGGAGCTGTCGACGTTCGCGACGTGCACCTTGGGCCACGCGGCCTTCACCCGGTTGACGAACGCGGCGAGCTCGCGCGCCTCGCCGAACCCGTCGGCGCGCAGCGCGGCGTCGTGCTCGGCGGCCGGCACGTAGAGGCGCGTGACGTAGTCGCGCACCATCCGGTCGCTCGTGGCCTTCTGCCCGAGGTCGGTCATCGTGTGCCGCACCATCTCGAGCCAGCGGCGGGGGATGCCGCCCTCGCGCTCGTAGAACGTCGGCACGAGCTGGTGCTCGATGAGGTCGTAGAGCGCGGCCGCCTCGGCGTCGTCGCGCTCCTCGTCGTCCGAGGCGTTGTCGGCGGTCGGGATCGCCCAGCCGTTCTTGCCGTCGTACCACTCGTCCCACCAGCCGTCGAGGATCGACAGGTTGAGCACGCCGTTCAGGGCCGCCTTCATGCCCGACGTGCCGCAGGCCTCGAGGGGACGCAGCGGATTGTTCAGCCACACGTCGCAGCCCGGGTAGAGGGTCTTGGCGAGGGTGATGTCGTAGTCGGGCAGGAACACGATGCGCCCGCGCACCTTCGGGTCGCGGCTGAACTTCACCAGCTGCTGGATGAGGATCTTGCCCGAGTCGTCGGCCGGATGCGACTTGCCGCCGATGAGGATCTGCACCGGGCGCTCGGGGTCGGTCAGCAGGCGCGTGAGGCGCTCGGGCTCGCGCAGCATGAGCGTGAGGCGCTTGTACGTCGGCACGCGGCGGGCGAAGCCGATCGTGAGGATGGTCGGGTCGAGCAGGTCGTCGATCCACGCGGGCGCGGTGTCGCGTCCGCTGGCCTGCATGGCGGATGCCGCGACCCGGCGTCGCGCCTCGCCCACGAGCTCGTTCTTCATCTGCGAGCGGACGCCCCAGAGCTCCTCGTCCGACACGGCCCCGGCATCCCGCCAGTCGTGCGCGTCGCTGTGCGCGTCGCCCCACGCGCGCTCGCTCACGCCCTTCAGCGCGGGGTGCACCCACGTGGGGGCGTGCACGCCGTTCGTGATCGAGGTGATCGGCACCTCGTCGGTGTCGATGCCCGGCCAGAGCTGGCCGAACATGCCGCGGCTGACCGCGCCGTGCAGCAGCGAGACGCCGTTGGCGTGCTGTCCGAGGTGAAGGCCGAGCACGGCCATGTTGAACACCGACGGGTCGCCGCCCGCGTAGTCCTCGAGACCGAGGGCGAGCGCGCGCTCCGGGTCGATGCTCGCG
This sequence comes from Microbacterium sp., assembly GCA_036280835.1. GTDB lineage: Bacteria > Actinomycetota > Actinomycetes > Actinomycetales > Microbacteriaceae > Microbacterium. Next base: position 3,132 of record DASUQB010000411.1, on the reverse strand, counting down.
AACAGCCCGCTCAGCAGGTAGTCGCGGATCAGGTCGCGCGGGAAGCGGTCGATGCCCGCGGGCACCGGCGTGTGGGTGGTGAAGACGGTGGATGCCCGCACCTGGGCGAGCGCCTCGTCGAAGGTCAGGCCGTGGTCGGTGACGAGCTCCGACATCCGCTCGAGTCCCTGGAACCCGGCGTGCCCCTCGTTGGTGTGGTAGACATCCGGCGCGGGGCGCCCGGTCACGCGGCAGAACGCGCGCACGGCGCGCACGCCGCCGACGCCGAGCAGCAGCTCCTGCAGCAGGCGGTGCTCGCCGCCGCCGCCGTAGAGGCGGTCGGTGACCCGGCGCATCTCCTCCGTGTTCGACGGCGTCTCCGAGTCGAGCAGCAGCAGGGGGATGCGGCCGATGTCGGCCACCCACACGCGGGCGTGCAGCTGGCGGTCGTTCGGCAGCGTTAGGGAGATCTCGACCGGCGAGCCGTCCGCCTCACGCAGCAGGGTGAGGCCGAGGCCGTACGGGTCGAGCAGCGGGTAGCTCTCGCGCTGCCAGCCGTCGTCGCCGATCGACTGGCGGAAGTAGCCGGCCCGGTAGAAGAGTCCGACGCCCGTGAGCGGGACGCCCAAGTCGGACGAGCTCTTGAGGTGATCGCCGGCGAGGATGCCGAGGCCGCCGGAGTACTGGGGGAGCGAGCCGTCGACGCCGAACTCGGGGGAGAAGTAGGCGATGTGCGCCGGCTTGGGGTCCTCGAGCTTCTGGAACCAGCGGTCGCCCGTGAGGTAGGCGTCGAGGCGCTCCGACTCCTCGCGCACCCGCGCGACGAAGCCCTCGTCGGCCGCGAGCTCGTCGAGCCGGGTCTGGCCGAGCGCGCCCAGCATGCGGGCGGGATTCGCGCCGACCTCGGCCCAGAGCTTCGGGTCCATCGTCTCGAACAGCGCGTGTGTGGCCCTGCTCCACGACCATCGCCAGTTGGCGGCGAGCGTGTCGAGGGCGGCGAGCGAGTCGGCGAGCACCGGGCGGACGGTGAACGTGCGGATGGCCTTCATTCGGCTGATTCTAGAGGAAGTGCAAACGCTTCCAGAACGGGTGTGCACGATCACAGGTCGGAGGCCGGGTCTACTGTTGATCGCATGGCTATCGCACGTCTCCACGGTGGGCCCCTCGACGGACAGCTTCTGCCCCTCGAGTCGCCCGAACTCGACTCCCTGATCGTCCCCTACGGCGAGGGGCAGATCGTCTATCGGCGCGAAGGCGCCCTCGAGAAGACGGGTGAGAGCGACGGCCCCTCGGAGGCCGAGTTCTGGTTCGTGGAGGCGACCGACGAAATCGGACCCAACAACGACGACTGAGGTTCTCGGACCGATGACCGATCCCACGAGCTCGCTCGAGATCGAGCGCAAGTACGACGTCGACGGCGACACGCCCCTTCCCGACTGGTCGGGACTGCCGGGCGTGGTCGCCGTCGCCGAGGCGGAGTTCCGCCCGCTGGATGCCGCGTACTGGGATACCGCTCGCCTCGAACTGGCGCAGGCCGGCATGGCGCTCCGGCGCCGCACCGGCGGCCCGGATGCCGGCTGGCACCTCAAGGGCGCGCTCGTCGACGGCGGCCGCACCGAGCTGCATTGGGCGCTCGGTGACACCCCCGACGTTCCCGCGCACGTGCGGGAGGCCCTCGCGCAGTGGACGACGCAGCCGCTGCTGCCGCTCGCGCGCATCAAGAACGAGCGCACCGCCTACGCGTTGCGCAACAGTGCAGGGCGCACCGTCGCCGAGTTCGTCGACGACCACGTGCACGCGACCGATCTGCGCACGGGTGCGGTGCGCACCTGGCGCGAGTGGGAGATCGAGCTGAGCGCGGCGGCGCCGGCGGATGTCGACGGGTTCTTCGCCGAGGTCGAGCGCGCGGTGCGCGCCGCGGGCGCCCGCGACGCGGCATCCGCCTCGAAGCTGGCACGGGCGCTCGGGCACTGACCGTCCTACGCTGAGGGCATGGCGCCCGACGCAGAACGCTCCCGCTCGATCACCTGGGACGACCCCAAGCCGCCGCTCGCGGCATCCCGCGATCTCGACGGGCTCGCGTATCTCCGGGCGCTGCTCGCCGGCACCTATCCGCCGCCGCCGATCTCGCGCCTGATGAACTTCTGGATCGTCTCGGCCGACCCGGGCGAGGCCGTGTTCGAGTGCGAGCCGGGCGAGTACCACGACAACCCGCTCGGCATGGTGCACGGCGGACTGGCGTGCACCCTGCTCGACACGGTCGTCGGCTGCGCCGCGCACACGACGCTGCCCAAGGGCGTCGGCTACACGTCGATCGACCTCAACGTCTCCTACCTGCGGCCGATCACATCGGCGTCGGGCGTGATCCGCGCGACGGGCCGTGTCGTCAAGGGCGGTCAGCGCGTGATCTTCGCCTCGGGCGAGATCCAGGATGCCGCGGGCCGCACCCTCGCGACGGCGACGAGCTCGCTGCTGGTGCTGAAGGGCTGAGCGCGCGGGGTCCGGGCGCGGCGCTCGGAGCCGGGCCCGAGATGACCAGCGCCGCCCCCGGCTTCGGTCGGGGCGGCGCTGGTACCTCCCGCTGAGCGGGCACTCCGGTGAGTTTAGGGTTGCTCGGCGCGCGGCGCCAGGGCCCGGCACGAATGCGAAGAGCCGCCGTTCCCGGGAACGGCGGCTCTTCTGGTCGGAGACCTAGAAGTTGATCATGTGCCCCGCGATGCCGTGGAACGCCTCTTGCAGCGCCTCCGACAGCGTCGGGTGCGTGTGCACGTTGCGCGCGAGTTCGAGCGCGGTGAGGTCCCACTTCTGCGCGAGCGTCATCTCGGGCAGCAGCTCCGACACGTCCGGCCCGATCATGTGGGCGCCGAGCAGCTCGAGGTGCTCGGCATCCGCGATCACCTTGACGAAGCCGACCGGCTCGCCGAGGCCGTGCGCCTTGCCGTTCGCCATGAAGGGGAACGTCGCGACCTTGATCTCGTGGCCCTCGTCCTTGGCCTGCTGCTCGGTGAGGCCGAATGAGGCGACCTGGGGCGAGCAGAACGTGGCGCGCGGCATCATGCGGTAGTCGCCGAGCGTCATGGTCTCAGCCTTGCCGATCGTCTCGGCCGCGACGACGCCCTGGGCCTCGGCCACGTGCGCGAGCTGCAGCTTCGC
>DASUQB010000410.1:0-2031 GCA_036280835.1 Microbacterium sp. | reverse complement strand
CGGGGCCGGGCACGATCAGCTCTTCGGCGCGCACGCCCGCCTCGGGCAGCAGCGGCTTCGGAGCCCGATCAGCCATCAGCCGCGTCAGGCGCGGGCCGAAGGAGAACTTCGGGATGTAACGACCTGCCCGCAGGTCGGGGTGGAAAACGCTCATGGGCCTCCTCGTCGGTCCGTTCAGACTAGGCGAGGGTGGGTCGGGGCGGGTCAGGCGTGCGCGCGGATCGCGCCGACGAGGGCCTGCGGGCTTCCCCGCCACGGCGCACCGTGGCCGGGGATCACCCAGTCGACGTCGAGATCGACGATCGCGTCGAGCGCCCGGGCCGCGGCATCCGGATCATCGGTGAAGGGCGCCGGCTGGGGCGCCTTCTCGCCCGTCAACACGTGCCGGGTCGTCAGGGCATCGCCCACGAACACCGCCCGCGCGATGGGCACGTGCACCGCGATGCTGCCCGGCGAGTGGCCGGGCATGCCGACGATGCGGGGCTCTCCGGGCAACGGGAGCGTCTCGCCCCCGTGCACCTCGACCACCTCGGTCAGCGCCGTGGTGCGCAGGCCGCCCTTGCGCAGGGAGTACACGAAGAAGCCGAGCGTCGGCCCCACGTGCATGCGCGGCCACGCGGTCTTGGGCGGTTTCGCGCCCTTCGCCCTCCCGGCATCCGCGGAGTGGATGTAGACGGGAACGCCCCGCTCGCGGCGCAGGCGCTCGGCGAAGCCGACGTGATCGGAGTCGCCGTGCGTCAGGACGACGCCCTTGACGTCGTCGAGCGAGCGGCCGATCGCGGCGAGCTCGGCCGTCAGGTCCTTCCAGTGGCCTGCGAGCCCGGTATCGATCACGGTGATGCCCTCGTCGGTCACGATCAGGTGCACGGCGATGATGTCGTTGCCGATGCGGCGGATGTGCGGTGCCAGTTCCATGGCGGCCTCCTCTGTAGACTTGGCTATGATAAGTAGCTATCATGGCTACTGTCAATAGCTATCGAGGAGATCCGATGCCCACGCCCCCGCGCACGTCCGTCCCCGACATCGTGGCCGCCGGTCGCGCCATCCTCGAGGCCGACGGGCTGTCAGGGCTCACGATGCAGGCGGTCGCCGTCCGGGTCGGGGTGCGCGCGCCCTCGCTCTACAAGCACGTCAAGGATCGTGACTCCCTCGTGGGCCTCGTCGCCGACGACACGGTGCGCGACCTCCGCGAGCGGCTCGAACGAGTCGACTCGGGGCTCGCCGCGTTCGCTCACGAGTTCCGGGCCTTCGCGAAGGCGGCCCCGCAGGCCTACCAGCTGATCTTCGCCCTCGGCCCGGACGCGAGCCGCCCGGACGCCGAGGTGATGGCGCGCAACAGCGAGCCGGTCCTGCGGGCGGCTCGCGACCTCGTCGGGGAGGACGACGCCCTCGAGGCCGCGCGCACCATCACCGCCTGGGCGAGCGGGTTCGTCGGGATGGAGCTCGCCGGAGCCTTCCAGCTCGGGGGCGACGTCGATCGCGCGTTCGACTACGGGGTCGAGGCGCTGACGCGCGGTCTCGCGCGCTGACCCGGGCCTACCAGAGCGGGTGGATGTCGGCCCTCAGGCGCCGGTCGTAGACGTCGCGCACGACCTCGTCGAAGGACTGCAGGTCGAAACCGCCGATCTCGAACCCGAGGTCCTCGAACGGGCGGTCCTGTGCCTCGGCGTCGAGCAGCGCCGCGGCATCCGCGTTCGACACCGCCTGCGCGACGGTGCGCGCCCCGGGGATGACCGTGGTCACGCCCGGTCGCGACGCCACCCACGCCAGCGACGCGGCGGGCAGCGACACGCCCTCGGGCAGGGCCGCCGCGAGTTCGCGGGCGGCCTCGATGCCGACCTCGTACTCGACCCCCGAGAACGTCTCTCCGCGGTCGAAGGCCTCGCCGTGACGGTTGTAGTTGCGGTGATCGTCCGCGGCGAACCTCGTGTCGGCCGTGTAGCGGCCCGACAGCAGCCCAGAAGCGAGCGGCACGCGGGCGAGGATGCCGACCCCTACGGCCTCGGCCGCCGGCAGCACCTCGTCGAACGG
>DASUQB010000409.1:0-3152 GCA_036280835.1 Microbacterium sp. | reverse complement strand
TCCCTGTCGCCGCGACGGTGATCCTCGCCCGGGACGGCGCGGACGGGCTCGAGGTCCTCCTCATCGAACGACCGGACCGCGGTTCGTTCGCGGGGGCGTGGGTCTTTCCCGGGGGCAAGCTGGACCCGGGGGATGCCGGCGCGCAGGGCGACGCATCCGCCCCCGAGGAGGCGGACGCGCGGCGCGCCGCCGTCCGCGAGACGTGGGAGGAGACGGGACGGGAGATCGATGCCGCCGAGCTCATCACGCTCTCGTGCTGGGACCCGCCGCCGGGGCTCCCGCTGCGCATCCGCACGTGGTTCTTCGTTCTCCGCGATCCCGGTGGGGCGCTGCGGCTGCAGCCCGACGAGGCCGTGGCCGGCGAGTGGATGCGCCCCGCTGACGCGCTGCGCCGCCATGCGCGCGGAGAGATGACCCTCTACCCGCCGACGTGGGTCACCCTGCACGGCCTGGCCGACGCCCCCGACGTCGACGGGTTGCTGGCCGCGACCCGTTTCGCCGGGCCGAGCACGTTCGAAACGCAGGTGCGCCGCGGCGAGAGCGGCCCGGTCTTCTACTGGCGGGAGGATGCCGAGTACGACGCGGACGATCCGGCCGCGGCATCCGGCGCCCGGCACCGACTGGAGGTCGGCTCCCTGCCCTGGGTGTACACGCGCTCAGTGTGAGCGCGCCTGCCTCCGCGACGCTCGCAGGCCGAGCAGTGCGCCCCCCAGCACGACGAGGGCCAGTGCCAGGCCGGCGGACGCGGGTTCCGCGCCCGACTCGGCGAGCTCCGGCGTCTCGGCCGCCGCCGGCTGCTCCGCCGGGGGAGCGGGCGGGATGACCACCACGGGCGCGATCTCCAGCGTGACGGGCGCGGGCGTCGCGGAGTCGGCGATGACCGTGATCGGGGGCAGCGCCGAGAACCCGGCCGGAGGGAGGACCACGAGTTCGTACGGCTCGTCCGGTCGCTGCTCGGTCTCCAGCGAGAAGGAGCCGTCGCCGGCGACCGGCACCTGCACGGGAAGGTCCTCGGCGTTCAGGACGGGAGTGCCGTCGCCGTTGTTGAGCTGGATGACCGTGTTCTCGGGCACGGGTGTGCCCTCCGGCTGCGACGGGATCGTCACGGTCCCCGTGATCGTCGCCTTCGGCGCGGGCGATGCCAGCCAGAGCTGGAACAACGGGAACCCGTCTCGGGCGCCGTAAAGGAGCTCGATCACCGCGACGTCGGTCGTCGGCGCGAACCAACCATAGGCGCCGGACGTATCGCGGGTGGCCGCGGGTGCTCCGGGGAGGCTGTTCCCACGGAGCGTTCCCGGCTGGTACAGGACTCCGTCGAACGTCTCCGGTGCGATCACCCACACCGGCTGGTCGGTGTACGGCGCGGCGGCGCAGCTTCCCGGCTTCGGCACGTTGGTGCAGTAGTTCCCGACGGACTGGAACCCGAGCTGATCGAGGGTCAGCGGGCTCGTTCGCGCGGCGTCGGCCCATGCCCGGACCAGCACCCAGTCGGCGTCGACGTCGCCGAGCGCGAAGCCCCAGCCGTCGGGCTGCCCACCCGCGAAGGAGAGCGTCGTCGTCGAGGCGGCCTGACCCGCCGCCGTGCCGATGTTGAGGTAGGGCTGCGATCGGGTGGAGCCGAAGCTCTGTCCGAAGGCGGTGGATGCCCCGAGGAAGCCGGTCACTCCGCTCGGACCGGACACCGAGGTCGCATCGGTCGCCACGGTGACCGGTGCGAACGCGGCGGATGCCGGGAAGGTCGCGGTCGCGCCGAAGCCGCCGGCCGCGCCGGAGATCGACCAGGTGGGGAACACGCCGACCTGGTCGGGCAGCACGGCCCGGGCCGGCGGCCCGGCGAGCGCAAGCGTGCCCGCGAAGCCGACGATGCTCAGCAGAGCGGCGCCCCGCCGCATCCACGACCTCCGGGGCGTCGGTCTGGATGATTCCCGGGGATCCGCCATGCGGCCGAGTCTAGAAGCACTCGGCGACCCGCGGGCGGATCGGCCCGCGGAAGTGTTCAGGCGGCCAGCAGTCGTCGCAGGTGCGCACCCACGGCGGATGTCTCGATCAGGAAGCCGTCGTGGCCGAAATCGCTGGCGATCACCACGGCGCGGTCGCCGTCCAGCGCGCCGGGGATGCCGCGCGCGATGCGGTGCTGCCCGTCGATGGGGAAGAGCCGGTCGCTGTCGATGCCGAGCACGAGGGCGCTGGCGGTGACGCCGGCCAGGGCATCCTCGACTCCACCGCGATCGCGTCCGATGTCGTGAGAGTTCATGGCCTCCACCAGGCGGATGTACGAGTTCGCATCGAAGCGCCGGGTGAACCGGTTGCCGTGGAAGTCGATGTACGACTCCACCGCGAAGCGCCCGCCGTCGCCCAGCGGGCTCACGCTCGATTGCCACGACCGCTGGAACCGCTGATTGAGCTCGGTGGGGCTGCGATAGTTCAGCAGGGCCATCCGCCGCGCGAGGGCGAGACCCCTGTGCGGGCCGTCGCCGTCGGCCGCGTCGTAATACTCCCCGCGCTGGAACCGGGGGTCGATGTGGATCGCCTCGAGCTGCACCGAGTTCAGCGCGATCTGGTCGGCGGTGTTCACCGGGGGAGCCGAGAGGATGCCGACCCGCGCGACGCGCTCCGGTCGGCCGACAGCCCACTCCAGGGCATGCATCCCGCCCATCGAACCGCCGACGATCGCCGCCCACGTGTCGATCCCCAGCGCGTCGGCGAGCCGCGCCTGCGCGGCGACCTGGTCGCGGATCGTCAGGTACGGGAAGCGCGACGCCCACTCGTAGCCGTCGGGGGCGATGCTCGCGGGACCGGTCGACCCCTGACATCCGCCCAGCATGTTCGGCGCCACGACGAACCACCGATCGGTGTCGATCGGTGCGCCGGATCCGACGATCTCGTCCCACCAGCCGCTCGTCGCGTGGCCGGGGGCGGCCGGTCCTCGGACATGGCTGTCGCCCGTCAGCGCGTGCAGCACGAGGACCGCGTTGTCGCGGGCGGCGTTGAGCTCGCCCCAGGTCTCGAAGGCGAGCCGGAAGCCAGGCAGCTCGTCGCCGCCCTCGGTGCGGAAGGCGCCGAAGGCGGCGAAGCGGCGATCGCCCACCGGGTCGCCGTCGCGCCACGCGCCCGTGGCCGGGGGCCGTCCCAGCAGCATCCGGGCGTCGGCC
>DASUQB010000408.1:0-11805 GCA_036280835.1 Microbacterium sp. | reverse complement strand
ACGGCACCCACAGCGGTGCGAGCAAGCAGCCCCTTGGTCTTCATTCGTTTCTCCATTCCTGGCCGACATCCCTGCCGGCCGAATCTGCGAGTGACCGGTCCGTCCGGTCGTCGGGTCTCGCGAGAGCGTCAGTGTCCTGAGCGCTCCCCTTCACTCGATAGTCGAAAGGTGGCCACGGGGCAGCGGGCGTGCCGACTCACGAGGCGCACGGGGTGCGTCTGGTGTGTGGGATTGCCGAGCATGTCGCGCCTTTGCTTATGGATCCGACTGTGGATCGTTGACTCTCCAGCATGTTACCGCGAACTGTTAGCGAGAACAAGCTTCCGCGCCGTCATCCGCATGCTTTCGCGGAATAGGCGGCCGGGACGGTGACAGAGACGGTCTCGCCGTCGACCGTGGCGGAGGCGACGACGGTCGCCTGGCCCTCCGGAATCGTTCCGAGCCGGGATGTGAATGCGGTCGACGAGCTCTTGCCGGCCGCCAGGGAGGCGATCTGCTTGGAGCCGTACGGAGTCGACAGCGACAGCTTCACGGGCACGTCCGCGTTGTTCGTCGCCGTGACGACCAGGGTGACCTTTCCGGCCACGCAGCGGGTGCTCGCCAGCGCCGTCACATCGAGCTCGGGCGCCGGTACGGCACGCACGATCTGGATGCTGTAAGTCGACGTCGTGGTGTGGTTCTGCGCCGTCGACTTGAGCGTCAGCACGGTCGGTTCCGCGCCTTCGTTGAGCGCTACCGTACGAGGCAGCGTGTCATCGATCAGCACGTCGCCGACGAAGACCAGCCCACTCGGCACGGCGGGGTCGGCGTCGAAGGTCGCCGTCGTGGCGTCCTCCGGCACGGTCACGGTGTACGCGTACACTCCCCCGGCGAGCGCCGGCGAGATCTCGGCGCCTTCGAACGACAGCTTGGACAGGTCGGCATCGGTCCCGTACGTCGTCTTGGAGGCCGTGTAGACGCCGAACACCCCTCCGACGTAGCTGGTGCCGTTGCCCTGGAACCGGACCGTCACGACCGGGATCTTCTGGCCGTCCTCGTCGAGCACGTAGTTGCCGTTCTGATCGCGCTTGTAGCTGTCCTTCGCAGGGATGCCGGCCAGCACCGCGGCGGGGATCTCGTCGTACTGGATGTAGAAGGTGTTCGAGCCGTTGGCGTTGGTGACGCGCTCGCGCTTGAGCAGGACGTCGTTGAGGTAGACGTCGAACGTACGTCCGTTGTCGCCACCGAAGTAGCGCACGCCGAGGTAGTTCTTCGGCAGGGTCGGGTCGACGATCATGTCGTACTGGAAGTACGCGTCCGCGGCGATCTGACCGTCGCGGTATCCCTGGCCGAGCCACACGCCGACGCCGGACTTGTTGAACTTGTAGTTCTTGTCGGCCTCGCTGTTGTTGTTGTCGAACGAGGTGAGCGAGTCGATCGTCGTCTCCTCGATGCGCAGCTGCTCCTTCTCCTTGCGGATCAGCGCCTGGGCCTGCGCCGAGTCGGGCTCGACGAGGTTCATGTACATCGCGTAGCGCGCGTCGTAGAGGCTGTAGTACGGCTCGAACGTCAGCGCGGCCGACGCGGAGTCGGTGCCCCGCAGCGTGAACCGCATCGTCTCCATGCCGTTCGCGTTCACACCGTCCGCGATGCGCACGAGGTTCTCGGCGATGCCCGCCTTGAACGTCTCGGCGTCGGCGACGACGATGTTGTTGTTCACCGACTTGTCGGCGACGCTCATGCGCACGAGCACACCGGCCACGTAACTCGCATCGACGTTCGTGCGGTTCATCTCAGTGGCCAGCAGCACCGGGCCGTACTTGAAGGCCACCCAGTTGGGGTTCTCGGTGCCGTCGTCCACGGTGACCTCGGCGGGCAGCGTGTAGGCGATCCGGTCGCCGTCGGCGACGGGAACCGCGAGGTAGCCGTCGGCGCCCACGGCCGCGACATCCTGCGCCACCCCGTTCACGGTGAGCGCCGGCGTCCCCGCCACCCAGTCCGGCACACGCAGCCGCAGGGTCGTCCCCTCGGCCAGCGCACCGCCGTCGATCGATTCGACCTCGTACGCGACGTTCGGATCGGCCGGCACGTTCGCCGTCTGGGTGAGGGTCAGGTTGTGCTCCGCAGAGGTCAGCACCGAAGACCGGAACTGGTTGACGTAGACCGAGGATCCCTTCCGGAAGTAGATCGAGTCGCCGAGCTTCGTGAAGCTCTCGGTCGCGGTGCCGTGGTCGCACCAGAACTCGTCGAACGGGCGGCCGAAGACCTTGGCGTACCCGGCCGTCATGGGCTGGAAGTACGTCATCATGCCGGTCTCGGGGTTCTGCGAGGCGAGGATCGTGTTGATGTAGGTGGACTCGTAGAAGTCCGCGTACTTCACGTCCGGGTCGACCTGGAACAGGGCGCGAGACAGCTTGAGCATGTTGTACTCGTTGCATCCCTCGGAGGTCGAGTTCTCGCCGTAGCCCGAGGTCGTGCCGTTGGTCGCGTGCTCGTACAGCGTGTCGGCGGCGTGGAAGTGCTCCGAGTGGCTGTTGCCGCCGTTGGCGTACGTGTGGTCGCTCACGACGATCTGCCAGAAGTTCTCGGCGGCCGTCTTGTACATCTCGAGGCCGCTCTTCTCGGCGGCCGTCAGGGTCTCGTACAGGTGCGGGTTATCGGTGAACACGGTGTAGCGCTTGAGCGCCCCGACCAGCTTGGGGATGGTCGTGTTCGCGTGCTTGCCGTTGAGCACATCGGTGCCCGCCGCGAGCTGCTGGAACAGCGTCACCTCGTCGAAGTACTCCGCGGCGCGCTTGTGGGCGGGGTTCTCGGTGATCTCGTACAGCGTGTACAGCGCCTCGTTCATGCCGCCGTACTCGGTGTTGAGGAGGGACGCAGGGTTCGACTGACGGGAGGCCCAGTCGCGCACCCACGTGCCGAAGCCGCTCGCCACGCCGAGGGCCTTCGCCGAAAGCGCGGTGGGAGCGTGCTCGTGGGCGGCGAGCAGGCCGGCCAGCACTTTGTGCAGGTTGTAGAACGGCACGAGCAGCCCGTCGGAGCCGTGCGGCAGGTACGTCACCGGGAAGGGAGAGACGTATCCCGCGTTCGCGGGGTTGGCCGCGGCATACGCCGTCTGCGCCTGGGCCAGGCCGTCGACCGAGGTCGTGAGCTTGCCGAGCAGCTGCTCCTTCACGGTCGCGTCCGTCGTGGTGGCGTAGGCCTGCGAGAGTGCGGAGATGTAGTGCCCGAAGAAGTGGCCCTGGAATCGGGTTCCGCTCGTGCGCTCCCAGCCGCCGTACGGCTGGGCCGTCGTGGCAATGCCCGCCTGGTTCTTGAACCCGACCAGGAACCGCTCCGGGTCGAGGCTCAGCAGGTACTCGATCATCTTCTGGTTGCTGTTGACCAGGTAGTCGTCGGTGAGCATGACCTCGTCGAGCTCGGTGTCGTCGAGGTAGATGGAGGTGGTGGAACCGGTGGGGGCGACCGTCACCGGGAAGGACCTCGTCACGGGGGCGCTCCCGCCGTAGGTGGCCGAGGCCATCAGCGTCACGGTCGCGGGCGCGGAATCCGGCCGCACGACCAGGGCCTGGCCGTTCTCGATGTCGATCACGTCGGTGTCACTGGAGGTCCAGACGAACTGCGTGCCGTTCGCGGCCTGCGTCGGAACGCCGAAGCTCGTCGTGGCGGCGGACGGGATCGACAGGGCGTCGACGGCACCCTGGGCCACGGTCACCGGGTTGAACGACGGGTTGTTCGCCTGCGTGAGGGAGACGATGTCGGCGATCGTGGCGACGCCGCTGTACAGCTGATAGTCATCGAGCAGGCCGTTGGCGTGCGCACCGTTGTACGTCGGTCCGTTGTAGCCGATCGTCTTGACGCTCGTCGCCTCAGAGCCGAGCACGCCCGTGGCAGTGCCCGTCGCGGCGTACTTGACCGTGGAGACCTGCTTGACGCCGTTGCGGTAGAACGCGACGGCCTTCGTAGCCTTGTCATACGTCACGGCCACGTGCGTCCACTGCCCGGTCGGGAAGAAGTCGGCGCGCGGAGCGTCGACGGCGACCTTGTACGGCTGGCCGGTCGCAGGGCCGATCGACAGCGCGAGCGGCGTCGTGTTGTTCTCGGAGGTGAGGTACCAGCCGTCGCTGTTGTAGACGGTCTTGTTCCAGGTGAAGACCTGCTCTCCCGACATCGCGACGTTCGGCTTGTACCAGAACGACGCGGTGAGGTCGGCGGGCTGCAGGTAGGCGGCCGTGCCGAGGTTGATCGCGTTCGAGCCGTTCAGGTTGAACGCCTGACCGCTGATGCCGGCCGCGTACGCGGCGGCACCCTTCTGCATGGTGATCGAGGCGGCCTTCGTGCTCGAGTCCGCGAGGTTTCCCTCGAACCGGAGGTCGAGCACCTTGGCCGCCTCGATCGACAGCGGGGCGGCGGTGGCGGCGAGCGGGGCTCCCATCACGAGTCCGGTCGCTGCCAGGGTGGCCGCAGTCGCGAGCGCCACTGCTCGGCTGATTCTGTTCATGATGTGCCCTCTGTCGTGGAGTGTCGGATGTCGTGGAGTGCCGGACTGCGATTGGTAACCGGAGGGATGCCGTCAGGCGGGCATCCCCCCGGTCGCTGAGGGGCGGACTTCAGCCGCACGTGCTCGGGGAGTGCCGCGCGGGAAGCGCGTGTGCGCAGCGAAGGGCGGGCACGGCCGCACAGGCGGCGGCTGCGGCGACGGTCGTCCGTGCCAAGAGTCGGATCGAGTGCTTGCTCGCCACGGTGGCAGGGCTCCTTTGCTCCTGTCAGGCGGTCGGCTGCTGTTACCGATATCACACTGACTCGCGTTAATTGTTAGCGCGAACGAATGACACTGTCAAGGGACGGATGGAACGACGCGGCCGGCGGCCCGGCGCGCGCGACGAGCGGGGACTGCACCATTGCCCCGGCGTAAAGTGAGCGCTAACATACACGAGGGGTGGGCACGCGCCGCCCGACGATGCACCATCCACAGCAAAGGAGCTGGAGTGACCTCACTCTCCTCGTCCCCGCACCTTCCGCAGAGCACCCGACCGCGAGGCCGTCGACGACGGATTGCGCTGGCAGCCGCGGCGGTGAGCGCGCTCGCCCTCTCCCTGCTCGCGCCCGCGGCCGCCGCCCCAGCGGTAGGTGCAACGGCGGCGGCACCCCGCACGGGTCTCCTCGCGGAGTACGTCTTCGATCAGACCGCCGGATCCTCGGTCGCGAACCGCGCCGCGACCACGGTCGGCGCCGCCACCGTCATGAACGGCACCGACGCGCTGTGGACGGGTTCTTCGCTCGTCTTCAGCGGCGGCGCGAAGACGAGTCCCACCGCCAGTTGGGTGCGGCTCCCCGACGCGATCCTCGCGGGCAAGGCATCCGCCACCATCACGATCGAGACCAAGCTCGACGCGTCGATGAAGAGCAGCTTCAACTTCCTCTGGAACATCGGCAACGACTCCACGACCCAGTACTATTTCGCCTCGGTCAGGGACAACGCTCGCACGGCGATCACCGCCACCGGCGGCGGCGGCGAGGTCAACGCCCGGTCCGGATCGCCGCTCGCCGCCAACCGGTGGTACAGCCTCACCTCTGTCATCGACGGCGCGGCCGGCCGCATCAGCTTCTACGTCGACGGCATCCAGGTCGCCTCGGCGCCCACGAGCCTCACCCCCGCCTCCATCACCAACCAGAGCCTCAACACCATCGGCCGGGCGCCCTGGCCCGACCCGATGTACAAGGGCGAGGTGTCGACCTTCCGCGTGTACGACCGGGCCCTGTCAGCATCCGAGGTGAACGACGTCTCCGAAGCGGATGCCGCGCTCCACGCCGCAGCGCACCAGCAGGCCGCGCAGGCCGTGCTCGATCGCGTCGCGGCCGTCAGCATCGACGAGCCCGTCACGACCCTGCCTACCTACGGCGGCCTCGTGTCGTGGGCGTCGCCGACCGCCGCTCTGAGCGTCGCGGCCGACGGCGTGACAGTCACGGCCGACCAGCCGGCGCCCGGCGAGCAGGCGGTCACGACGACGCTGACGGCGACCGCGGACGTGCGCGGCCAGTCCGTCACGCGCGAGGTTCCCGTGACGGTGCTGCCGGAGGCGCAGGCGGCCGACCCGTTCGGCTACGCCATGGTGCACTTCATCGAGGACTCGGCGGGCTACGCCGAGAAGATCTACCTCGACGTCTCGCGCGGCGACAACCCCGAGCAGTGGGATCCGCTCAACGGCGGCAAGCCGATCCTGGCGTCCGACCTCGGCACGACCGGCATCCGCGACCCGTACCTCACCTACAACCCGGAGACCCAGACGTACTACATCATCGCCACGGACCTCCGGGTCTTCGGCGGCGACCGCGGCGTCACCGGCTGCATGGAGTGGTGCTACTGGAGCTCGCAGGGCAGCACGAAGCTCAACGTCTGGGAGTCGAAGGACCTCGTGACATGGAGCGACCTGCGCCAGTTCGACGTGGCGCTCTCGGGCGGCGCGGAGGTCGCAGAGCTCGGTATGGCGTGGGCGCCCGAGGCGACGTGGGTCGATGACTACTACCCGGACGGCCGCGGAGCGTTCGTCCTGTACTGGTCGTCGAACGTCTACGCGAACGCCGAGCACACGGGATCGAGCTACTCGCGCATCCTCTGGGGCGCGACGCCCGACTTCACGCAGGAGACCTACGAGTACGGCGGGGTGTTCATCGACGCCGGTGGCAACACCATCGACACCACGATCATCCAGGACGCCGGCAAGACCTACCGGATCACGAAGGACAACTCGCAGGGCAAGGGCATCTACATGGAGTCGACGCCCGCGGCAGAGTGGTGGAAGCCGACCGCGACGTGGACGCAGCTGCAGACGCGTATCGGCGCCGTGTGGGCGAACAACAACGCCGGCGGTGTCGAAGGTCCCGCCGTGTTCAAGCGGCACGACGAGGACAAGTGGTACCTGTATGTCGACGTCATCCCCTCCACGGGGTACCGGCCGATGGAGACCACGGATCTCGACGCCGGATGGTCGCAGCTCGTGAGCGACAGCTTCTTCATGGCCCCGAGCACGAAGCACGGCGGGATCGTGCCCCTGACCAAGGGCGGGTACGACACGCTGCGAGAAGCGGATGCGGCATCCGCCGTGGACGCCGACCTCGGCGACGTCGAGGTGGCGTCCGACGCCACCGAGGCACAGGTGCGCGCCGCCCTTCCGGCATCGGCCGAGGTGACGCTCGCCTACGGCCGCGGCACGGCGTCGCAGCCCGTCGACTGGGATCTCTCTGCCGTCGACACCGCCGAGGCAGGCACCTACGCGGTGACCGGCACCGTGCGGACGATCGGCGCCAACCTGAACCAGTGGGTCGGTGCGGGCGGCTCGACGGCATGGAACGCGCCGGGCAAGGAGCTCTACAGCTCCACGGCGGTGACGGTGACCGCCAGAGTCGTCGTGGCTGCCCCCCTGCTGCCGGTGACGGTGACCGCCGACACGCGCTGCGTGGCCGGCAAGGTGACGGTGACCGCACGCGTCGCGAACGGGGCCACGATGCCCGTGGCACTCGCCATCACCTCGACGTACGGCTCGAAGTCGATCGCCGCTGTGCAGCCGGGCAAGTCGACGAGCGCGGCCTTCAGCACACGGGCGGCATCCATCACAGGCGGATCGGTCACGGTGACCGTCACCGCCGGTGGCGACAGCGCCCAGGCATCCGCCTCGTACCTGGCGGCCACCTGCGGCTAGCCCGCCTGCGAAAGCGCCCCGTCGGCCTCGGCCGGCGGGGCGCTTCGTCGTCACCCCGGGGTCCCGGCCCCCCATGTCCCACTTGAGCCGCCTCCTGGCTGCGGGAACCGGCCGAACTGGGACACCCGCCCGAGCCCGCCGCATCCATGTCCCACTTGAGCCGCCTCCCGGCCGGTGGAACCGGCCGAACTGGGACACGCGCCCGAGCCCGCGGGCATCTGTGTCCCACGTGAGCCGCCTCCTGGCTGCGGGAAACCGGCCGACCTGGGACGCGGGTTGAGCGAGGGGACGAGGGCACGGACGGCCAGGGCGCACGCCCGGCACGCGACAGGGCGCACGCGGGGCGCGCGACAGCGCGCCGCGGGGTTGGAACACCCCCGCGACGCGCGTCGCCCGGCCGCAGCGGCGGCCGGCTCAGGTCACCTGCAGTTCGCCGGCGAGTAGGCGATCTCCTCGGTCAGGGTCGCGGAGCCGCTCCCCGTCGCGGTCAGGGTGATCGACCCGGACGGGACTGCCTGCAGCCGCGTCGTGAACGACGCCGACGCGGTCTTGCCCGCCGCGATCGAGGCGAACGCCTTCGTGCCGTACGGACCCGACACCGAGACCGCGACCGGGACGTCCTCGTCGTTGGTGACCGAGACGACCTGAATGACCTTGCCGGCGACGCACCTTGCCGTGACCGCGCCCGTGACGTCGAGGGCTGCGGCGGTCACGACGACCTTCGCCGTCACGGTGCGGTTGGCCGTCGACAGCCACTCGGCATCCGTCATGTCGAGGATCGGGCTGCCGTCTTGACGGAAGTACACCATCCGGATGCCGGCGTCGCGCGTTCCGTTCTGCGTGGCCTTCGCGTGGAAGACGTTGAGCAGGTTGCCGTCGTCGTCGTAGGTGTACGAGTTGTGACCGGGACCCCAGTTGTTGAGGAACGTGCCCTCGTAGCTCCAGATCGCGTTGCTTCGCACCTCCCACGCCGCCGGGTCGAGCAGGTCTGCACCCGACGACGCGGTGGCCAGTCCGACCGCATACGTCCAGTCGATGTTCGAGCCCGAGAAGGTGATCATGATCTTCCCGTCACGCTGGATCACGAACGGGCCCTCGGCGACCGCCGAGGTGTTGTCGGACCAGCCCTTGTCGGGGTAGACGATCGTCGAACGCTGGCCGGAGAGCTGCCAGGCACCCGTCGCCGAGGGGATGACCTTCGCGATCTTCAGCACGGCCGGACCGGTCGCCGGAGCGACGATCCGCTCGGACCACACGACGTAGTCCGTGCCGGCGTCCTCGAAGTGCGTCATGTCGAGCGTGATCCCCGTGCCGTAGGTCGTGAGGGGCTGGCCGTTCGCGTCGACCACGCGCTGCGGGGCCTCCCAGTCGGCGCGCACGAGCGGGTTCCCGCCGGACCGCAGTCGCATGGTGTACGACTGCACGCCCGTCCACGAGTTCAGGCTGTTGGCGTTCGCGGCGAACAGGATGTACAGGTCTCCGTTCACGACGTGCAGCTCCGGTGCCCACAGCTGGGAGTTCGTGCTCGTGCCCGACAGCCCGTATCCGAGGATGCGGTTGTCGGTGGCGGTCGCGAGCCCGGCGATCGTGTCGGCCTGCCGGATGAAGAACTCGTCCTGGCCGCTGTCATCGGTTGCGATGAACAGCCACGTCTTCTCGCCACCCGGCAGCGTGTACCGCAGGACGTGCGGGTCGGCGCGGTTCGCCAGCAGCGGGAAGATCGTGTCGGTGCGCTTCAGCGTTCCGGTCACCGAGTACTCCCCCGGTGTCGACGTGTCGACCCCGGACGTGTCCCACGCGACGCGGAAGTCGTGCGTGCCGCCGTCGGAGTACTCGGCGGTCACCTTCTCGGGCAGCTCGGGCGCCTCCCCCGGCGCGACCGTCACATCGGCCGGCGCCTGCAGTCCGGTGTTGCGCACCCGTCCGAGCAGCTGCTCGGCCGTCCGCGCCTCGGCGGACGTCACCGGAACGATCGAGGCCGTCTCGGCGTAGGCCACGTTGATGCTGCCGGTGCGGCCCGTGGGCTGCTGGCCGACCTTCACCGATGCCACGGCCCCGAAGTCTGCGGTCGTCCCGGTCAGGGCCGATCCGGCGGGGGTGGTCCACACGACGCGGTAGGCGCTGACGCGTGAGTCCCATTCGGCCGAGACCGCGCCGGTCGTCGCCTGGCCCGGAAGCGGCAGGAACGCCGTCTCGGTCCACTCGACGAGGTCCGGTGACGTGAACACGAGCGCACCCGCGGCGTCGGCCGCTCCGGTGTCGGTCGTGCGGCGCGCGATGAGGCCGAAGCCCTCGTCGCCGGCGAGCCGGAACACGTACGGCTGCGCCAGGTACCGCTTCGTGCCGTTGTTCGTCTCGGTCATGCCGGTGACGGTGGGGAACACCACGGCCGCTCCGGTGTTGAGGGCGGTGTAGCCGGCGCCGTCGGTGCTCAGCGCGAGGTGACCTGCGCGCGTGACCTCGGGGTCATCGCCGCCGCGGGTGTTCTTCGACGTGGTGTAGGCAGCCAGCCGGGGGGCCTGCGCCTCGGCGATGCGCACATCGATCTGCGTCGTGGCGGCATCCGAGCCGGTTCCGACGACGGCCTGAAGCTTCGCGGAGCCGAGCCCGGAGACCGGCGCGGTCGCGATCGCCCCGCCCTCGACCGAGCCCACACCGGAGACGTGCGACCAGGTGACGGGCAGCCCGAGCGCGGTGGCCGGCAGGACGTAGCCCTTCTCCAGCACGGACGGCAGCAGCAGCGCCTCGGCGGCGCGCGTCGCCTGCTCGGCAGCCGTCGGCGCCTTCCGCACAGTGACGGCGAAGTCCCTCGTCGCGGTCTGCCCGCGCACTGTCGCGGTCGCCGTGAGCGTGACGGGGGTGTCGGCCGAGGGCCGCGTCACGGCGCCGTTCGCCGCCACGATTCCGGCGGGACTCGATGTCCAGGTCACCCCGCCGCTCGTGGGCAGCACCAGATCGCCCTCGACCTGCTGGAGATTCTGCACGTTGACGGCGGCGAGGTCGATGGCGTTGACGGTCTCGCCGGCGGCTGCTGCGGCATCCGTCGCCGACGCCGTCGCGATGTCCGCGGCGGAGAGCGCCTCTCCGTATACCCGGAACCCCGAGACGCCGCCCTGGTACAGGCTGTCGCCCGCGTACGCGCTCTTGCCGATGTAGTTCATCGTGTGGGTCGTGAGATCGCTCAGGCTGACAGTGGAGTCGGCCTTCTGGGCGACCAGGGCGCCGTCGATGTACAGCTTCAGGGTGGAGGTGGTGCCCGCGGCGTTCTTCGCGATCGTCGCCGCGATCGACTGCGACTTGCCCGCGACGATCTTGGTCGCAGACGTCACCGTCTGCTCACCGCTCCAGTTGGTCTTCGAGATGGCCAGGCGCGTCTGCACCGGCTGGACGAAGAATTGGCCTGTCGCGGAGTCGCCCGACCCGCCGATGTTCCAGAGGAACTTGTTGCCGGACAGCGCCGTCGGGTTGGTCTCGATCACGATCGTCGCCGCGCTCTGCCCGGTCAGGAGGTTATCGGGCAGCCGGACGTGGTTCGCCCCGGTGAACTGCATGTAGCCGCCGCGCCATGCCGCTCCCCCGACGACGGTGCCGTCACGGCCCGCGCCGGAGGAATCGTGCACCGTGGTGCCGCTGGTCTCCGAGAAGTCGTAGGACGCCAGCAGCGACGCCGGCTCCGCGGCACCCGCCGCCGGGCCGGCGAGCCCGATGCTCCCCGCCACGAGGGCGACGCCCACTGCGCCTGCGACGAGCGTGGCGCTCCGGCTCTTCCATGTCTCGCGCGACGCACGCGGGACGGCGATGTCAGTTCGTTTCACTGCGTTTCCCCTCGGTGTGATGATGAGGGCACTCGTGAGCGCCCCGATGTGATGCCGTGCCGCGTGCGCTCGCACGCGGAGGTGGTGCGGGACCGGACAGGGCGATTCGCGCTGCCCGGCCCCGAGCCTCAGCCGCAGGATGCGGGCGTGAACGGGATGCCGGTGCTCAGGGTCAGCGGCGAGGCGCCGCCCCCCGTCGCGGTCAGGGTCACCGAGCCCGACGGGACGGCGGCCAGGCGTGTGGTGAACGATGCCGAGGTGCTCTTGCCCGGGGCGATCGAGGCGAAGCTCTTCGACCCGTAGGGACCCGA
>DASUQB010000407.1:0-4817 GCA_036280835.1 Microbacterium sp. | reverse complement strand
GCGAGTCCGGCGTCGGGTGCATCTCGCGCTGCTGCCGATGGACGACGCCGACGAGAACGCCGTGATCGTCAACGCGCTGCAGCGACGCGCGGACGTCGTCGTCCAGAAGAGCCTCGCGGAGGGCTTCGGGCTGACGGTCTCGGAGGCGATGTGGAAGGCTCGACCGGTCGTGGCCGCCGACGTCGGCGGGATCCGCGACCAGATCGAGGATGGTGTCACCGGCCGCCTCGTCGGCGCGCGGGACCTGCGCACGTTCGGGCTCGGGGTCCGTGCCCTCCTCGACAACCCGCACGAGGCCGAGCGCATGGGTGAGGCGGCTCAGGTGCGGGTCCGCGATCGGTTCCTCGGACCGCGCCACCTCGGGCAATACGTCGACCTGCTCGACACGGTCCTCAGCGGGCATTCGACGGGGACCGCGTCAGCCGCGCCCAGGTCCCGCTCGAGCTGACCGGCGACCCTTCGCGGTCCCGGGCGGCAATCAGCACATCGGCATGACCCGGTGCCTGCTTCGGGTTCTTACGCTCGCCCGCCACCGTGATGAGCGCGTACAGCGCACGCAACGTGCTTTTCACGGATGCCGACGGGGAGCCGTGGGTGGAACCTTTGAGCCCCTATCCCTCCATCGAAGGAGCACCCAGCGATGTCCGGAAACGCGACGACCACCACGCCACCCCGTCGCGGCGATGCGTTGCTCGCGACACTCGCCGACCGGATGGGCGCGCGGCTTGGCACCTCCACGGTCTTCGGAACGCCGGTCGAGCGGGACGGCGTCACCGTCGTGCCGGTCGCCGTCGCCAGGTTCGGGATGGGCGCCGGCAGCGGCTCCGACCCGACCAAGCACCAGGAGGGCGAGGGCGGCGGCGGAGCCGGAAGCGTCACGCCGATCGGATACATCGAGCTCAAGGGCGGCCGCAGCCGGTTCGTGCCGGCGTTTCATCCGGCGCGAATGGCCGCGCTGTTCCTGACGGCCGCCATCGCCGCGCTGGTGATCGTGCGACCCGCGCCGGCCGCGACGAAGACGCCACGATTCCGGCGCCGCTGACGCGGCGCCGGTCGTGCCTAGCGCGCGAGGCTGGCGGTACCGACCCCGGCGGGATCTTGGAGGCACGCGACGATCCGGGTGGCGAAGGCCGCCACGTCCTCCTACGCCTGCAGCGTGATCGCCAGCGCGGCGCCGTCGGCGACGGCCGCGCGGCCGCGGAGGCGACGGCCGAGCCGGTAGCCCAGCATCACGAGGCGATACGAGATCCCGTAGCGCCTGAGCAGGAGCTTCTGGACGTGATCCAGCTCCGCGACGGACGTCAGGACCTCCGCGTACGCCGAGACCGGGACGCCGCGGAGCTTGCCGCTTGCGCGGCATGGAGCGACCAGGACGCGCGGTTCGCGGCGGATGCGCCGCACCTTGGCCGAGTGCCGGTCGGTCAGCGCGAACAGCCGCCGGCCGTCGGACACGAACCACATCGGCGTGGCGACGCCGGTGCCATCCCGCTTGAAGCTCGTGACGCTTAGGAACCGGCCCGGGAAGAGCGCCTCCAGGTCGGTGCCGGTCCGCTGGACCGGAGGCTCGATCGTCTGGGTGGCCATGGCATCTCCTTTCCACGACCGAGTGTCCCGCGCGCCGCGCGAGGGCACATCCGGCATCTGCATCACCGCGGGTTCGGATGACTACGCGGGCTCCGACCGGTATGTCGCCGCGCCGGCGCGTGGAGCGTCACCGCCCTCGGCGCGCGACTCTGCCGTCACGACACGAGCAGGCGCTCACCGAAGATCGCCGACCGTCCCGTCGGCCGCCAACGGCCCGGGTTCCGCGGCCACCGCCTGCGTCGCGGGCACCATCAGGGCGAGCGCCGCGATCGCGACGACCGCATCCCGACCGCTGCGCACGGGGACCTCAGTGGCGCGCCACGTCTTGGTCGGGCGGCACGATCACGGCTCCGTCGGCCGGGTAGTAGATCGACTCGTGATCGTCGACCCAGCGGACGCGATAGTGCTCGTGTCCCGGGGCGCCGAGGATCTCCAGGATCAGGCCGCGGCGAGGCGGGCCGCCGCCGGGGGAGTGGACCTCGATCCAGTCGCCGGCGGCGCCGGGGGTGATCTTGGCGGGCATCTGTCCTCCTTCGCGGTTGGGCAGCAGCGTCTGCTCCCCGTCATTTCTCGTGCTTGACCTCGACGCCGCCCAAGACGCAAACGGCATCGATGCGCAGCGTCGGCGCGTCGTCGGCCGGCGGGGTTCTGTGGTCGGTCTTGTCCTCGGCGCCACCGAAGATCGGGGTGCTGCGGATCGTGATGCGCCACCCCCTCGGGACGAGGATCTCGATCCCCCCGAAGGCAGCGGTCGCGTTGATCGACGCGCCGCCGGGGGCGAGGCGGGCTCCGCGTAGATCGAGTGTCACGCCGCCGAAGATCGCGGTCAGCCATCCCCCGCGGAACCTTTGCGCTGAGCTGATGACCCGTGGCCCGCCGAAGATCGCGGTCGAGCGCACCACGTCGTCCTCGGCGGCGGTGCTCGGCACGGCGATCGCGCGCCCGCTCCATCGCGTGAGGATCGCGAGACCGGCGACGATGATGGCGGCCGGCCAGACGTAGTCCCACGCGTTCTCGTCGACGGTGTCGGTTGTGAACAGCAGCAGCGTCGCGCCGGCCGCCGTCAGGAGCAGGCCGCGCACGACGGCGGGCGGGCGCTCGGCGAGGGTGAAGAGGCCCGCCGCGACGAGCACGAGCGGCCACCAGCGGTCGATCGCGCGGCCGGCGTCGAGCACGCCGGCGGCGCCGAGGAGCAGCAGCGTGCCGAGGGCGACGATGCAGAGCCCCAGCAGCAGCCGCCCGAGATCGGTGACGCGGCCTTCCGGTCGCCGGTGCCAACCGGAGGGGGAGAACGAGGTGTGGGAGCTCGGTGTCGACATGGTGACCGTCCTCGGGATCGCATGAGGCGTGTGGAACGATCGTCGCTCGCGGGCAGGGGACCCGCATCGTGGCTCTGCCGTGGAGCGCGGTGGAGGACTACCGAGGTGACCGGAGGACCGCGTTACCGCGCCTTCGGGCTGGAGGTTCGGGCTTGCCCTCGGCCGCAGTCTGGGATGCCTGCAGCCGCGTCCGATCGAGCATGACCGACCAGATGCGCGTACTGCTCGGTGTCGGCCCGCTATGGAGCGCCGTCGAGTGTCGGGGCCGCAGTCGTAGGGCGCTCCACCCCGACGCGATGGTTGGCGCAAGGAGGCGGAGCGCGCTCATCGCGACGCCGCTCCGGCTGCCACCTCGCTCGCAGCGTCCCGTCCCTCGAGCCCTTCGTCCTCGGTTCCGTACGCCCCGGGATGGTGCCCGCGGACCAGGCGGTTGAGGGCCCAGAACGCGATCCCGACGAGGAGGAGCGCTCCGGCGCGGGCGAAGACGGCTGGCTCCTTGGTCGTCATCAGGCCGACGGAGACGGCAGCGCCGATCACGGGGATCGCCGTCGGCGTTCGAAAGTGCCGGTGCGCCACCGGGTCGCGGCGCAGGACGAGGACCGCGACGTTGACGGCGGTGAAGACCAGGAGCAGGAGCAGCACCGTCGTGTCAGCGAGACCGCTGAGGTCGCCGGAGACGATCAGCATCACGGCGATCGCGGTCGTTGCGGCGATCGCCACCCACGGCGTGCCGCGCCGGGGCTCTACGCGACCGAGGGCGCGCGGGAGGATGCCCTCGTTCGCCATCCCGTAGAGGATCCGTGAGGCCATGATCATGTTGATCAGGGCGCCGTTCGCGAGGGCAAACAGCGCGATCGCCGAGAACACCTTGGTCGACATGCTCAGCGGGCCGGTCTGGACGACTTCTAGCAGCGGCCCGTCGGAACGGGCCAACTGGGCGGTCGGGACGGCCATCGAGGCGACGGTCGTGACGAGGAGGTAGACCGTTCCAGCGATCAGCAGTCCGCCGAGCAGCGCACGCGGATAGTCGCGGCTGGGGTCGCGGGCTTCCTCGGCGACGTTGACCGAGTCTTCGAAGCCGATGAGGGCGAAGAACGCCAGGCCGGCGCCGCCCATGATCGCCGCGGCGATGCTCTCGCCCTCCTTGAACTCGAAGACCCGCCCGGGGTCGACGGAGGCGCCGCCGTCCGCGATCGCCCCAATCCCGATCACCATCACGAGCAAGAGTCCTGTCAGCTCGATGCTCGTGAGCACGACGTTGAGGCGGACGCTCTCGGAGATGCCGCGGAAGTTCACGAGCGCCACGGCGAGGATGAACAGCACCGCGGCGACGACGGTCGGCACGTCGAGGAATACCGACAGGTAGTCGCCGCCGAAGGCACGTGACAAAGCCGCCGCCGATGTCAACCCGGAGCACATGACGGCGAAGGCGACGAGGAAGGTCACGAACGGGCGTCGCCAGGCCTTGTTGACATACAGCGCGGCACCGGCCGCCTTCGGATACTTCGTGACGAGCTCCGCGTACGCGAAGGCGGTGAACAGCGCGAGCCCGAGAGCGACCAGGAAGGCCGTCCAGATCGCCCCGCCGACGCGACCGCCGACCTGGCCGACCAGAGCGTAGATGCCGGCGCCGAGCACGTCTCCCACGACGAACAGCAGCAGCATCCGCCCGGAGATGACGCGCTTGAGGCCCGCACTACGCGTCGAAGGCGTCACGCCCTTGGGTGCACGATGACCGTCCAAGCGCGTCACTCGGCGAGGTGGTGCTCGTGGGCGTGTTCGTGGGGATCGCCGTTGATCGACTCGTGCAGGGAGTGCGCCCAGACCTGGAGGCCGAGCATCGCCTCGACGTAGTCGCGAGTGGCGTCGACGTCGCCGTCGGCGCGGGCCTGCCGCCGCAGCATCTCGGCGAAG
>DASUQB010000406.1:0-2675 GCA_036280835.1 Microbacterium sp. | reverse complement strand
CAGAGAGCCCACGACGCTTCGACAGGCTCAGCGACCGGTGGGGTGGGCTCAGCGACCGGCGGGGTGGGCTGTGCGACCGGTCGGTTTCGCTCAGCGACCGCACCGGTCCCCGAGCCTGTCGAGGGGTCGATGCTCATGCCGCCACCTCGTTCCGCGACATCCGCTCGGCGTAGGCGGCCGCCGCCTCGCGCACCCACGCGCCGTCCTCGTGCGCCTGGCGCCGGTGCTGGATCCGCTGCGCGTTGCAGGGGCCGTTGCCCTTCAGCACGGCCTCGAACTCCGACCAGTCGATCGGGCCCATGGCGGCGACGTTCCCCTCGTCGTCGAGCCGCAGCTCGGGGTCGGGGAGGGTGATGCCGAGCGCTTCGGCCTGGGGAACCAGCATCGCGACGAAACGGTTGCGCAGGTCGTCGTTGCCGAACCGCTTGATGTTCCAGGCCATGGACTGCGCCGAGTTCGGTGATTCGTCATCCGGGGGCCCGAACATCATCAGGCTCGGCCAGTACCAGCGGTTCACGGCATCCTGGGCCATCTCCCGCTGCGCGGGCGTGCCGTTCATGAGGGTCAGCAGGATCTCGAAGCCCTGCCGCTGGTGGAACGACTCCTCCTTGCAGATGCGCACCATCGCGCGAGCGTACGGACCGTAGGACGCGCGGCAGAGCGGCACCTGGTTCACGATCGCGGCGCCGTCGACGAGCCAGCCGATCGCGCCCATGTCGGCCCACGTCGGAGTCGGGTAGTTGAAGATCGACGAGTACCGCGCCTTGCCGGCCAGCAGCGCCTCGGTCATCGCGTCGCGCGGCGTTCCGAGCGTCTGGGCGGCGGAGTAGAGGTAGAGCCCGTGGCCCGCCTCGTCCTGCACCTTCGCCATCAGGATCGCCTTGCGCTTGAGGCTCGGCGCCCGCGTGATCCAGTTGCCCTCGGGCTGCATGCCGATGATCTCGGAGTGCGCGTGCTGCGACATCTGCCGCACGAGCGTCTTCCGGTAGGCGTCGGGCATCCAGTCCCGCGGCTCGATGCGGGAGTCGGCGGCGATCAGTTCGTCGAACCGGGCCTGTTCGCGTGTCGTCATCGTCAGCACCTTTACTTTACGATCGTTCAGTTATTATAGGCCCGTACCGCGCGGCAGACAAACGCCCGCGCGCGGAGCGAGGGGGTCGGATGTCGAGCCGCGACATGATGGCGAACGACCGGGCCTCGGCGGCGCTGGGGATGGTCGTCGAAGCCGACGAGCCGGGCCGCGCCGTCGTGTCGATGCGCGTGCGCGACGACATGACCAACGGGTTCGGCATCACCCACGGCGGGCTGGTCTTCGCGCTCGCCGACACGACCTTCGCGATCGCCTGCAACGAAGACGACCGCGTGACGGTGGCTGTCGGCGCCGAGATCGACTTCGTGCGCTCGAGCGTCAGCGGCGAGCTGCTGCGCGCGACCGCCGAGCGCCGCGTGCGCCAGGGACGGCGCGGCGTCTACGACGTCACCGTGACGGACGAGGCGGGCGAGGTGGTCGCCCTCTTCCGCGGCCGTGCCGTCGTGACCGACCGGCCGGCGCCCCCATCGGTCGAGAAGGCGGATGCCGCGGCCGAGGCCGGCGAGCCGGCGCCTGGAAGACTGGCCCCGTGACCGACCCGACCGCCACGGCGACGACCGATACGGCGGCGACCGACACGGCGACCGCCGACACGGCGACCGCCGACACAGCGACGGCCGACACGGCGACGACTGAGACTGCGACGACTGAGACGGCGACGGCCGCGGTTTCCGCGAGTCCGTCCCCGCCTGCGACCCCGAAGGCTGTCGCGCCCGCCGTCGATGCCCCCGCAGCCGCCACCGAGCCGGGTGCCGCCACCGAGCCGAATGCCGGGTCCGCGCCCGAGCCGCGCCGGGGGCGCCCGGGTTACGACCGCCGTGGCGCGCTCGAGGTCGCCGCCCGCGTGTTCAACGAGCACGGCTACGACGCGACATCCATGGGCATGCTGGCCGCGCGGCTCGGCCTGTCCAAGTCCGCGATCTACCACCACTTCGCCTCGAAGGAGCACCTGCTCGAGGCGGCCCTCGACGAAGCGCTCGGCGGTCTCGAGCAGGTGCTCGGGGAGCCGGGTGCCACCGCCGGCGCGCCCCTCGACCGCCTCACCTATGTCGTTCGCCGGGCGGTCGAGGTGCTCGTCGAGCGGCTGCCCTACGTCACGCTGCTGCTGCGGCTGCGGGGCAACACCGCCGTCGAACGCCACGCCCTCGCGCGGCGCCGCCGGTTCGACGACGCGGTCAGCTCCCTGGTGCGCGAGGCACAGGAGGATGGCGCCGTGCGCCCCGATCTCGATCCCGCGATCGCGACCCGCTTGGTCTTCGGCATGGTGAACTCGCTCGTCGAGTGGTACCGGCCGACCGGCCCCGAGAGTGCGAGCGACATCGCCGACGACGTGCTTGCGCTCGTCTTCGACGGCCTCAGCCGCCGCTGACCCCCCGGCCACCCCGGCTCGCGCTGCATAAATCTGACCGCGCTGCGCCGATTGACACAGCGCGGGCAGAGAAGTGCAGCGCGTGCGGAGAAGGGCAGCGCGTGCGGAGAAGGGCAGCGCGTGCGGAGAAGGGCAGCGCGTGCGGAGGGGTGCAGCGCACACCGAGAAGTGCAGCGCGTGCAGGAAAGTGGAGCGCACACCGAGAAGTGCAGCGCG
>DASUQB010000405.1:0-11756 GCA_036280835.1 Microbacterium sp. | reverse complement strand
AGCTGCTTCGAGATACGGGCGACCGCATCGCGACGCCGATGCGTCGCCGAGGAGGGGTCCGGCGGCGCAATCGCCCTCTGCTCCGGTGTCATCCCGTGCCTGCAGAGATGAGATCGGGGCGGGCGGGGTCCACACCCAGCCGGATGAACTCCCCCACGAGCGCGCTGAGCACCGCGTCCTCATCGGCGCGCCGACGGCGATCGAGCGTACGCCAGGCGTCGGCCACCATGCGACAGCGCAGGTCGCCGAAACTCTCCCCGTCGAGACTGCTTTCGGCCCGGCCGGCTCCCGCGACGCCATCGACGAGCGCCGCAGTGAATCGCGGGCGGCCGGGATGCAGCAAACCGCTCAGGCCCGAAACGACCTCCTGCAATGCCGCCTCGAGCGCGGCGGCATCCTCGACGCCGAGATAGAGCACGACTCCGTCAGCGCGCACTGACCCGACGTCGGCAAGGCTGGCCTTGAGCTGGTAGGGCACACCCGGCGCGACCGCGAGCAGGCCGGTGAGCGCTGCGATCGCTGCGGGCGCATCCGCGGGGGCGACGTGCAGGTACACGCGAGTCAATCTGTCGACCCCCGGTGGAGGCCAGTGGCCGCGACGGGTGTACCAGAATCCGCCCTCCACATCCACCCATGTCCAGGCCTCGCGAACAAGCAGTGCCTCACCGGCGACCGCCGCCAAGCCGGGGCGCGCCGGAACGACGTATTCGGACCGCGTGATGACGCGGCGGAGCCCACCACGTTCGGCGAGCACCCCGCCCGGTCCGGCCTCGACCGCGCGCCAGCCGCCCGTGAAACGGTCTGCGTCGGCGTGCGCGGCATCGAGCGCCCCCGGGAGATTGAGTTCTGCCGGTCCGACCGGGCCGGTCCGGTCAGGCGCCGGCGTGACGTGCAGGTACCAGCCGTACAGGTCCTTCTCGATGCCCTCGGCGGAATCGGTCCAGTCGGCTGCCCGCGCGGCGAGCCAGCGTGCGGCGGAAGCCAGGTCGTGGTGCGGGTCCTCGCGCGTCACGCCGCCGCCAGCCGCGAGGCAGCGCGCGCGAGCGCGAGATGGCGGTCGATCTCGTCGCCGGGGTCGCTCGTCCACGCGGCGATCTGGAACGCGCGCACGAGCAGGCGGCCGGAGACGAAGACCGCGAGTCGGCGACGATCGGGCTCGGTGCCGCGTGCGACGGCATACGCGGAGAGGAATGCTGTGATCGGGGCGGTGAAGCCGACGCCGGCGAAGTTCGCCCCCGCACTCATGAACTCCTGCACGGCGCCGGCGACGTCCCAGTGGACGTCGCCCTGACCGGCGTACTCCCAGTCGATGAGCGCACTCGTACCGTCAGCGCGCACCAGCACGTTGGAGAACCGCACATCGCCGTGGATCGTCGTGTCCGGGGTCCACGCCGTGCGCAGATCGTCGATCACCGCTCGGTGGCCGTCGTCGGCGAGGACGCGGTCGGCGAGGGCCCTGAGCACATCGGAGCGGTCGATCACCTCCAGCCGATCGTCACCATCGAGTGACAGCAGCCACGGCCGCGACGCAGCCAGTCCCGTCATGCCCCGGGATGCCCGGTGCCAGGTGCCGAGCGCAGTGCCGAACGACCGCGCCGAGAGCGGGTCGAGCGCACTGCGCGACCTCTGCGCGTCGATCCGGCGCGCCGACAGCAGCCCCTCGGTGATGAGCAGATTCTCGGATTCGTCGTGGAGGAAGAATCGCGGCACCACACTGGCCACCTCCGGCATCGAAGCGGCGGTCCGGTAGAGCGCGATCTCCCTGGCGGGATCGCCCTGGTCGGTGTGCCCAAGCGCGACATCCTTGACAGCGAAGCCGTGACCCGAGCCGAGTTCCACGAGCGCGACACCGTTGGACTGCGACACGTCCCGAACGGTAAGTCCGTAACGGTGGATGTCGCGGGGAGCGATCAGACCACGGCGCATGAGGAGTCGCACTCCCCTGCGGGCCAGGCCGGTGCGGTTTGCAGCGGATGGGGGCATGGCCCTCACAGCTCGAACACGGTGCCGTCGCGGTCCACGAAGAAGCCGCCGCTCTGCCCGGCGGCACCGGGGCCGAGACGCTCCCGCAGCCCAGCGATGCGTCCGCGGATGGCCGGGTCGATCGTCCGGGGGTCTGCGGGATTGATCAGGTCGGTGGGGTTGAACACGTCGGTGCCGCAGGAGAGGAAGCTGTCGCAGCCGAGCGACGACGGGCAGCCGTCGACGAACGACGGGCAGGCGCCGAAGTCAGACGGACAGAGCCGGCTCTGCGGACACAGTGCCGACTGCGGGCACAGCGCGGACTCGGGGCACAGCACCGTCTGCGGACACAGAACCGTGCGCGGGCAGAGGTCCGTGCGGGGTGGCGGGCATCGAAGCTGTGACGGGCACCGCAGCCGGGACGGGCACTGGATGACGAGCCTCGACGTCGGGCAGAGTGTGAGGCGCGACGGCTCGCAGACCCAGATCTGTGTGTTCGGGCACGACACAAGCACGCTCGGGCAAAGCGTGATCACCGTGTTCGGGCACGACGAGCCGATGAAAGAGAGAACGAACGGGTCACCGCACTTGAGCGCGGCGAGCGCATCGACGCGGCCGAAGCCCCACGAGTTGTCGAAGTTTCCCGCTCCCAGCTTCACCGCCGTGTCGGTGAGGCATTGCTTCACCTTCACGTTCGTGTGACCGGGATGACGGCTCCACATGAGGGCGATGAGACCGGTGACGAGCGGTGTCGCCATGGACGTGCCGTCGAACGTGTCGAAGTTCAAGGCGATCGCCGGGTTCACGCTGTAGGTCGGTGTGGCCGAGAGGATGCCGCGGCCCGGCGCGACGACCGTCACCTCCGGACCGACGTTCGAGAAGCTCGAGACCGTGTCGCCGACGTCGGTGGATCCCACGGCGATCACGCCGGCGATCGTCGTCGAGTACGCGGCGGGGAAGAGCACCGCCCCGCCGTTGTCGTTGCCCGTGGCGGCGACGACGAGCATGCCGTTGTCCGACGCGTACTGGCACGCGTCGCGTTTGACCATCGTGTCGGGTCCGCCGGCGGAGTAGTTGATGACCGCATGGATGCCGAGGGCGACGGCATGATCGGTGATCTCCTCGATCGCGTCGGCAAGGCCGGACCCCGTCCCGTTGCCGGCCGCATCGAGGGTTCGGGTGATGTACACCGGGGAGCCCCAGTTCATGCCCGCGATCCCGGCGGCGTTGTTCCCGACACCCGCCGCGATTCCGGCGACGTGGGTGCCGTGCGCGTTGAGGTCACGAGGGGTGCCACCATCGACGAAATCGGTGCCGAACGTGATGCGCGCGATGTTGTTCAGGTCGTCGTGGTCGGGATTCGCGCCGGTGATAGACAGACCCGAGTCGATGATTCCGATCACGACCGCGTTGTTGCCCGTCTCGAGATCCCAGGCATCCTCCGCACCGACCGCGGGCGGTGCCCACTGCTGCGGATAGCGGGGGTCGTTCGGAATCACCTGAGCGCGGTCGATCACGTCGGGCTCGACGTAGCGGATCGCGTCGTTGGACGCGATCGCGTCGGCCCTGCCGCTCATCTCGTCTTCGACCGCGGCGCCGTCCGGCAGGAGCACGACCAGGCGACCGGTGCGCGACGGCCCCCGGATGACGCGCGCCCCGTCCGGCAGCGAGGACAGCGCGGCCTTCACCTGGGCGTCGATGTCACCCCCGTCACCCGGAGCGGCGAGCTGGACGACCAGCTGCCGGGCGACGACATCGGCCTTCTCGCCGTTGACCGTCGCCGAATCGACCTCGAAGGCCGATGACGCGTTTTGATCACCTTTGGGGATCATGAGAGGACCATCCCTCGCATATCATCATGGCCGTTTGCGGCGGGCGCAGCGGCCCTCATGCTCTTGACGAAAGAACCCGTCGCTTCGATGCGTGCAACGTCGCGGCCGTCGCGACGGGAATGTGTCCTGTCGGTGCCGTATCCACGCCGCGGGCGCCATCGACAGTGTGATTAGCCTGCCTGCGCACACGTTAGCGCTCAGGGCGATTCACGTCTAGACGGTCCATGACCGTCTCCGCTCCCCCGACCCCTCGGCGGCGCAACACAGCCACATTCGGTGGCGGCGGGCAGCGCTTCGGAGGCGACGAACGAGCAACAATGAGCACTCAACCCGCGGAAAACAGGGGCCTTGAGCACTAAACAGCACCGATGAGGTGACCGCAACTAACTGAAAATCGTGAGGTCACGGGATGGACGCCCGTCGGAGCCACTGGCCCTTTCTCAGGCTTCTACTGGGAAGGGGCCTTTGACGTCTCCGCGCTCAGTCGCCCAGCGTGACGTCGACCTGGATCTCGGCGGCGAGGCGCTCGATCGCCTCCTGCACGGCACCCACGTCCACGGATGCCGGCACCCTCGCCGCGATCGTCGCCTCGAAGAGCCGCCCGCCGGCCATCGCCGCGTCGCGGGTCTCCGTCGTCATCCGCTCGATGCTGAGGCCGTGCGCGCTGAGCGTTGCCGACACCTCCTTCACGATGCCGGGGTGATCGTTGCCGAGCACGCGGAACGCGAAGCGGCGGTCGGCGGTCGCGGCATCCGCGTCGGTGTGACCGGGGTGCGCCGCGACCGTGAGCATCCCCTCGAGCCCGCCGAGGGCCGCCCGCAGCTCGTCGACCCGCTCCGCGGGCACGGACACCTCGATGATGCCGGCGAACGCCCCGGACAGCTCGGCGAGCTGGCTGTTCTCCCAGTTCCCGCCATGGGCGTCGACGACGTCCGCGACGGCCGCGACCAGACCCTGGCGATCGTCTCCGACGACGGTGAGCACGAGCGTTGTCATGAGCCACAGCGTACCGACCGGCCCGGGCTCATTCCGGACGAGCCGCCGGAAACTCAGCCCTCGACGACGTAGAGCGTGTTGCCGTCGCCGTCGCGGAACGTGAACATCGGCGGGATGCCGGGCATCTCGAGCAGGTCGTCGACGTCGATCCCCCGTTCGCGCATCGCCGCGTGCTCGGCCGCGGCATCCGGCGTCGTGAGGCGGATGCCGGTGTCGATGCCACTCGCACCCTCCACCGCCGCGGTGATCGCGATCGACACGCGGGCGCCGGGCGGAGCCACCTCGACCCAGCGGAAGCCCTCTTCGATCTCGGCATCCATGCGCTTCTCGAATCCGAGCCGCTCCAGATAGAACGTGACGGCGCTCCTCTGGTCGCTCGCCGGGACGGCGACGGTGCGGATGTCCGTCAGTGTGGTGCTTGTCATCTCTCCCTCTCCTTCTTTCCCCGCGGGTCCTCGCCCGCGTACATCATCGAGCCGGGCGTGGTGAGCAGCTGGCCCGTTTCGAGCCACGTCTTCAGGCCGGACAGGATCATCGGCCAGCCGCCGAACAGCTGGTCGTTCGCGTCGTGGCGCAGCTGGTCGTGCGTGACGGTGAGGCGGCACGAGTCGCCGACCTGCTCGATCTCCCACGTGATGCGCGTCGTCCCCTCGGCAACCACCTCCGGACCCCAGAGCGCCCGCTGCGACTGCACGAGGCGACGGGGCGGGTCGACCTCGATCAGCTCGCCCTCGGCGAGGGGGCCCTCCGCGCCCGGGTGCAGCTGGGCATAGGGCGACCCTGCGCTCCAGTCGGTGTCGACCCAGGAGCCGAAGTGGTACTTGGCGCGGATCCCGGGGTCGGTGATCGCGTGCCAGAGACGCTCGGGGGTGGTGCGGATGTAGATCTCGAAGACCTTCTCCATGGTCTGCTCCAATTCGCTCTTGAGGCCGACGAGGCCGGCTGCCCAACGCTCGGTGTATTTGCTGACCCAGCGGTCATGGACCTGCCGCACGGGGACGGGATTGAGATAGTGCAGCTTCTCGCGGCCGCTGCGCTTGGTGACCACGAGGCCTGCGCCTTCGAGAACCCCGAGGTGCTTGGCCACGCCGATGCGCGACATGTCGAAGCGAGCCGCGAGCGCGTTCAGCGGTTGCCCGTCCTGCCGGAAGAGCTCGTCGAGCAGCTCCCGGCGGGTGGGGTCGGCCAGGGCTCGGAACACCTCGTCCACCGAATCAGGATAGGAAACCTGGCGGTTACATGTCAAGAGGGCCTCGACAGTGCAGAACATTGACGCTCTGCCGCCGTGGGGACATGATCCTCGCAGGGGGGCGATCGTCAGGAGGACCGGTGGCATCGACCTCGTCGGCGCGCCTGCGCTGGAGCATCCCGCTGCCGGACCTGACAGGACAGGTCGCCGTTGTCACCGGAGCGAGCGACGGCGTCGGCTTCGAGATCGCCCGTGCACTCGCCGGAGCCGGGGCCGAGGTCGTCGCGCCGGTTCGCAACCGCAGCAAGGGCGAGGCGGCGGCGGAGCGCATCCGGTCCGAGCACCTCGCCGCGAGGATGACGCTCCTCGACCTCGACCTCGCGGCCCTGGCCTCCGTCGACGCCCTCGTCGCGCGACTCAGCGACGAGGTGCGGCCCATCGATGTCTTCGTGGCGAACGCCGGGATCATGCTGCTGCGCGACCCCGTGCGCCACCTCAGCGCCGACGGGCACGAGCTGCACTTCCAGACCAACTTCCTCGGTCACGCGGCGCTCCTGCGCGGCGTCCTCCCGCTGCTCCGCGCCGGCCGTGCGCGCGTGGCCCTGCAGTGCAGCCTCGCCGCCGACCACTTCGGCCTCGCCTGGGACGACCTGCAGGTCGAGCGCCGCTACAGCTCCATGCGCGCGTACGCGTCGTCGAAGATCGCGCTGGGCCTCTTCGGAATGGAGCTGCACCGGCGGAGCGGCGACGGGGCGGCGTCCGAGGCAGCCGGCATCCGCGTCGCCCTCTGCCACCCCGGGGTCGCCCTGACCAACATCGCGCCCGCCGACGTGCGGGCCCGCCGCGACCTGCAGACCCGTCTGGGCAAGGCAGTGCTCGGGCGCGGCCCGTTCGGCCAGAGCCCCGCGGAGGCGGCGCTTCCGGCGCTGTATGCGGTCACGTCGCAGGATGCCGCGGGCGGTGGGTTCTACGGACCCTCCGGCCCCTTCCACCTCGGCGGGCCGCCGAAGCCGCAGCGGATCTTCCGCAACATCGCCGACCCGGTCGCCGGGCGGCGACTGTGGGCGGCGCTGGACGAATTGCTGGCCAATCCGAAAGCCCCTCCGCCGCGAACAACTCTGTGACGCCGGGGCCGACCCTGCGCGGGAGGGCCCGATCATGGCGAGCAGCCGCCGAGCACGTCTGAAGTTCCTGTCGCTGGCCGCGCTCGCGGGCGTGGTGAGCGCCGCGGTGTTCCTCGCCGTCGCCGAGCTCGTGGCGCTCCTCGTCGCCCGCGAGAGCAGCCCGATCCTCGCGATCGGCTCGTTCGTCATCGACATCGTGCCGCAGCCGTTCAAGGAGTTCGCGATCGCGACCTTCGGCGAATACGACAAGATCGCCCTGCTCGCGGGCCTCGGACTCGCGGTGCTCGTCGCATCCGCCGTCGCCGGCATCGCCCAGTTCGTCAAGCCGCCACTGGGAGTGATCGCGCTCGTCATCGCCGGCGGGCTCTCCGTCGCGGCCATCGTCACGCGCGCCGGCGCCACGCCGCTCGCGTCGCTCCCCCCGATCGCCGGCACCGTGGCCGGCTGCATCCTCCTGACCTTCCTCGTGGCCCGACTCCGACGCTGGGCGGGTGTGGCTTCGGGTGCGGCGGCCGCCGGCGATGCGCTCGCGGTTCCGCCGCGCCCCGCGATCCTGCGGGAGCCGGCGCTCGCCGATGCGCCGGTCGTTCATCCCAAGACGGGTGACGCGGCCCCTGGCCGGAAGCCCGGAGGGGTGGATCGCCGCTCGTTCTTCCGGGTGACCGCGATCGCCGCCGCATCCGCTGCCGTCGTCGGCATCGGGGCGCGCGTCGTCAACGCCACCACGTCGTCCATCGCGGGCGTGCGCAAGGCGCTCAACCTGCCCGCACCGCGATCGACCGTCACTGTGCCCGACGGCGCCGAGCTCGACGTCGAGGGCATCTCGCCGCTGTTCACCCCGAACGCCGACTTCTATCGCGTCGACACGGCCCTCACCGTGCCCTCGATCGACCCGGACACGTGGCGGCTCGTGGTCGACGGGATGGTGGACGAGCGCGTCGAGCTGAGCTTCGACGACCTGGTGGGCATGGGCCTCGACGAGTACTCGATCACCCTCACCTGCGTTTCGAACGAGGTCGGCGGCAACCTGCTCGGCACCGCCAAGTGGCTGGGGGTGCCCGTGCGGGATGTGCTGAAGATGGCCGGAGTGCAGTCCGGCGCCGATATGGTGCTCTCCACGAGCATCGACGGCTTCACCGCGAGCACCCCACTGAGCTCGCTCACCGATGACGGGACGGACGCGATCCTCGCCGTCGCGATGAACGGCGAGCCCCTGCCCCTCGAGCACGGCTTCCCCGTGCGCATGGTCGTGCCCGGGCTCTACGGCTACGTCTCCGCCACCAAGTGGCTGACCGAGCTGAAGGTCACCACCTTCGCCGACGACGAGGCGTACTGGACGCCTCGCGGCTACAGCGCCGAGGCGCCGATCAAGTTCTCATCGCGCCTGGACACCCCGCGCACCGGCAGCGCCGTCACCGCCGGCCGGACCCCGATCGCCGGGGTGGCGTGGGCGCAGACCGTCGGCATCGAGCGCGTCGAGGTGAGCATCGACGACGGCGAGTGGCAGGCCGCGACCCTCTCGTCGCCGGTGAACGACGACACGTGGGTGCAGTGGTTCGTGGACTGGGATGCCGCACCCGGCAGCCACTTCATCACGGTGCGCGCCGTGAACAAGAACGGCGATCTGCAGATCGAGGAGCGCGCGCCCATCGCGCCCAACGGGTCATCGGGCTGGCAGCGCACGCTCGTGCAGGTGAAGTAGAGAGCGAGCGCTCACTCCTCGGCGTACGCGCCCTCGTCTTCTCCCTCGAGCCGGGCGGCGTTCTCGCGGATGGCGTCGTCGGAGACCTGCGCGGGCGCGACATCCGGCCGTTCCCGGTTCGGGTTTCCCGATCCCTGATCCGCGCTCGCGTCGGCGGCGGTCGCGCCCATCTCCTGGTCTTG
The DNA here is from genome assembly GCA_036280835.1 of Microbacterium sp. Classification (GTDB taxonomy): domain Bacteria; phylum Actinomycetota; class Actinomycetes; order Actinomycetales; family Microbacteriaceae; genus Microbacterium. Next base: position 2,769 of record DASUQB010000405.1, on the reverse strand, counting down.
CTCCTGCGCGGGGTCTTCCCTGGTCATGCGGGGGTCTCCTCTTCCTCGTCCCGGCCCTGCTCGTCGGCGAGCCCCGGGCGCACCGCGGCGCCGGGGGCGATGTCGATGCGGGTGACGTCGTCGTGCTTCGTGACCTCGATCCGGGGCGCCGCGTCGGCCTCGACGGCGTCGGGGGCGCGCAGCAGCTGGTCGCGCCGCTTCTCCTCGTCGGTCATGTCGTTCACGGAGTCGGATGTCGTGTGGTCCATGCAGCGAAGGTACGCCGAGCGGCGGATGCCGGGGAGCCCCTGGCCGTCCGCTGCGAAGCGTGCTAATCCCCCGCCGGGAACACCCGGACCCCTGGCGAGGGGCAGATCTGCGGCGTACATTGAGAGGCGGATGTCCCGGACCCCGACATGTGGCCGCACCGCCAAGCGTCAGGGGCTCGAAATGAGCGAGACCATCACATCCGCCACCGCTCACGGCCCTGCGCCCGCCCGTCGGGACCGCGTGAACGACTTCACGGAGCTGGCCCGCGAGGTCGCGGAAAGCGGCCTCATGCGGCGTCGCTACGGCTACTACTGGACGAAGCTGATCGCGGTCCCCGTCGTCTTCGCCGCGGCGATCGTGGCATTCGTCCTCGTGGGCGACAGCTGGTGGCAGCTCGTCACGGCCGCGGTGATGGCGGTGATCTTCACACAGATCGCGATGCTGGGCCACGACGCGGCGCACAGGCAGATCTTCCGCTCCGGGCGCTGGAACGACTGGACCACCCTGCTGATCGGCAATCTCTTCGTCGGGATGAGCTACGGGTGGTGGCAGCACAAGCACACGCGGCACCACGCCAATCCGAACAAGATCGGCACCGACCCCGACATCGAGCTGCCGGTCATCTCGTTCACGCCCGAGCAGGCGCAGCGGCGCACGGCGCGGATGTGGCCGCTCGGCTGGCTCATGGCGCACCAGGGGCTGTTCTTCTTCCCGATCCTGCTGCTCGAAGGGCTCTCGCTGCACGCCTCGAGCGTGCGGCGGGTCTTCTCGAGCGAGCCGCTGCGCCGGCGGCCCGTCGAGATCGCCTTCATCTCGGTTCGGATCATCGGCTTCCTGACCCTGGTCTTCGTGGTGCTCTCGCCCGGCATCGCGTTCGCGTTCCTCGGTGTGCAACTGGGCCTGTTCGGGGTGTACATGGGCATGGCCTTCGCACCGAATCACAAGGGGATGCCGCTGGTTCCTGCCGATGTGAAGCTCGACTTCCTTCGCCGCCAGGTGCTGATGAGCCGCAACATCCGCGGCAATCGGATGCTCGACACTGCGATGGGCGGGCTCAACTACCAGATCGAGCACCATCTCTTCCCGTCGATGCCGCGCCCGCATCTGCGCGCGGCATCCACCCTCATCGCCGCCTACTGCCGGCAGCGCGGCGTCGCGTACACGCAGACGGGGCTGCTCGAGTCGTACGGCATCGTCGTGCGGTACATCAACCGGGTCGGGCTCGGCGAGCGCGACCCCTTCGAGTGCCCGCTGCTGCAGGTGCGCCAGACGGTGTGATCTCGCCCCGGACCTAGATGATGTCGTCCCAATTGACGTCGCTCGTGCGCAGATGCTCGATGTCGTCGTCGGCGAAGGCCAGCCCGCGTCGATCCTCGAGCCAGCTGATCTTCGACAGCAGCGTCATGATCGTGTCGACCTCCACCAGCTCGTCCTGAAGCCCGTCGGTGGAGACGGCGGCCATATCGCTCAGCCATCCGACGCGCAGGGCGACGCGGCCGACCGAACCGTCGTCGGCGAGGAAGGGGATGTCGACGACGTCGACGCTGTGCGCCCTGGCCAGGACCAGCCCGTAGCCGGTCACGGCGTCGGCGATCTCGGTCCCGGTGAGGAAGGACCCGTACGAAGTGACAATGGTCTTCATCTCAAAGTGCAACGCCCGAATGGCCGACGAATCCGTCGAAGGCCAGTAGCACCTCCTGAGAAGACAGGATGCCCAATATCCGGGGGTCCATGTCATCCCCTTGACAGGTCGCCAGACTGCGCCTACCCGGCGAGGGCGTGCGGTTATTGTGGACGCGTGGGAACTGTGTACTACGGCGGGGCGGCCACCCCGATCCATATCGAGGACCGGGCGCTCGCGCACCTGAAGGTGGTCATCGCGACCAAGCTGCGCCGCGGTGAGAGCTTCACGGTCTCGTGGCGGCATCCGGACGATCAGCCGCGAGGACGCAGCACGATCTGGCTGCATCCTTCCATCCCGCTGCGCTTCGTCTTCGACGATCCGGAGCCGGCGGTCCTCAGCCGTGAATGGGTGGAGGAGCTCGCCAACTCGGCCAATTCCTCCGGCGGCATCACGCTCGTCGCGGAGCACTTCGACACCGGCGCCCTGCCTGCGGTCGGCGACGGTGTCACGCACGACCCCGACCGCGAGCCCGAGCCCGAGGGGACCGAGCCCAAGGCCACCGAGCCCGAGGGCGCGGCGCAGTAGACAGGCTGCTGCCGTCGCGGCGCGACGGTCAGCTCGATGCGACCTCCGTGCGTGGGAGCTCCGTCGGTTCGGGAGTGACCATGAGGCCGTTCGGCCCGCTGGCCGTCAGCATCAGCTCTTCGATCCAGGTGCGGTTGATCTGCGGGTTCCTGCCGCCGAAGAAGTGGAATTGCAGGGGCACGGAGGCGTGCATCCAGAAGCTCCGACGTCCGCTGCCGTCGCCCATCTCGACGTCGAACATGAACGACTCCGACCGCCGGAGCTTGTTCATGATGACGATGCGCAGATGCGCCAGGGTCCGGTCGTCGATG
>DASUQB010000404.1:0-2495 GCA_036280835.1 Microbacterium sp. | reverse complement strand
CTCCGGCGTCGGCAGCTCCAGCGGAGCCGTGCGCCGCCGCGCGGGCAGCGAGCCGCCGAGGGCGGCGCGGCGCTCGCGGATGAACTCGGCCTCCGGGGAGTGCTCCGGCGGCTTGTAGAAGGAGATGTCCTTGACCTGCTGGTCGGTCAGCTCGAGCTCGAAGCGGTCGCGGAAGGCCAGCAGCGCCTGCTCGTTCATCTTCTTCTGCTGGTGGGTGATGTTCTGGCCCTCGCCGGCCTCACCCATGCCGTAGCCCTTGATCGTCTTGGCCAGGATCACGGTCGGCTGGCCGTGATGCTCGGAGGCGGCCTTGTAGGCGGTGTAGACCTTGCGCTGGTCGAGCCCGCCGCGGTTGAGCGCCCAGATCTGCTCGTCGCTGAAGTCGGCGACCATGGCCTTCAGCTCCGGCTTGACGCCGAAGAAGTGCTCGCGCACGTAGGCGCCGTTGCGCGACTTGTAGGTCTGGTAGTCGCCGTCGAGCGCCTCGTTCATGCGCGCGAGCAGGTGGCCGTCGTGGTCCTGTGCGAGGAGCGGGTCCCAGCGGCTGCCCCAGATGACCTTGATGACGTTCCAGCCCGCGCCGCGGAAGTTCGTCTCGAGCTCCTGGATGATCTTGCCGTTGCCACGCACCGGGCCGTCGAGGCGCTGCAGGTTGCAGTTGATGACGAAGACCAGGTTGTCCAGGCGTTCACGGCCGGCCATGGAGATCGCGCCCAGGGACTCGGGCTCGTCCGTCTCGCCGTCGCCCAGGAAGCACCACACCTTGCGCCCGGCGGTCTCGGCCAGGCCGCGGCCCTGCAGGTACTTCATGAAACGGGCCTGGTAGATCGCCATCAGCGGGCCGAGGCCCATGCTGACCGTGGGGAACTGCCAGAAGTCCGGCATCAGCCACGGGTGCGGGTAGCTCGGGAGCCCGCCGCCGCCGACCTCCATGCGGAACTTGCGCATCTGCTCCTCGCTGATGCGGCCCTCGAGGAACGCTCGCGCGTAGATGCCCGGGCTCGAGTGGCCCTGCATGAAGACGAGGTCGCCGCCGTGATCGTCGGACGGCGCGTGCCAGAAGTGGTTGAAGCCCGTCTCGTAGAGGACGGCCGCGCTCTGGTAGGAGGCGATGTGGCCGCCGAGCTCCGAGCTGTCCTTATTCGCGTTCAGGATCGTCGCGATCGCGTTCCAGCGCACGATGCTGCGGACTCGCCGCTCGAGCGCCTCGTCGACCGGAGGAGATGGCTCATCCTGCGGCGGGATCGTGTTCAGGTACGGCGTGTTGCCCGCGGGCGCGGGCGTGGCGCCGCTCAGCTGAGCGTGTCCGACGACGCGTTCCAGCAAGAACTGCGCGCGCTGCGGACCGTCGCTGGCGACGACCGCGTCGAGCGCCTCAAGCCACTCGCGTGTCTCCTGGGGATCTACCTCGACCTGCGATGCCATTGCTGCTCCTCGATCTCCTCGGTGCGCGGCCATTGTGGCTCATCAGCCCCGCTCGGGTGAGCCTGCCCGGAATCTGCGTTCCATGATACGAAAGATCACGTCCCGTGTGACGAAAACGGACCCGAAGCGCAATCATTCCGGCATGGCGCGCCTCGGGATCAACCAGTACGGCAAGGCGGAGACCCACCTCGTCCGGGTGGTGCGCGACGGCGACACGCACGAGGTGCGCGATCTGCTCGTCTCGGTGGCGCTGTCGGGCGAGCTCTCGGCCGTCCATCTCGAAGGCGACAACTCCGCCGTGCTCGCGACGGACACCCAGAAGAACACGGTCTACGCGTTCGCGAAGGAGCACGGGGTCGGGACGCCGGAGGCGTTTGCGGCGATCTTGGCGCGGCACTTCGTGGGTGGAGCGATCACGCAGGCGCGGGTCGAGGTGCGGGAGGTCACGTGGTCGCGCATGGGTGCGCACGCGTTCGTGCAGGCCGATCGCACGGTCCGGGTGGCGGTGGTCGTCGCCTCCGCGGCGGCGGCGTGGACGCTGTCAGGGATCTCCGGGTTGGTGGTCTTGAAGACGACCGACTCCGAGTTCCACGGCTTCCCGCGTGATCGCTACACGACGCTGGACGAGACGACCGACCGCGTGCTCGCGACGGAGGTGAGCGCGCGCTGGCGCCACGACGGGTCGGCCTCGTTCGAGGACGCGCGGACCGCGCTGCTGCGCACGTTCGCCGGCCATCACTCGCTGTCGCTGCAGCAGACGCTGTACGCGATGGGGTCGGCGGTGCTCGAGGCGTGCCCGGGCGTGGAGGAGATCCGGCTCTCCATGCCCAACAAGCACCACTTCGTCGTGGACCTCTCGCCGTTCGGGCTGGAGAACCGGAACGAGGTGTTCCACGCGGACGATCGGCCGTACGGGCTGATCGAAGGCACCGTGCTGCGCGACGACGCGTCCGACCCGGGCCCGCTCTGGGACCCCTACCCCCTCGTGTAGCTCGGGTTATCATGTAGCTCATACACCGTGAAGTAACTTCATTACTTGATCGGGTCTTGGAGCTGTCGCTGTTGCTCCA
>DASUQB010000403.1:0-7584 GCA_036280835.1 Microbacterium sp. | reverse complement strand
GGCGCATCTCCCTCGTTCCCCGCGCCAGGGTCGCCGTCGCCGGCGACGGCGTCGCCGGGGTGCCCGCGGGTCACGGCCGACGCGGCATCCAGAGGGCCGCCTACGCCCAGCGCACCGCCCAGCTGCATCGGCGGCTCACCTACGCTCATCCGGCCGCCGTCCCGCTGCACTGGCTCACGATCCTTCCCCTCGCCCTCTGGCGGACGTTCGTCCACATCGTCGCGAAGGCGCCGGGCCTCGCCCTGCCCGAGTGGGCCGCGGCCTTCACGGCGGCCGTGCGGTGGCCGTCGATCGCGCGCTCGCGTGCGGCCCTGCGGCGCAGCCGCACCACGTCGTGGGCGCGGATCGCCCCCCTTCGGCTCACCCGCACACAGCTGCGCGACCGCCTCGGCACGGACGACGGCGCGGATGCCGGCGGCCTGAACCGGCGGAGCGAGCTCCGCTTCTTCACCGGGGGAGGCGCATGGGCCGTGCTGGCGGCCCTCGTCGTCTCGATCGCCTCGTTCACCTCGCTGCTCGCATGGCCGGTGCTCGGCGGCGGCGCCCTGCTGCCGCTGCGCGAAACGGTGAGCGGCCTCTGGGCTGACGCGGCATACGGGCTGCGCGCCACCGCGCTCGACGTCGTCGGTCCCGCGGACCCCTTCGCCGGGGTCGTCGCCGCGCTCGGCACGCTGTGGCCCGCCGCGCCGTCGTTCTCGCTCGTGCTGCTGTGGATCCTCGCGCTCCCGCTCGCCGTGCTGGGCGGCTGGTTCGCGGCGGCGCGCCTGACCGAGCGATCCGCCCTGCGGATCGTCGCCGGAGCCGCATGGGCCCTGGCGCCGACGTTCCTCGCCGCGCTCGTGCTCGGCCGGCCCGCGGCCGTCATGGTTCACCTGGTGCTGCCATGGCTGTTCTATGTGGCATCCGTCGCCCACCGTTCTTGGGGCTCGGCGGGCGCCGGGTCGCTGCTGGTGCTGGCCGTCGTGTCCTGCGCTCCCGTGCTGGCGCCGGCGCTGCTCGTCGTGTGGGTGCTCGCCGTCGTCGTCGTGCTCTCCGTACGGGCAGGTCGCGGGCTGGCCCGTGTGCTCTGGCTGATCGTGCCCACGGCCGTCGTCTTCGCGCCCCTCGTCTGGAGCAGGCTGCGCACCGACCCCGTCACGCTCCTGGCCGATCCCGGCCTCCCCTGGAACGGCCCGCAGGTGGCCGCGGACGCCGCGGGACGTGCCCTGCTCGCGGCCGGCTTCCCCACCGCCGACCCCGGCGGGTGGGGAGCGATGCTGGCCGGTCAGGGCATCGAAGCCCCCGTCTGGTGGGTCCCGCTCCTCGCCGCTCCGCTCGCCCTTCTCGCGCTCCTGTCGCCCCTCACCCCCCGATGGACGTCGGGAATCGTCCTGCTCGGCGTCGCGCTCACGGGTCTCGTCACCGCCTTCGCATCCGTGTCGCTGGTGCTCGCGCACTGGCAGTCGCATGGCGTAGCGGTGTGGCCGGGCAGCGGCCTGAGCCTCGCCTGGATCGGCGTCGTGGGAGCGGCCCTGGTGACCCTCGACACGGGGCTCGCCCCGCGTCCCGCCATCGCCAGGCCTCTCCTCGGCACCCTCGTGGTGCTCGGCCTCGCCGTCATCGCCGTGGCGCCGCTCACCGCGGTGGCGCGGGGCGCCGCGGTGCTCACGAACGGACCGGCGAGCTCGCTGCCCGCGTACGTCGCCGCCGCGGCCGCGGACGACCCCTCGATCGGCACCCTCGTGCTCACCCCCCAGAACGCGGGCGGGGTCGCCGCGCAGGTGGTCTGGGGGCAGAGCGAGACGCTCGGCGGACAATCAACCATCCTCACCACGCGGTCCACGACGACACCCGCGGACGCGGCGCTGGCCAACATGGTCGCCGACCTCGTGACGCCGAGCGCCGTGGATGTGGCCGCCGAGCTCGCCGGGCAGGGGCTGACGTTCGTGCTGCTGTCGCCGGCCGCGGAGCCCGAGTCGGAGGACGCGCGGGCCTTCCGGCTGCTGGCGGTCAGCTCGATCGATCAGCGTGCGGGACTCGTTCCCGTCGGGGAGACGCCGAAGGGCGTGCTCTGGCGCATCGCGGGCGATGTCGCCCCGCGTGTGGAGCTGACACCGGGGCAGGAGCGACTCTCCCGCGCGCTGACCGCATCCCAGCTCGCGGTGCTGGCCGTCGCCCTGCTCCTCGCCGTGCCCACGGCCGCGTCCCGGCGCGCGGCGCGCAACTCGCCTCGCATCGTGGGGCCGACGTCGAGGGAGGCGCTATGAGCGGCAACCGATGGTTCCGCTGGGCGGCCACGGGCACCCGGACCCTGGTCGGGACCGTGGTGGCCGTGGCGTTCACCGCGCTGGTCGTGACGGGGGTGTCCGCGCCGTGGCCGGTGGTGACGGAACCCGTCCCCGTCGTGGAGACGCGGCCGGACGCGGCCGACACGGTCGCCGTGTGCACGGGGCCGGTGCTGGCGCTCGGGCGCACGGTCGAGGATGCGCGCCAGATCACCGTCGCAGAGGCATCCGCCGTCACCGTCGGCGTGCCGGAGGGGGCCCCAGAGCCCTCTGCGGGCTTCCTGCCGTCGCCGGGGGTCAACGGGGGACCCGGTGCCCCGTTCTTCGTCGCCGAGCCGGAGGGCGGCGATGTCGCGATCCTCTCGGCCGCCTCCTCCGCCGCGGTCGCCGAGCCGGACCTCACGGGTTTCGCCGCGGCCGCCTGCCGGCCCCCCCTCCTCGAATCGTGGATCGTCGGCGGAACCACCACGACCGGCGCCTCCGACATCCTGCTGCTGTCGAACCCGGGCGCCGTCACCGCAAGCGTCCAGCTGACGGTCTTCGGCGCCGAGGGGCCGCAGTCGCCGCCCGGGGCGGCCGGCATCACCGTGCCCGCGCAGTCCCAGCTCGCCCTGCCGCTGGCGGCGGTCGCGGGCGGCGAGGAGCGGCCCGTGGTGCGCGTGACGGCCACCGGTGCTCCGGTGGCGGCGAGCCTGCAGTCGAGCCTCGTGCGCACACTCGTGCCCGGGGGCATCGATGTTCAGGGCGCGGTGGCCGGTGCGGATGCCACCCAGGTCTTCGCGGGGGTCACGGTGCTCAACGCACCCACGGCGGGCACAGCGGCGACCGTCGTGCGCGTGCTCTCGCCCACCAGCGACACGAACGTCACCCTGAGCGCGACGCCGGTGGGGTCGACCGCGCCGGCGGCGACGACCACCCTCCCGCTGACCGCGGGCATCCCCGCCGAGGTGGAGCTCGCCAACCTCTCGGAGGGCTCGTACGTCCTGACCGCCGAAGCGGAGGCTCCCGTCGTGTCGGCCGCCTGGCAGACGGCGGGCACCGGCGTGGGCTCGGACTTCGCGTGGTACACGCCGTCACCCCCGCTCGGCGCGCCGACGCTGTTCGCCGTTCCCGAGGGCCCCTCGCCCACGCTGACGCTGGCCAATCGCGGTGGCGAGACCGCCACCGCGACGCTGCGGTCGGCCGGCAGGGCTGATCAGGAAATCGTCGTGCCCGCCCAGGGGGCGGTGGATGTCGCGCTGGAGCCGAACGCGATCTACACGCTCGATGCCGGCGGCGCCGAGGCGATCACCGGCGGCGTGGCCTTCGCGGAGCCGGGAGCACTCGCGGGGCTGCCGGTCTGGCCCGCGGATGCCGGCGCCGAACCCGTCATCGTCTACCCCTGAGGCGCGTCCGGCGACGCCGTCGGTCAGAAGTACCGGAACCGCTCGGGGCCCAGATCCCACGGGTCGCGATCGAGGTATTCCGCCGCGGCACGGAACACGCATCCCTCCACGAGCATGCGCCGGTGCAGATCGTCGTCCCGGTGCACATGGCTGAGGCGCTCGATGGGAACCCGGTAGAGGATGATCCGCTTCTCGTCGCGGAGGGCGTGCCAGCGAGGGATGCCGTCCTCGTCTGTGCTGAGCGGCATGGCGCCGACCTCGAAGCTCACGTCGCGCAGCTCCGGCCAGGCCGAGCGGAGGAATTCCGCCGCGGTGCCGACGGCGAGGTCGAACCGGTCGATGCGCGAATCCAGCGGCGGCAGGGGCGGCCGGACGACCGGGCTGCGATCCTCTCGCCCATGACGGCCGTGCCGGGACGGGCGGGCCTTCGGCACACTTCTCGCGCGTCGCCTGACCATGCGACCATCCTAGGCCGGGGGCTCAGGCCGATCCGTCGGGGCCCGGACGGCGAGGCGCCGGGGGTTCGGCATCCGGCGTCGTTAGCATTGGCCCGATGCGCGAGAGACTCTGCTCGAAAGTGGCCTGCGCCCGAGAGGCCGTTGCGACCCTCACCTACGACTACGAGGACCAGATGGCCGTCGTCGGTCCCCTGGGCGGCGGCGATGATCCGCACGCCCACGACCTCTGCGCCATCCACACCGATCGGCTGTCTGTTCCGCGCGGCTGGATCGTCGTCCGGCACGAGACGATCTCGCACCGCTGACCCGGTGTGCCGCTCCGGCGGACGCGGACCCCGCGCGGTCTGGGAGAATGGTCTGATGAGCATCGACCTCAGCGCCCCCGCCACCTCCCGCCTCGACTTCGAGGTCGCCGATCTCGCGCTGGCCGAGGCCGGCCGCCACCAGATCCGCCTCGCCGAGAACGAGATGCCCGGTCTGATGGCGCTGCGCGAGGAGTTCGGGCCCACCCAGCCTCTCGCGGGCGCCCGCATCGCCGGGTCATTGCACATGACGGTGCAGACCGCCGTGCTCATCGAGACGCTCGTGGCGCTCGGCGCGCGTGTGCGGTGGGCAAGCTGCAACATCTTCTCGACCCAGGACGAGGCGGCCGCCGCGGTTGTCGTCGGCCCCACCGGAACGGCGGAGCAGCCCGCCGGCGTGCCCGTCTTCGCCTGGAAGGGCGAGACGCTCGAGGAGTACTGGCGCTGCACCGAGCGCATCTTCGACTGGAGCGCGGAGGGCGCCGAGGGCCCCAACCTCATCCTCGACGACGGCGGTGACGCCACCCTGCTCGTGCACAAGGGCAAGGAGTTCGAGGCGGCGGGCGTCGTGCCCGAGGCGACGGATGCCGACCCGCACGAGTACCGCGTGGTCCTCGAACTGCTCCGCGCGAGCCTCGGCCGCGACGGCCGGCACTGGACCCGCGTCGCGGACGGCCTTCTCGGCGTGACCGAGGAGACCACGACCGGGGTCCACCGGCTGTACGAGCTCGCGGCATCCGGCACGCTGCTCTTCCCCGGGATCAATGTCAACGACTCGGTCACCAAGTCCAAGTTCGACAACAAGTACGGCATCCGCCACTCGCTGCCCGATGGGCTGAACCGGGCGACCGACGTGCTCATCGGCGGCAAGGTCGCCTTCGTGTGCGGCTACGGCGACGTCGGCAAGGGCGCCGCGGAGGCCCTGCGCGGCCAGGGCGCGAGGGTCATCGTCAGCGAGGTCGACCCGATCTGCGCGCTGCAGGCCGCGATGGACGGCTTCCAGGTCGCGACGCTCGAGTCGGTGCTCGGCGACGTCGACATCGTCGTCACCGGCACGGGCAACAAGGATGTCGTGACGGTCGAGCACCTCCAGGGGCTGAAGCACCTCGCGATCGTCGCCAACGTCGGCCACTTCGACAACGAGATCGACATGGCGGGCCTCGAGTCCCTGCCGGGTGCGGAGGCCGTCGAGATCAAGCCCCAGGTGCACGAGTGGCGCCTGCCCACCGGCCGCAGCGTGCTCGTGCTCAGCGAGGGACGCCTGATGAACCTCGGAAACGCGACGGGACACCCCTCGTTCGTCATGAGCGCCTCGTTCACCAACCAGGTGCTCGCGCAGCTCGAGCTCTACACGCGCACCGCGGAGTACCCGATCGGGGTGTACGTGCTGCCCAAGGCGCTCGACGAGAAGGTCGCCCGCCTGCACCTCAAGGCTCTCGGCGTGCAGCTCACCGAGCTGAGCGGCGAGCAGGCGGCCTACATCGGGGTGCCGGTCGAGGGGCCCTACAAGCTCGACCACTACCGGTACTGACGACCGCGCGGGCGTTCGCGGTCAGCGCTGCGGGAAGCCTCGCGGGGTGGCCGTGACGCCTGCCGTCAGCGCTGCGACGCGCCGGGCCTCGAGTTCGAGGCCGCGCAGTTCGCGATCCCGCCGCACGGCGACCACGGCGCGGAGCAGCGTCTCCGGGTCGACGGGAGGCAGCGGCGAGACGTGGGGCCGCACCTCTGCCGTCAGCTCGCCCGCGAGGCGGGAGCGCTGACCGGGCGCGAGGTGATCGGCCTGCCGGATGAACTGGGCGATCCGGCGGGCGAGGCGGTCCGGGATGCGGCCGACGTCCGCGATGGCCGCCCACGGTTCGAGGCCGGGTGGCAGGCCGAGCGGAGCGCCCGGCAGGGGCGGCGTCCGCGTGCGCTCGCTGTAGGTGCCGGCGAGGAGGTCGCCGAGCCGCTGAGAACGCGGGGTGAAGGCGCCCACCAGCAGCGCGACCGCGCCCAGAGTGAAGTAGATCTCCAGCACGCCGACGAGCGCCCTGATGAAGGCCTGCCGGAAGCCCGAGGCGCCGCCGTCGGCGCGTACGATGCGCCCGCCCACGGCGAGCTTGCCGAGGCTGCGTCCGCGCGTCAGGGTCTCGACGGCGGTGGGGACGACCACGAGCACGACCACGAGCATCGTCACCGAGGCGATCGTCACGACGTTCTCCGGCAGCAGGCCCTGCGCCGAGAGCACGGAGAAGAGCAGGGCGAACGCGACGATCAGCAGCACGCTGATCACGACGTCGATCAGCGCGCCGAGGGTGCGGAGGAAGAAGCCGATGGGCTGCACGTCGAGCGCGACGGCTTCGCCCGTCAGCACCTCGTCCTGGTGGACGGAGACGAGGATGGGCTGGCCGGCGGCGGGCATGGGTACAGTAAACCAGGTGGACCTCGACGCACTCACGGCCGCCCGGCGGGAGGAGTGGGCCCGCTTCGATGAGCTGACCAGAATGCGCCGGCCCACCGGGGCGGAGGTGGACGAACTGGTCACCCGATACCGCGCGGCATCCGCGGATCTGGCCGAGATGAAGACCTCGGCCGGGCGCACGCCCCAGGGCGACCACGTGTCGACCCTGCTCGCGCGAGCCCGGCTGCGTCTGACCGGCGCTCCGGACAACGTCCTGCGCCAGCTCCCCAGGTTCTTCGCGCTCCAGCTTCCCGCGGCGCTCTACCGGCTGAGATGGACGACGCTCGTCATCGCCGTGGCGTTCGTGGCGACGGCATCCCTCGTGGCCGCGTGGATCGCCCGCGACCCGGCGGCGCTCGCGAGTCTCGGCAGCCAGGCGCAGCTGGAGTACTACGCGCAGGAGGAGTTCGCGGGCTACTACACCGAGAATCCGGCCGCCGTGTTCGCCGGCACGGTGTGGACGAACAACGCGTGGATCGCCGCGCAGTGCGTGCTCTTCGGCATCACCGGGGTGTGGCCGCTCATGGTGCTCGTGCAGAACGCGGTGGGGGTCGGAACGGCCGCGGCCGTCATGTTCGCCTTCGACGCGGGCGACGTCTTCGTGCTGTTCATCCTCCCGCACGGCCTGCTCGAGCTGACCTCGATCTTCGTCGCCGGCGCCGCCGGGCTGCACATCTTCTGGGCCTGGGTGGCGCCGGGGCGGCGATCGAGGGGCGAGTCGCTCGCCGCCGCCGG
>DASUQB010000402.1:0-5567 GCA_036280835.1 Microbacterium sp. | reverse complement strand
TCGACCCGCTCATACCATCCCCGATGGACGCGGTCGATGCGACCCGCCTCGAGCTCGCGCCGAATGGCGGCGGAATCCATGCCGAGCGATTCGAGCGCACTGCGCGGCACGAGCTGGAGCGGCAAGGCGATCTCAGGAATGAGCCCGATCCTGTTTCCTCCGAGCGCGCGGATTCCGGGTGCCCGTCAACCGGTGGAGATCGCCGGCCCGCGACATCGGTGTGCAGGAAGCAGGTCGCCGAGCGTGCACGTTGCGCGCGAGAGTGCACGATTCGGCGCCCCGGATGAGGCACAGTCGCCGCGGAATATGCACGCTCGGCTGGTGGATGCGGCGGACCGGGGTGCACGGCGAGCCGGGGTCGAGAACGGGGCCGGGCCCGGGGCTGGAGCCGGGGCCTCGGGGCTGGAGCCCGAGGCCGGCCCAGGCCCGCGGCCGAGCGTCATAAAAGGAACCCGGAAACGGGGCGGGGCGCCGGGCGCCCGGGGGTGGGCGGGGTTAGGGTCGATGCGTGACCCCAGAACTCGCCGCTCGCATCGTCGCGGACTCCCGCGACCGCGTGGCGTGGGTGCGCGCGCGGTCGCGCGGGATCACGGCCACGGATGTCGCGACCCTGACCTCCGAGAACGCCATCCCGAAGGCCGCCGACGCGAAGCTGATGGGCTCCCGGTTCTCGGGCAACGCCTACACCGCACACGGCCGCGTGCGCGAGCCCGAGATCGCGCGGTGGGTCGCCGCGACGCACGGCATCCTGCCCTCGAGCGCGCTGTTCCACGCCGAGATCGAGAAGCGCCACCTGGCCACTCCCGACGGGGTCGCCGTCGACGCGAGCGGTCGCATCACGCTGTGCGAGATCAAGACGACGGCCAAGGCCTGGCGCAGCATCCCCCGCTCCTACATGCGCCAGGTGTGGTGGCAGCAGCACGTGCTCGGCGCCGAGCGCACGCTCATCACCTGGGAGGAGCACGACGGGTTCGTCCCGGTCGACGAAGAGCCCAAGTGCGCGTGGATCGAGCGCGACGACGTCGAGATCGCCCGGCTGGTCCGGCTCGCCACCTCTCTCATCGACGAGCTTCACCGCCGCACGACGCAGCGCCCGCAGGTGGACCGGGAAGAAGCAGAGCGGATGCCGCGGGCGTTGCCCCGCGAGGCGTTCCGGGCACTGGCCCTGGCGGACTGACGAAGCTCGAACCGGATCCGGATCCTCGATCCGACCCCCGCGATCCCCGCTGGCGCCTTGGATGGCACGAAGCCGCAGCTGCATACCCGCACAGAGGCAGCCGGCCCGCGACCGCACCGGGCAGAAGCGCGAGGCAGCATGCCCCCGCAATTGGTTGACGCAAGTCAACGATCAGGCGTATAGTTGATGTAAGTCAACCATCGCGCCATCGTCGTCGCGCCGTCTCCTCGTCGTGAAAGGCCCGCACATGGCCACCGCTGAACCCGCGTCCACCGCCGACGCACCCATGTCGCACCGGAAGGTGCTGCAGTCGCTCTCGGGCCTGCTGCTCGGGATGTTCGTGTCGATCCTGGCTGCCACGGTCGTATCGACCTCGCTGCCCGTGATCATCCACGACATCGGCGGCGACCAGGCCGCCTTCACGTGGGTCGTCACCGCGACGCTGCTGACCACGGCGATCTCCACCCCGATCTGGGGCAAGCTCGCCGATCTGTTCGACCGCAAGCTCCTCATCCAGATCGCACTCGTGATCTTCGTGCTCGCCACCGCGGCGGCCGGCTTCTCGCAGGACCCGGGCACGCTCATCGCGTTCCGCGCCGTCCAGGGCGTGGGCGCGGGCGGCCTCGCCGCCCTCAGCCAGATCATCATGGCCGACATCATCAGCCCCCGCGAGCGCGGCCGCTACATGGGGCTCTTCGGCGCCGTGATGGCGCTCGGCACGATCGGCGGCCCCCTGCTCGGCGGGTTCATCACCGAGGGCATCGGCTGGCGCTGGAACTTCTACGTGGCCATCCCCTTCGCGATCGCCGCGCTCATCATCCTGCAGCTCACCCTGCACCTCCCGCACCGCGCGACCCGCAAGGCCCGCATCGACTACCTCGGCATCGTGCTGCTGTCGGCATCCGTGTCGCTCCTGCTGATCTGGATCACGAACGCCGGCAAGTCCTACGACTGGTGGAGCATCGAGACGATCCTGATGGCCGGCGGCGCCCTGCTCGGCACGATCCTCTTCGTGCTCGTCGAGCTGCGCTCGCGGGAGCCGCTCATCCCGCTGTCGCTGTTCCGCAACCGCACCTTCACACTGGCCACGATCGCCTCGATCGCCACCGGCATCGCGATGTTCGGCACGTCGGTCTTCCTCAGCCAGTACATGCAGATGGCGCGCGGCGCCACCCCGGCCGAGGCCGGTCTGATGACCCTGCCGATGATCGCCGGACTGCTCATCGCCTCGATCGTCGTCGGCCAGCTGATCAGCCGATTCGGGCACTGGAAGCCCTACCTGGTCGTCGGCAGCGTGCTGCTGATCGCCGGGTCGAGCCTGCTGGCGACCCTGCACTACGACACCCCGTTCATCCTGGTGTCGGTGTACATGTTCCTGCTCGGCGCGGGCGTCGGCATGACGATGCAGAACCTCGTGCTCATCGTCCAGAACACCGCGCGGCCCGAGGAGATGGGCGTCGCGAGCTCCGGCGTCGCGTTCTTCCGCAGCCTCGGCGGCACGGTCGGCGTGTCGGTGATGGGGGCGGCGCTCGCCACAGCGGCCGCCGACCTCTTCGCCACGAGCAGGGAGGCGCTCGGAGCCGCGATCGCCGGCCTCGGCGCCGCCGGGGCGGATGTCGCCGCCCAGCTGCAGTCCGGCACGCTGCCGACCGTCAGCGCGCTTCCCGAGTCCGTGCGCGTCATCGTCGAGGACATCTACGCCCAGGCGATCGCGCACTCCTTCCTGATCGCGGTTCCCGTGGCGGTCGTCAGCCTCATCGCGATCGTCTTCCTTCCGAACAAGCCGCTGACGCGGATGACCACGTCCGAGCGGATGGCGGCGGCGGAAGCCGACCTCGCGACCGTGAGCACGGCCGAGGGGATGTCGGCGCTCGACGCGACCGGCACCGTTCCGGTCGCCGACGACGGCCTGGCATCGTCGCGGAAGCGCCGCCCCTAGGCTCGACGATGATGATCGATCGAAGGACCACGGAGGCGCGCACCGAGGCGGTGCGCGCCCTCGAGGTCGAGTTCGGCGAGCTGGCGTCGCAGTTCCGCCGCCACATGCAGGACACGGCGAACCGGATCAGCCCCGGCATGCTGCCAGGCGCCTACAAGATCCTCGGCACGATCGCCCGGGTCGGCCCGATCACGCTGTCCGCCCTGGCGGAGGCGCTCGTCGCAGACAAGGGACTCGTCAGCCGGACGGTCCGCGAGCTGGAGGGTCTCGATCTCGTCGCCCGCACACCCGACCCCACCGACGGGCGGTCGAGCCTGCTCGCCATCACCGAGACGGGCGCCGTCAAACTGGCCGATGCGCGGCGCCCGACCGAGAACCGCCTCAGCCAGGCCCTCGGCGAGTGGTCGCTCGACGACATCCGCCACCTGACGGCTCTGCTGCACGCCCTCTCCTCCGGCGAAGTGCCCGGCGAGGGGCCCGGCGAGGGCCCCTCCGAGGCGCCCGACACCGAGCAGGCCGACAATCGCCCCGCCGGCAGTGACGCCGACGGCGGCGACCCCGCGGGCCACGACCGCGTCACAGGCTAGAGCCCCGCGCCCTACAGCGTCGCGGCCTGCGCGTCCCAGTCCTCGCCCAGCGGCGGCACCACCGGCGCTTCGGTCTCCACGGCCACCGGCGAGCGCTCCTCGAGCGACCGCAGGCTCGACAGCATCACGTCGAGCACGTGCAGCCCGAGCGCTCCCCCGGCCTGCAGCTCGCCGCCGCCCCGGATGGCCCTGGCCATGTCGACCACTCCCAGCCCGCGACCCTGGCCGTCGGCATCCACCGGCAGCTCGCGCTTCTCGCCGTCGGGCGTGACCAGCGTCGACGCCCCCCCGAACGTGTTCGGGTCGGGGAGCACGAGCGTCGCCTCGGTGCCGGTGATCTCCACGAAGCCCTGGCGCGCGAGGGGCGAGTCGAAGCTGAAGTGGCTCATGCCGAACGCGTCGCCGCCGAAGTCGAGCAGCAGCGCGACGTTCGTCGGCTCGGTGACCGCGAACTCCTCACCGGCGCGCGGGCCCGTCACGATGCGGCGGGTCTCCTGCGCACGGTGGCCGCGGGCCTGTACGCCCTTGACCGAGCCGAAGACGTGCACGAGCGCGCTGAAGTAGTACGGGCCCATGTCGAGCACGGGTCCTCCGCCGGACTGGAAGAGGAAGTCGGGACTCGGGTGCCAGAGGTCCGGCCCGGGCGACTGCATCAGGGTCAGGGATGACAGGGGGCGGCCGATGTCGCCGCGGCGGATGGCGCGGAGGGCGGTCTGGATGCCGGAGCCCAGCATCGTGTCGGGCGCGACTCCGACCCGGAGGCCGAGCTCGTCCGCGCGCGCGACGAGCGCGGCGGAACCCGCGAGGTCGAGTCCGATGGGCTTCTCGCTCCACACGTGCTTGCCGGCTGCCAGGATGGCGAGGCTGACGTCGATGTGGGCCGCGGGGATCGTCAGGTTCACGACGATCTCGACGTCGGGCTCCGCCAGCAGCTCGTCGACCGTACCGGAACCGGGGACGCCGAACGCGGCGGCCTGGGCGGCGGCTCGCTCGGTGTCGAGGTCGGCGACGAACAGCACGCGGACGTCGGGATAGGTCGTCAGGTGCTGCAGGTACTGGGTGCTGATGACCCCGGCGCCGATGACGCCGACGCCGACCGGCCCGCCGCTCACGCGCGCGCCCCGAGCGCCTCGAGCGCCGCGCGGCTGCGCGCCGAGCCGTCGAAGACGTCGCCGCGGAACTCGTCGAACTCCACGACGACGAGCTCGGCGGCCGGTGCGGCGGCGAGGATGTCGGCCCATGGCAGGGCTCCCTCCCCCACCGGCACCTGGTCGAACCGGTCGGGGCTGAGCACCCCGGCGTCGTCCCGCGGTGCATCCTTCACGTGCAGGAATCGCACCCGGGAACCGAGCCTCTCGAGCAGCGCAGGAACGTCCTCGCCGCCCTGGGCCGCCCAGTAGGTGTCGACCTCGAGCGAGACCGACTCCGGCAGACGAGCGGCGAGACGCTCGAGCGCGGATGCGCCGTCGATCCGGTTCGACAGCTCGAATGCGTGATTGTGGTAGCCGAACGCCAGCCCGAAGGTGGCCGCGATCTCGGCCGCTTCGGCGAGCTCGTCGGCGACACGGTCGACGGATTCGGCGCTCTCCCAGCGGCTCGGGTCGACGAACGGATCGATCACGGTCTGCACGCCGAGCTTCGCCGCCGCGTCATAGATGGGCTCCTGTTCGGCGCCCAGCACCCGGGCGTGCGCGGTCGGGGCGGAGAGACCGTGGGCGCTGAGGAGCGGACCGAGCCCCGCGGCGGTGTTCGCCAGATCGAACGGCTCGACCAGCCGGAAGCCGGCCTGGGCGGCCCGGGAGATCGCCTGGGGGGCGTCGGCGGCGATGGCTTCGCGCAGCGAGTAGAGCTGCAGGGAGATGGC
>DASUQB010000401.1:0-3551 GCA_036280835.1 Microbacterium sp. | reverse complement strand
GGTCGGTCCCAGCATGAACGGCATCGTGCGCCCGATCCTCGTCGCCGACGGGGAGATCGTCGGCGTCTGGACGCACTCCGTCGCGGTCGGCCGGCACGCCGACGAGCCGCTCCCCGAGCTCTTCGCTCCGGGTGCCGCGTCGGCCGCCGAGGTCGCAGCCGCTCTGGCGCGCTACCGGGCCTTCATCACCGCCTAGCCTTCGCGCCCTGGTTCGGCCCGCGGCGTCAGGGCGTGCCGCAACAGGCGCCCACTACAGGCTCAGGGCGCTCGGCAGACGCGTTTCGAAGTCGAGGATGTTGACCCACTCGGGCACGATGCGGATCCGACACATCGGCCGGCCGCGGAGTTGGCCGACCCACGCTCGTCCCTGTTCCTCGCCGAAGTACCGTTCCGCCGCCGCGGCGTACTCGGGTGCGACATCATCGAGCATGTCCATCTCCGCCCGCCCTCGGATCGACAGCACTCGGTAAGGGAACGTGTCGGTGTCGATGGTGACCGCGACGTCGGGCCGGCTGTCCAGCACCTTCAGCTTCGGCGCCCCCGGCGGACTGGCCACGACGAGGTTCCGGCCGTCCCAGTGGAACCAGATGGGAACCACCCGGGGTGTCCCATCCGACCAGTTGTAGGCCAGCCTGGCCGGGACCGGCGACGCGAGCAGCTGCTGCGCGACCGGATCGTCCAGCAAGGACACATCGTGAGTTGACGTACTCATCGCCCCGCTCCTTCACGGATGCCAACACATCCAAGTTACCGAGGTCGGTGGACGAGGGGAATAAGGGTCCTGATCTCCGACGATCCGTTCCGCCGTGCACCGCCACGCGGCCGCTGCGGACGGGCCACGCCTTCCGCATCAGAGCGACGGGTGAGACAGGATGAGAGGTGATGCGCACCTCGATCAGCCGCCGCCTGCTCGCTTCCAGCGCCCTCGCGGCCGCGCTCTGGCTCCTGTTCGCCGCCGTCCGCTGGGGTCTCTCGCAGATCCAAGGCGGCGCCGCTCAGCTCGCCCAGCTGGTGCCCGGGGTGGTGCCGTCGGGACTGACGTGGGGCGAAAGCGGTTCCTGGGTGATCCTGACGGTCGTCGTCGGAGCGGTGGCGGTCGCGCTCGCGCACGCGTCGTTCACCGCTGTCGCGGGCCGGGGCGGCACGCTCCTGATCGCCGCCTGGTTCGCAACGGCCGCCGCGGGCGCGCTAGTCGGGCTCGCCCTGGACATCGCCGGTGCGTGGGGCTCCCTCGCCGACTTCGGACCGCGCGGGCTTCTGGGAGGCCAGTTCGGCGCCGCCGCGGCCTCCGGCGCCCTCTGGGGGCTGGCGGTGGGGTGGATGCCGGGACTCGCCGCCCGCACGCCGGTTCCCGCTGCCGCCGGCGCGGATGCGCCGACGTCGCCGACGCGGGCACCCTCCTGGCTGCTGCCGGCCGCGGCCGTTGCCGTGCTCGCCGTGGTCGCGACCGGCGTGGCGGCGGACGACGCGCGCACGGCCGCGATCGAAGCGGATGTCGCGGCGCGGCAGGAGGCCGAGGCCGCTGTCACCTTCGGTGCCATGCCCGACCCCGACGCGCCCGGAGTCCCGGTGCCCGACAGGGCGGACGCCTCCACCGAGACCGTGCCGGAGTGGTGCACGCCCGATAAGGCGATGCTGCTGAAGGGCGAGCCGGATGCGGCGACCGGGCACCGCGGGCTGCCGATCCGGCTGATGAACTTCTCGGACGAGCCGTGCGTGATCGAGGGATACCCCGACGTCGCATTCGGCGATCAGAATCAGCACCTCCTGGCGGTGACCGTCGAGCAGGGCGGGTCGTTCATGGCACAGGACCCTGGCCCCCAGCGCATCGAGGTGCCCGCGGGCGGCTCCGCGGTGTCCGTTCTGGGGTGGGATGCCGCGTCGCCGCACGGTGCCCTCGTCACCAAGACCGTCTACGCCGCGCCGACCCCGGGCATGATCCGGGGCTCGTGGCCGATGGATCTCGACATCGTCGAGGGCTCGACCGTCGCCGTCACAGCCTGGGCGATCGATGCGAACCCTGCCCCCGAAGGGTGAACGATACGAGATCCGACACCTCGAGGGGCCTGCGTCCCGGATCAGCCCCCGGCGTGCCGGTCGAGGAACGCGTAGACCTCGTTGTCGTCGACGCCGGGGAAGGCGCCGCGGGGGAGCGGCGAGAACATGTGCGTGTGCACCCGCGCGCTCGGCCAGGCCTTTCCGCTCCACCTCGTGGCGACGTCCTGGGGAGGGCGGCGGCAGCATGACTCGTCGGGGCACGTGGATGTCGCCCGTGACCCGGTCTCGCGTCCGCGGAACCAGCGCGCGTCGTCGAAGGGCACGCCGACGGTGATGGAGAACTCGCCGGCATCCGTCGCCCCCGTCTGCGTCGAGCACCAGAACGTGCCCGCGGGGGTGTCGGTGTACTGGTAGTGCTCGGTCGTGCGGTTCTGCTGGGCGAACGCGCTGCGGGCCGAGAACCGCCGGCAGACGATCTGGCCCTCGATCGAGCCGGTGACATCCAGGGGCAGGGGAAGGTCGTCGTTCTCGTACACGCGCATCAGTGCGCCGCTGCCGTCGACGCGGAGGAAGTGCAGCCGGATGCCGAAGTGGTGCGTGAGCAGGTTGGTCATCCGCATCGCCGCCGCCTCGTGCGTCACGCCGAACGCGTCGCGGAAGTCCTCGACCGCGAGGTCCCGATCCTTCTTGGCCTGCGAGAGGAAGGCCACCGACGGCGTCTCGGGCATCAGGCAGCACGCGGCGTAGTAGTTGATCTCGAGCCGCTGCTGCAGGAAGTCGGCGTAGTCGGTCGGCCGCGTGTGTCCGAGCAGCCGGTGCGCCATCGCCTGCAGCGCCATCGAGCGAAGGCCATGGCCGCCCGGAATCGAGGCCGGCGGAAGATAGATGCGGCCGTGCTCGAGGTCGGTGATCGAGCGGGTGGAGTGCGGCAGGTCGCCGGCGTAGATCAGCTCGAAGCCGAGCTGCTCGGCCATGATGCTCACGGTGCGGTGGGTGAGGGCGCCGGACACGTGCCCCGCGGCCTTGAGCTGCTTCTCGGCGAGCTTCTCGATCTCGGGGAGGTAGTTGCCGCGCTCGCGCATCCGCAGGCGCAACTCCGTGTTGGCGCGGCGAGCCTCTTCCGGCGTCGCGATCGCCTCGCGCTCACGTCGCTGCAGCTCCCGGTGCAGACCGAGCAGCGATTCGAGCGTCTCATCCGTCATCCCCTTGGTGACGCGCACCGGCGCCACGCCCAGCTGGCGGAAGAGGTGGCTCGCCTGCGCGCGCTCGAGCTCGATCTCGAGCGCCGCGCGGCGGTTCGGCGCCTCCCCGGAGATGAGGTCGGAGACATCCGTGCCCGTGGCCTGCGCGATGGCCTGGAGCAGCGAGAGCTTCGGCTCGCGCTTGCCGTTCTCGATCAGGCTGAGCTGGCTGCCCGCCACGCCCACGCGCTCTCCCAATTCGTCGAGAGTCAGCCCGTGCGACACGCGCTGATGGCGGACGCGATGGCCGAGCGTGGACAGCTCGAGGGGGGTGGGTGCCATTCCTTGATGATACCGAAAGAATCGCAAGTC
>DASUQB010000400.1:0-22206 GCA_036280835.1 Microbacterium sp. | reverse complement strand
GAGGCGGTCGGCCGCGGTCAGCATGAGGACGCGCGGTCCGGCCGACTGCGTCGCGATGTGACGTGCGATCTCGTCGCCGTTCGGACCGGGGATGTCGCGGTCGAGCACGACCACGTCGTACTGGTTGATCGCCAGCTGCTGGAGTGCGGTGTGGCCGTCGCCCGCGATGTCGGCGGCGATCGCCTCGAGGCGAAGCCCGTCGCGGATGGCTTCGGCGAGGTAGAGCTCGTCCTCGACGATCAGCACCCGCATGCGCTCAGCTTAGGTCGGGGGGCATATCGGCGGCGTATCGTCTTCCTCCGAGCACGACCAGCAACCGCCCCGCCGGGTATCGTGTTCTTCTCCGCCTAGGCGGCCGGCGGCGGGGACGCTCCGGTCGCATTCACCCTCCGAAGCACCGCAGGCGGTCGAGTACCTCAAGGAATGGCGCAATGCCCTCGCTCGGCGAACTGATCGCGCCACGCCGCCTCGGCGCGGACTTCCGCTGGCTCATGGCGTCGTCGTGGACGAGCAACATCGGCGACGGCATCGCCCTGTCGGCGGCACCGCTGCTGATCGCCTCCCTCACCTCGTCGCCGATCCTCGTGGCGGGCGGCGCGATGATGCAGTTCCTTCCCTGGCTGCTCTTCGGACTGTTCGCGGGGTCGATCGCCGACCACCACGACCGGCGGCGACTCGTGATGATCGCGGACGGATCGCGCGCGATCATCGTGCTCGCCCTGGTTGTCTTCCTCGCCACGGGCCAGGTCACGGTATGGGCCGTCCTCGCGACATCCTTCCTCTACGGCACCGCCGAGGTGTTCGCCGACACGGCGGGCAGCACGATCCTGCCCATGGTCGTCAAGCCTGCCGACCTGGGCCTCGGCAACGCGCGGCTGCAGGCGGGGTTCCTCGTCGGAAACCAGCTCGCCGGGCCCCCGCTCGGCGCGTTCCTGTTCGCGATCGGCTCGTTCTGGCCGTTCCTCGTGCAGATCCTGTGCGTGAGCCTCGCGGTCGTCCTCATATCGCGCATCGCCCGGACGCCCGTGCCGCCGAAGGACGCGGTTCCGGAAGGCGAGAAGCCGCATCCGATCCGCGAAGGCCTGAGGTGGCTGCGCGGCAACAAGCCGGTGCGCACCCTCGTGCTGATCATCCTCGTCTTCAATGTGACCTGGGCGGCGCCCTGGAGCGTGCTCGTGCTCTACGCGACCGACTACCTCGACATGGGCGCCGTGGGATTCGGCGCCCTGACGACGGCTTCAGCCCTCGGGGGACTGCTCGGCACGGCGTCGTTCGGCTGGCTGGAGCGCCACGTGTCGTTCGCGACCTTGATGCGGGTCTGCCTGTCGCTCGAGGTGCTCATGCACCTCGCGTTCGCGCTCACGACATCCGGCATCGTCGCCTTCATCATCATGTTCGGCTTCGGCGCGTACGCCTTCATCTGGGGCACGATCTCGACCACCGTGCGCCAGCGCCTGGTGCCGCTGCAGCTGCAGGGGCGCATCGCATCGGTCAACATGGTCGGGGTCTTCGGCGGGCTCGTGATCGGGCAGCTGCTCGGCGGGCTCATCGCCCAGGCGTGGGGCCTCACGGCGCCGTGGTGGTTCGCGTTCGCGGGTTCGGCGATCACCCTGCTCCTGGTCTGGCGTCCGATCTCGAACATCGCGGCGGCGAGGCCGGTGCTGGACGCCGGCGAGTCTTCGGTGGACGCGCGGGGAGAATCGTGACGGCCGAAGGGCGGGCCTCCGATGCGTCCGAAGGCGAGCGCTGGCTCGTCATCGACGGGCGCCGATGGCGCCGCACCGACCCGTCGCTGCCCGACGACGTCGTCAAGGCGCTGAAGTCGCACCTCGGCCGGGGGCGGTCCGGCGTGCGGAAGGCGCAGCACGATGACGACCCCGACGCGCTGGCCGCGGCTCGGGCACGGGTGAACACCGCCAAGCAGGGACTGGGTGAACGGGGCCCGTACTGGTGGGACGAGCCGGAAGCGGCGCGGCTCGAGCGCGCGCACGAAGCACTGCGGAAGCTCGAGGCTCTCGACAGCGGCCACTGAGGAGGTCGGCCCGTCAGGAGTCGCTGCCATCGAGCTCGCGTCGCAGATACTTCGGCGCCTGGATGCGCCATGCCTCCGTCACGAGTTCGGCGAGGTGGTCCGGGTCGATGCCCGCCATCCGGAACGCGACCTTCGGCTCGCCCCACGGAGTCGTCGTGCGCAGGAACACGTCGGGCGCCATGTCGACGAGGGCGAGCGCCTCCAGCCGGTCGCCGACCTTCACCCCGACGACGAGCTCGGTCGCGATGATCTCCCGCATCTCCGCGGGGATGCTGGGCCAGGGGTGGCACTCCCAGGCATAGAGCTTGCGGCGCACGAACCACGCCGCTCCGCCGGTGGTGGCGCGCTCCTCGCTGCCAGGGAGTTCGTCCGCGGTGCGCCGGAGGTCGTCGAGGGTGGCCACGCGGCCACCGTATTACGCCCCGCCGACGCCCGGCGGGGCCTGCCGGTGTCAGCGGTCCGTTCAGGGCTTGAGCACGACCTTGATGCAGCCGTCCTCCTTCTTCTGGAAGATCTCGTAGAGCGCGGGCGCCTCCTCGAGCGGCCGCTCGTGCGTCGTGAGGTCCATGACGCCGAACGGGTCGGCGGGGTCTTCGACGAGCGGGACGAGGTCATCCATCCATCGCTTGACGTTGCACTGCCCCATCCGCAGGGTCACCTGCTTGTCGAACATGGTCTTCATCGGGAGGATGTCGGCTTCGCCGGCGTAGACGCCGCTCAGGGAGACCGTCCCGCCGCGGCGGACGAGGTCGATCGAGGCGTACAGCGCCGCCAGCCGGTCGAGACCCATCTTCTCCATGAGCAGGCGCGCGGCCGGATCGGGCAGCACCCCGATGGCGTCCTGGGCCAGCTTGACGCTCGTGCTGCCGTGCGCCTCCATGCCGACTGCGTCGACGACGGAGTCGACGCCGCGCCCATCCGTCAGGTCGCGGAGCTCGTCGACGACGTCGTCGGCGAGGTCGAACACCTCCACGCCGTGCCGCGCGGCCATCTGCCGGCGCTCGGCCTCCGGGTCGACCGCGAGCACACGGTAGCCCAGGTGCACGCCGACACGTGCAGCGAACTGGCCGACGGGGCCGAGCCCCATGACGGCCATGGTGCCGCCATCGGGGACGTCCGCGTACTTCACGCCCTGCCACGCGGTGGGCAGGATGTCGCTGAGGAACAGGTAGCGCTGGTCGGGCAGCTCCTTGCCGATGGGGATGTGGTTGTAGTCGGCCAGCGGCACCCGCAGGTACTCCGCCTGACCTCCCGGGATCTGCCCGTAGAGCTTGGTGTAGCCGAAGAGCGCGGCGCCGGTGCCGTACTTCTTGACCTGGGTGGTCTCGCACTGCGACTGCAGTCCGCGCGTGCACATGAAGCAGATGCCGCACGAGATGTTGAACGGCACCACGACGCGGTCGCCCACCGTCAGGCGGGTGACCCCGCTGCCGACGGCGACGACTTCGCCCATGGACTCGTGGCCCAGGATGTCACCCGGGTCGATGAAGGGTCCGAACAGCTCGTAGAGGTGCAGATCGGATCCGCAGATCGCCGTCGACGTGATCTTCACGATCGCGTCGGTGTCGTACTCGATGCGCGGGTCCTCGACCTCGTCGACGCTGACCTTGCGCTTGCCCTGCCACGTGAGTGCCCTCATCATCCGCCCTTCCGGGCCGACTCGGCGAGTCGATCCCGGATGCCACGCTCGCGCGCTCAGCGGGCGGACGCCACCCCCTTGCCTCAAAGCCCGGGCGAGGGAAGAATCGCGCTCCTCGGTGCAGGCGTCACAGGTCTCGCACGGTGAGCAGGCTGTGGCCGTGCACCGAGGACGGCTCGACCCGGCCCGCCTCGCGGAACCCGAGCTTCTCCAGCACCCGACGCGAGGCGACATTCCAGTCCCAGACGTGGGCCCACAGGCGCCGGTAGCCGGCGTGCCCGGCCCAGCCCAGCACCGCCTCGGCCGCCTCGGTGGCGTAGCCCTGACCGTGGGTCGACCGCAGCAGCTCGAACGCCAGCTCCGGCTCATCCGCCGACCCGCTGCCGTCGGCGATCAGCCCGCAGTACCCGATGGTGTCGCCGGCGTCCTTGCGCTCCACCGCCAGCAGCGCGAGCCGGGTCTCCGGGCTCTGGGCGGCGAGCCGGGAGGCGATGTCCTCAACGGTGGGCCGGCCATCGACATCCAGCCGTCGGTGCGGCGGCACGCGCTCGTCGCGCTCGGTCCACAGCCGTCGGTACACGACGGCGTCGCCGGCGCGGCTGCGCCGAAGCAGGAGGCGCTCCGTCTCGAGGGAGTCGAGGATGCGTTCGGGCGCCATGCAGGAATGGTGTCAGGCAGGTGCGGCTAGCTGCCGCTGGAGGAGGTGCGCTCGGGCAGGTAGGGTTCGATCGCCGCCGCGAGCTTGGCGGGATTCATCGACTGCAGCCACACGTGCCCGGGGCCGTGCAGCTCTGCGAGGAAGAGCGAGTCGCCGAAGAACTTGTTCTTGATGCCCTTGATGGTGGCGAACTCGAGCTGCATCTCGGCGCGGTACATCGCCAGGTGCCCGGGGTGGATCAGCAGGGACTCCCCCGCCTTCAGCTCGTACTCGGTGATCTCGCCGGCGAGCTGCACCCACGCCGTCCCCGACCCGGACAGCTTCTGGAAGACGACGCCCGCACCGCCGAAGATCCCGGCGCCGAGCTTCTTCTGAAGCGCCACCGACACCTCCACCTGGGGGGTGCTCGCCGTGTACGAACCGGACTGGATCATGAACGTGTCGGCCGGGTCGATCGTGACCTGACGGATGGTTCCCGGCAGCTGGGCGGCGAACGCCACCAACCCCCCGTTCGGCGCGGTGTACTCCGTCAGGAAGAGCTGAGCACCACCGAGCACGCGCTTGAGGCCGCTCATGAACCCGCCCTGCCCGCCCGTGCCGTGCGCGGTCGATGTGTCCAGCTGGAGGCCCGGACTCAGCCAGGCGACGTCGCCGCCCTCGGCGACGATCGACTCTCCCGGCTCGAGCGTGATCTCGAGGATGGGCATGGTGGTTCCCGCGATGACAGGCTGCATGGCGCCACTGTACCGGCGGGCCGTGACCGTCCGGTATCCGTCGGCCGCCCTGCGCGCCCGCGGATAATGAACGGGTGGAGCCGTGGGAGATGCGCGAGTGGTTCGCCGAATACCTGGAGGCGTGCAACCGCCATGACCTCGACGCGATCCGCTCGTTCCTCGATCCGTCGGTGCGGCGAGCGCACCTCCCGCGAGGCGCGGACGCGTGGATCTCGGACCTGGCCGACCTGTTCCACGCGTTCCCCGACTGGCGGTGGCGCCGCATCCAGCTCGTCATCGAAGAGGATCGCATCGCCGCGCACCTGCGCGCGAGCGGCACGCATCTCGCCCCGTTCCGCGGCATCGCCCCGACGCGAACGCACGCGAATGTCGCCGAGTTCGGCATCTACCGCGTGGCCGGCGGGCGCATCGCGGAGTACAGCGGCACGACCGACAACGTCGAGCTGCTCACGCAGCTGAACGGGTGAGTGGTCACTCCGTCCCGACCGGGGCCGGTCGAGCCGAGGGACTCGCCGGCGTGATGCCCACTCCGGCCGCGACGGCGGCCGCGACGATCGCGAGCGTCGCGAGCCCCGCGGAGAGCGTCGCCACGGTCGCCACCGCGCCGACGAGGAGCGGCCCGACGCTGTCACCCAGCTCTCGCCCGAGTTCGGCCGATCCCATGGTGCGCCCCATGCGCTCGGGAGGCGTGGAGTCGGCCAGTGCGGCGAAGGCGTACGGGGTGACCACGCCGATGCCCGCGCCGATCGCGACCGCCGCGGCGTACAGCCCGGCGGGGCCCCACGGCGCCGCCGCGATGAGCACGCCGGTCGCCAGTGACCCCAGCCCGACGACGGTGCCGGCGCGGTCCGACACCGTTCTTCGATCGCGGAACGACCCGGCCCAGGGCTGCACGAGTGCGGACGCGAGCGCGAGCACCGACGCGATGCCGATGGCCGCGACGAGGTTCGCTCCCTCATCGACGGCGAGCGCAGGCAGGAATCCGACCGACGCTCCGAGCACGGCGGTCGACGTGGCCAGCGCGATCGTCGGAACCAGGAATCGGCGGTCGGTCGTCTGCTTCACAAGGTCGATGACGGTGTAGCGCGGGCGGGCCAGTGGGGGAATGGAGGGCAGGGCCACAGCGACCCAGACGGCGGTCGCGGCTGCCATCCCGGCGAGCACAGCGAACAGCAGCGGCATCCCCCCTGCCCCGATCAGCAGCGCGGCGAGAAGCGGACCGAGCGTGTATCCCAGGCTCTTCCACGAGCCGTAGCGGCCGAAGAATCGGCCCGTACGGCCGGGACCCGCGAGCCGGGCCACAGAGGCGGATGCCGCCGGCGAGAAGGCCGCGGCGGCGGCGCCCTGCCCGAGCCGGGCGACGGCGAGCATGACGGCGTTCTCCGCGCCGAGCCCGAACAGCGACAGCGCGGCGAACGCGAGCAGGCCGGCCACGATGACGGGCTTCGCCCCGATCCGGTCCGACAGCGCTCCGAACAGCGGCTTCAGCAGCACCTCGGCGATGTCGTACAGCGCCAGCAGCACGCCGATGCGCAGCAGGCTGAGGCCGATGTCCTCACCCGTGGCGCCCAATCCGGCAGCGACGCTGAAAGCTCCGACGGCCGTGACGAATCCGGCGGCGTACAGGGGAGCCGGCCGCGCCGGCGCGGCCGTCGATGCCGGCTCGCTCGTCATGCTGACTCCCCTCCGCTCGGCGCCCACGCACCGAGCACCCCGCTTCCCAGCATGCCCGTTCACGCCTACTGCGAGGCCGGGGCACGGGCTGGAGGTGACGGGGCCGGCTCGGTAGCCTGCAACCCATGCCCATCAAGCTGGAGAACGTGGCCATCGCGGTCCGCGACCTCGAGGAGACGATCGCCTTCTTCACCGACCTGGGCCTCACCGTGATCGGCCGCGACACGGTCAGCGGCGAATGGACCGACACGGCGGTCGGCCTCGACGGCAATCACGCGAAGATCGCGATGCTGCAGACACCGGACGGCCACGGTCGCCTCGAGCTCTTCGAGTACATCCATCCCGAGGCGGTCGAGACGGAACCCACCCGTCCGAACGAGATCGGCATGCACCGCGTGGCCTTCTCGGTCGACGACATCGACGAGGCGCTCGCGATCGCCGCAAAGCACGGCTGCCTGCCCCTGCGCGGCGTGGCGAACTACCAGGACGTCTACAAGCTGACCTATGTGCGCGGCCCGAGCGGCATCATCGTCATGCTCGCCGAGGAACTGAAGAAGAGCTGAGCCCGGCGGATCGCGCCGGCGCTCCCGGCGGCATCCGTCCCCCGCGCACCGCCCCCATTGATTTCCCTGTGCGCCCGGAGGAGGATGACGCACGCATCACTCCCTCTTCCTCGCTGCAGTCTCCCCTCGAAGGCAGGAATGCGTATGCCCGGCTGGTATGTGCACATGGAGGCGGCCGCCCGCACCGCGGAGCGCATGAGGGCCCGGCAGCTGCCGGTCGGCGTGGGGATCGACCCCGGCGAGTTCGCGGAGCTCGGCGACCTGTGCCACAAGTGGCGCAACTATCTGGAGATCGGCGCCCTCGGTCCCGACCTCTTCTTCATGCTCCCGGACTTCTCGCAGGAGCGCGGCACCGTCATCCGTCACGTCGTGCAGTGGGCACTGGATGTGTGGCGCGAACTGGATGCCAACTTCATCGCCAAGTGGAACAAGTGGGTCGGACCGATCTCCGACAACATGTCAGGGATCATCGCGCAGATCGACGGCGGCGTGCTGAACATGCTCGGGCAGGCGCTCGACAACCTCGCGGCGGCGGTCGTCACCGCGCTGAAGGGACTGCTCGCCGAGATGGGCGACTGGTTCGGCATCCTCACGTCGGGTGTGCCCCAGGGATTCGGCGAGTCCGCCTTCTACTGGAGCGACATGTTCCACTACCGCGGCACGTACCGCGTGCCGTACCTGCTGTACTCCAACGCGATCGACTCGCTCGAGGCATCCGCGCCCGGCTCGCCGCAGCGCGACGACGCCGAAGCGCAGCTCGCCTTCGCCGTGGGATGGATGTCGCACTGCGCGACCGACGTCGCCGGCCACCCGTTCACGAACGCGAAGTGCGGCGGCCCGTACCGCGACCACTGGCAGCGCCACCATCTGATCGAGAACCACATGGACGGCCAGAACTACGGTGCCGACCACTCCGGCGCCTGGTACGGCGACTACGGGGTGAGCGCCCTCCACTTCCGCGTGGCGCTGCGGTCGAACCGCGCGGGCTATCCGGGACGATCGGACGCTCCCGCCTACGACTTCACGCAGGGTCTGCCGGCGTACCCCACCGGGCACTCGGCCGCCGAATCCGGCGAGCGGGACGAGCACTTCGACCTGGGGAGCGAGCCCTTCCCGCGTCACCTCTCCGAGGCCATCCGCGTCGCCATGAGCGGCGCGTACGGCGACCAGGGACCCAAGATCCTCGCGCAGGATCCCGCGTTCTCGGCCCTGGGCCCGGACGGGCTGCCCGACGGGCGACCGAATGACGCGGCCTTCGACGAGATGTGGTCGATCGTCTACGCCTATCTGAAGATGAGCGGCTCCGACGGCCTGAGCCCCTACGCGCCCAGCCCGCCGCCGGTGATCAACGACCACTCGTTCCCCCAGCCGCCGGGCGGCGATTACGGCGTCTCCGACGACCCCAGCCGCGGTGCCGACCTCGACGACTCCGACTTCAACATCCTCGACCTTCTGCTGGCGATCTTCGCCTGGGCCGTCTACCTCGCCCAGGTCGCCATCTGGATCGCGACGGTCCTGCCCGGGCTCATCGTCGACATCGCCACCTTCCCCCTGCGGATGGTGCTGTACTACGCCTTCGTCGTCCCCGCCTGGGACCTCTACCTCATGACCCGGCGCACGCTCATCATGAGCGGCTTCCTCGTGCCCAATCGCGACGAGGTCGATCTGGGCCTCACCACGATGGGCCGCAAGGCCGGCCAGGCCGATTCCTTCATCGCCGACCTCGACTCCCCCGGCGGCTTCGCCCCGCCGCCCGCGCTCCAGGTCACCGAGCCCTCCGGTCGGCCGAGCCCGTCCTCCGAATTCGGGCTGGATGGCGGGTACCCGCGCAACATCGTGAGGGACTCCTCCTCGTCCCTCGACTCGGTCGACCTGCCGAACGTGTTCGGGCTCACGGGCCCCCTCCACTACAAGGACGACACCGACGAGTTCGTCCCCAGCGAATGGCTGAAGCCGTGGAACTATCCGCTGCGAACGCCCGGCGGACGCCGGGTGCGCCGGGAGGAGCGGCCGGCGCACGTCGGGCCGTTCGTGGTCGGCGACACGTCCACGGCGCTGCTGTCGAGCCTTCCGGGGCATCCGGGCGCCCTCGCCGCCTTCGAGGCGGCGCTCACCGATGCCGACACCGCCGAGGCGTGCCACGATCACCTGCACCTCGATCAGCACATGGGCGGGCCGATCGACTACGGCGTGTACATCGCGGCGCGGTTCCAGGAGGCCAAGAACCGAGGCGCGCGCAGATCGCCGCTGCCGGACTTCAACCTCGATGCCGACCGCGGCTATGCGTGGCTCACGTGGGACTGGGTGCGGCACCACCCCGAACCGCCCTGGATGCGCTCGCCGAACTGGCCGGACCGCGATGTCTTCGCCTTCCCGCGGCCGTGCACCCCGCCGCAGTTCATCGGGGCGAAGGACAACAACCCGGACCTCCCGCCCGGCACCGACCCCGACCCGGGTGAGTGGTACGACGAGAACGGGATGCTGGAGACCCGGTACGTCGGCGCTCTGCCCCGCCGGCTCCCCGTCCGCCGCATCCTGACGTGCGGCAGTCCCGCGAAGATGCCCGTGGACATCCGCTGGCCGAGCGAGCGCGGGTGGTCGAGACAGGAGCGACCGAATGGCTGACGGCGAGCCCGGCGGAGGCGGGCGCGCGGGCGGTCGTCGCCGACGCGAGGGACCCCGCAGGGGGAGGCCCCGCAAGGAGCGGCACGAGGAGCTCTCTCCGGAAGAGGACGCCGAGCAGCGCGGCGCCGACACGGGCGAGACGATCGGCGCGAATCCGCGCTTCGAGGATCCCACCCGTGAGGATCCAGGTTGGGAAGGCGGATCGGGCGAAGCGGAAGAGGGCCTCGCCTGGCTGCAGGAGTTCGGGCGCGAGCGCCGCCCGAACCGCGAGGACGTGCTCCCCTACCTCCTCATCCGCGCCTTCGCGCCCGGCGACCGGGGCCAGCGCCCCGTGTGGCCGCCGACGCCGACATGGATCAGCCCGGACATCCATTTGATGGATGCCTCGATCCCGGGCGACTTCGATCCCTCGCAGTCGGTGGTGTCGCCGACCGCGGGGAGCACGTATCGCGTCTTCGTGCACGTGTGGAACCTCGGCCTGCTGCCTGCGGCCGGGGTGCTCGTGCGCGCCTGGCACGTTGCCCCCGGCTACTTCGTCGAGGGTGGCGTGGACGACGCCTCGTACACGCCGGAGATCATCGGCGGCGCATTCGTCGACCTCGCGGCACGCACGGCGCCCGGAGCCCACCGGCTCGTGGAGCTGATGCCGCCCTGGGCCATCGACCCGGCGCTGACGGGCCACGAGTGCCTACTCGCGGCGGCCACCTGCATCGCCGACCCGTGGTCGGGGGTCCTCGACGCCAACGCGCACCGGCACGTGGGACAGCGGAACCTCGACATCCTGGGGCCGGGCGCGAGCCTGCTCCCCATCCTCGGCATTCTCGGCGGGCAGGTGGCCGAAGGCGCGTACCTCGAGATCTTCGCCGAGGGGCGGCGCGGGGACGAGGTGGAGTTCTTCCCCCTGTTCGCCGCATCGTCGTGGGGCGACCGGCTCGCCGTCGTCCCGGCCGAGCGGTTCGATCGCGTGAACGGTCGACCGGGAGAGATGGCGCGTGTTCTCGTCGAGATCGGCGACGGCGTCTTCGACTGGGACCCGGACGAATCCCTCGAGGGCGCCTTCATCCGGCGCTTCGACACCGATGACCCCGGCCGCGTGCTGGAGCAGCTCGAGTTCGAACAGCTCGATCTGCACTTCGCGCAGTTCGGGCGCGAGGGAGAGCCGGGCGGCGGCTACACGGTGCGCCTCGTCCGCTGATCCTCACGGCCACGGCGGGAGGGAAATGCCGCCTAGCCCCGCGTCGCCACGTAGACGGTGTTCGACGAGGTGCCCCCCGTGAGGCGGTTCTCGAACTCCACGACGTGGGCCATGCCGTTGCCGAAGACGGAGGAGAGCGTCGCCATGAACTCGGCATCGGGCGGATCGTCCGACCACAGGGCGAAGACTCCCCCCTCGGCGAGGTGCCGCGAAAGCGATTCGAGGCCGGCCGCGGTGTAGAGGTCGGCGTGGCTCGGATCCAGAGTGTGGCGCGGCGAGTGATCCACATCGAGAAGGATGACGTCGTACACCGCCTGCGGTTCCGGCGCCGCGCGCACCACGGCGAAGAAGTCGTCGTGCACGAGGGTCGTCCTGGGGTCGTTCACCAGCTGCGGGGAGACCGGGAGCAGTTCGCGCTCGTGCCAGCCGATCACCGCGGGGAGCGCGTCGATCACGACCAGTCTTCGCACACGATCATCGTGCAGCGCCGTCGCGGCCGTGTAGCCGAGCCCCAGCCCGCCGACGAGCACCGCGAGGTCATCGCCGTCCGCAGCTGCCAGGCCCAGCGTGGCGAGCTCCTCCTCGGCCACCGTGAAGAGGCTCGACATCAGGTACTCGTCCTTGAGCTTCACCTCGTAGATCAGCTCCCCCGTCGCCGGGTCCGCGCGGCGGCGGAGGGTGAGCTCCCCCATCCGCGTCTGCTGCCAGTCGAGCTCCTCGAATCGGGCGATCATGGATGGCTCTCGTTCCCTGGGATGTGCCCCGCCGGCGCCGGCTGATGCCGACGGAGTCCATCATCCTCGCTCTGCGGCGCTCGCCGGACTCGGCTGCCTCCTCATGGCCCCCGCTGAGGCGGTGGTGGGTGGACGGCGCCCGGTGCATGTAGCCTCAGCCCTACAGGGTCACCGAGGCTCTCAGAGGAGCACGACCCATGGGTGAGAAGTCCACACGCAAAGAAGGCGGCAAGACCGCACCGGCCAAGACGCTCAAAGAGAAGCGCACCGCGAAGGCGGACAAGAAGGCCGCGAACAACCGCGTCGCGAACACCGACGCGGTGACCCGCGTCAAGAACAAGTGACCGCGGGTCGGCCCCCCTCCACGGCGCGGCGCCGATTCGACAGCATGTGGCTCACGCATGGTCCTCGCCGCGATCTTTGACCCGGCGGGCTCGGTGTCGGGGTGGGCCGAGGCCGACCGCCTGTACTCGCCGAGCGGCCGAGTGATCGGGTGGGTGCGCGCCGGAGGGGTCTACTCCCTCGCCGGAATGCACGTGGGCTGGCTCGAGCGCGGCCACTTCCGAGACGACCGAGGCTGCGTCGTGGCCTGGACGCCGCTCGCTCTCGGGGGTCCGAGGAAGCCCGCGACGCAGCATGACTCGCGCCCCGCCTCGCCCGCCGGCGCGCCCGTGCACCCCAGCTACTCACGCAGAATGGCCCGCATACCGTTCCTGCCGAGCTGGAGCTCCGAGTCCTGGAAGTCGTACCTCGGCGACTCCACGCCGTAGGCGGCTCAGACTGAGGAGCGCTCGACCAGGTCGCAGTCGATCGTGGTGATCAGCGGCACGTCTCGACCCTTGACCAGGGCGAGGAGGGTGTCGACCATCACGGCGCCCTTCTCTGCGGTGTGCAGATCCATGGTCGTGATCGATTCGCTGGCGGCGAAGAAGTTGTCGTCCGCGGATGTCAGCGCCACCGCCTGCGGAACCGGTACGCCCCGCTCCCGAAGATGGGTGGATGCCCCCGAAGCCATCTGCGCGGATGCCGCGAAGACCCCGTCGATCGTCGGATCACGATCGAGGAGGCGACGCATGGCCGCAGCTCCGCTGCCCGGGGTGAAATCACCCTGCTCGACGAGATCGGGGGCCATCCCGGCCTCCGCCACCGCGCGGTGGAACCCCTCGAGCCGGTCGATGCCGGCCGCGGTGTCGAGCGGTCCCGCGATGGTGCCGATCCGCCGGCGTCCGGCGTCGATCAGCACGCGGGTCGCGCGGTAGCCGACCTCGACGTTGTCCACGTCGACGACGTGCACCGCGGGCGAAGTCGGCTGCATGGGGCGCACCCCGAAGACGATGGGAAGGGAGGGCGACACCTCCGCGTACGTCTGCGTGCCGGTGTGGTGCGAGAGCACGAGCGCGCCGTCGACGTTGCCGCCCGTCAGGAACTGCCGAGTCTTCTCGGGGTTCGCCTCGGACTCGATCAGCAGCGTCAGGGTGTAGCCGGTCGACGAGGCATGCAGGGCGGCACCCTGGATGACCTCGGCGAAGTACGGGTCGGCGAAGAAGTCGGCGGTGCGCTCGGGGATCACCATGGCGATCATGTGGCTCTTGCGCTGCACCAGGCTTCTCGCCGCGCGATTGGGCACGTAGTTGAGCTCGGCGATCGCGGCCTCGACCGCCGCGACGGATTCCTTCGTCACGTGGGGCGAGCCGGTGATGACCCGCGAGACCGTCGACTTCGACACCCCGGCCAGCGCTGCCACCGCGAACAGGTTCGGCGGTGCACCGTCGCCATCGGCCTGGGTGCTCATGTCGCCCTTCACTCCGATCCGGCGCTCCACTCGACGCGCACAGCCCATTATCCCGGGATGCTGCGACCGCCGATCAATCGGGCGAGCCAGTGCCCGCTGTCCTTCACCGTGCGCTCCTGGGTGTCGTAGTCCACGTGCACAATGCCGAACCGCTTGCTGTAGCCGTAGCCCCACTCGAAGTTGTCGAGCAGCGACCAGACCAGGTATCCCCGCAGGTCGACGCCCTGCGCGATCGCCCGGTGCGCGGCGGTGAAGTGGCGACGCAGATAGTCGAGGCGCTCCACGTCCTGCACGCGGCCGTCGACGACCTCATCGGCGAAGGCCGCGCCGTTCTCGGTGATCATCAGCGGCAGTCCGGGGAACTCCTCGGCGAGAGCCAGCAGCAGCTCCTCGAGCCCATCGGGCGCGATGTTCCACCCCATCGCCGTGTACGGCGGATCCTGCACGAGGAACTCGACGTGCTCGCTGCCGGGCCATGGCGAGCCGCCGACATCCTTGTGTCCGTCGGCGCGCTGCCGATCGGAGACGCCGTCCCACATCCTCACCGTCGCGGTCGAGTAGTAGTTCACTCCGAGGAAGTCGAGAGGCTGATGGATGATCTCGGCGTCACCGGGCAGCACGAACGACCAGTCTGTGATGCCGGCGGTGTCGCGCAGGAGATCCACCGGGTACGAGCCGTGGAGCATGGGCCCGGTGAAGGAGCGATTGGCGAGCGCGTCGATCCGGCGCCGCGCCTCGGGCGACGAGGCATCCTCCCCGCGCAGCACGTGGAAGTTCAGAGTCACGGAGAACTCGGCATCCGCTCGCACGGTCGAGCGCAGCGCGGCCATGGCGAGCCCGTGCGCCAGGTTCAGGTGGTGCACGGCGCGCAGCGCCGCCTCGGGATCCGTGCGCCCGGGAGCGTGCGCGCCCGACCCGTAGCCGAGGAACGCGCTGCACCACGGTTCGTTGAGGGTGGTCCAGACGGCCACCCGGTCGCCCAGGGCCGTGCCGACGATGCGCGCATACTCTGCGAATCGATACGCGGTCTGCCGGTCGGTCCAGCCGCCCTGGTCCTCGAGGGCCTGCGGAAGATCCCAGTGGTAGAGCGTGGCGATGGGGCGGATGCCGCGGGCGAGCAGCCCGTCGACCAGCCGCGAGTAGAAGGCCAGGCCGAGCTCGTTCGCCGGCCCCTCGCCGTTCGCCTGGATGCGCGGCCACGAGATCGAGAAGCGGTACGCCTCCAGCCCCAGTGAGGCCATCAGGTCCAGGTCCGCGTCGAGGCGGTTGTAGTGGTCGTCCGCCACCGCCCCGGTGTCGCCGTTCGTGATGGCACCGGGTCTCGCCGAGAACGTGTCCCAGATCGATGGGCCGCGGCCATCGGCATCCACAGCGCCCTCGATCTGGTACGCGGCCGTGGCCGATCCGATCACGAAGGAGGGTTCGAAGACGAGTCCGACGTCGCGGTAGTCCGGGCGTGCGCGTGCGGCGGCCGCCGGGGTGTCGATGGTGGTCATCTAGCCTTTCACTGCTCCTTGCATGATCCCCGCCACGAGCTGCTTGCCGGCGACGAAGAAGAGGATGAGAAGCGGGATGACCGAGAGCACGGCACCCGCGAGGACGAGGGAGTTGTCGGGCGTCTGACCGCCGCTGGCGCTGAGGGTCGCGAGGGCCGTCTGAACGCTGGGATTGCGCGGCCCGAGCACGAGCGACGGCCACAGATAGTCGGTCCACGCCGCCATGAAGGTGAAGAGCGCGAGCACCGCCATCGCCGGTCGCGCCGCCGGCATCGCCACGTGCCAGAACGTTCCCCACATCGAGGCGCCGTCGACTCGGGCCGCTTCGATGAGCTCATCGGGGATGACGTCGACGAGGTACTGCCGCATGAAGAAGACCCCGAAGGCCGTCACCAGGCCGGGAACGATGACCGACTGGAGGGTGCCGACCCACTCCCATTCCCCCATCAGCATGAACAGCGGGATGATCCCCAGCTGAGTGGGGATCGCCATGGTGGCGATGACCGCGAGCAGCAGCGCGTTGCTCGCCCGGAAGCGCAGCTTCGCGAAGGAGTACCCGGCGAGCGTCGAGAAGAAGACGACCGAGACCGTGATCGCCGTCGAGATGATGACGCTGTTGATCAGCGCTTCGACGAACGGCGCGGTTTCGAAGACCTTGATGGCGTTCTCGAGGAAGTTCGGGCCGGGCAGCACCGCGGGCGGCACCAGGTTGGTGTCCGAGGACTGCCGGCTCGCGATGACGAACGACCACCACAGCGGGACCGCCGAGACGAGGAAGAACGCGATCAGGATCGAGTACGTCAGGACGCCAGGACCCTCGTGGTTCCTGGGCTTCCTGGGTCCGGCCCCTGCGTACGCCTCGGTCGTCGTCGGGCGGCTGCGTTCGATGACGGCGGTCATGCTCTGCCTCGCTTCGTGGTTGCTGCCAGCCGCGGCTGCCGCACCGGCCGGTCGACGCTGTTGCGGATCGCCCTTGTGATCAGGAGGTTGAGCACGCCGGCCAGGATGATGATGAGGAAGAGGATCCAGGCGGTGGCGGATGCCGTGCCGAAGTCGCGCCGCGGGAACGCCAGCTCGTACAGGTACAGCACGATGGTCTGGAACTGCTTATCTCCGCCGCCGTACGTGCGCGGGTCGAACAGCCTGGGTTCGGTGAAGATCTGGAGTCCGCCGATCGTGGACGTGATCACGACGAAGATCATGCTCGGACGGATCATCGGGATGGTGATCGACCAGAACCGGCGGGCTTTGGTGGCACCGTCGAGCGCGGCCGACTCGTAGAGATCGCGCGGGATGGACTGCATGGCGGCGAGGAGGATGAGGGCGTTGTACCCGGTCCAGCGCCAGTTCACCATCGTCGCGATCGCGACGTGAGAGGGGAAGACGTCGAAGGTCCACCGGATGGGGTCGAGCCCGAAGGCCTCGAGCAGTCCGGCGACCGGGCCGTGGTACTGGTTGAAGATCTGCCCGAAGATGACCGCGACCGCGACAGGGGCCACGATGTAGGGCAGCAGCACGCTCATCCGCCAGAAGGTGCGGCCGCGCAGCGCCTGATCCAGCACGGCGGCGATGACCGTCGCGATGAGCAGCTGCGGGATCGCCGAGAGCAGGAAGATGCTGATGGTGTTGCCGAACGCGTTCCAGAAGAACGGGTCGTTCAGGACCGAGACGTAGTTCGCCAGTCCGACGAAGTCGCCCTGGCCCTTCAGCAGATGCCAGTCGTAGAGCGAGACGTTGAAGGTGTAGGCGACCGGGAAGATCCCGATCAGGGCGAAGAGGATGAAGAACGGGGCGATGTAGAGGTAGGGCGAAGCCACGTAGTCGAGTCGACTCAGCTTCTGTCGGAGGGTCAGGCCCGTCGGCGCTCGGCGGACCGCGGTGTCAAGGCTCATTGCTCTGCCAATCGAGAGATTTACCGCGGGGATGGGATGGGGCTGGTGGGGGTGGGGTGAGCGGCCGGCTCCGATCGCCCACCCCACCGGTCGGGTGGACTAACCGACGAGCTGGTTCAGCAGCGTGATGGCCTCGTCCCACGCCTCGTCGCCATCGGTGATCTCGCCCTGGCTCACCCGGTCGAGGACCGGTCCGAAGACGTTGTCCTGGATGTTGGAGTCCTCGGGGCCCTTCACCTGTGCGATCACGCCTTCCGATCGCGCCGCGAAGATCTCGCCGACAGGCGCGTCGTTGAAGAACGCGCTGGTGGAGCCGGCAACGAGCTCCTGCCCTTCGACGGTGCTCGGATACGGGCCCGCGAGCTCGAACGACGCCGCCTGCTGCTCGGGTGCCGCGAGCCAGAGGGCGAGCTTGGCCGCCTCCTCCTTGTGCTCGGACGACTCGGAGACGCCGAGGAAGGCGCCGCCCCAGTTGGCCGATCCGCCGGGGAGGACGTCGGCGAAGTCCCAGCCGCTGTCCGTCGTTCCCTCGTCGTAGTAGCCCTGCACGATGCCGAGCATCCAGCTCGGGCACATGTAAACGGCGTACTTGTCCTCCTTGGCCTCGGGACCCACATCCCATCCGGGAAGACCGGCGCCGAGACCGGACATCTCGGCCTCGACGAGTTCTCCGAAGTGCTCCTTCAGCACGTCGTTGCCCTCGATGTTCAGGGTCTCGCCGTCCTTCTTGTAGTAGCCCTCCTCCTGCTGGTTCACGAAGGAGTTCCAGAAGAAGCGCGGGCTGTGCCAGAACGCCTTGCCGCTCGCGGCGACGTACTCCTGACCGACCTCGAAGAACCGGTCCCACGTCGCGTCCTCGCCGCCGAGGTACTCGGCGACTTCTGTGCGCTCGCTCGGGAGCCCCGCCGCGGCGAACAGGTCCCCGCGGTAGCAGATGCCCTGCGGTCCGATGTCGAGACCGGCGCCGATGACGCGCCCCTCGGAATCGGTCCCCTGCTCGTACTTCCAGTCGAGCCAGCTGTCTTTGACGTCCTCGATGCCGTAGTCGCGCAGGTCGACGAACTCGTCGGAGACCTCCTCGATCGTGCCGAGCCAGCCCTCCTCGATCGCGACGACATCGCTCAGTCCGGTGTTCGCCGCGATCTTCGCGTAGGCGTCATCCCTGGCCGCGCCGCCGCCCTCGAGGTTGGTGGCCTCGATGACGATGTTCGGGTTCTCCTCCATGTACTTCTCGTAGTTGGCGTCCACACCCATGGTGCCGAACGTCGTGATCGAGAGCGTGATCGGGCCGCCATCGGCGCCGTCTCCCGCCCCTGTGCTGCTGCAGCCGGTCGCCGTGACGGCGATCAGCGTCGCCCCGACGATGGAGGCGGTGGCAATTCCGCGTCGTGTCTTCACATCACTCCCTTGTGTCGTTTCCTGGAACCCGATCGGTGTCGCGATCATGTCGCGGGAACGTTCCCACGAGGTTCGGGCCAGACTACGGGCATCCGCGATGCACGTCAAGGGAACGTTCCCACGAGCGTGTGACCTGTCGCGGGTGTGAACGATGCGAGCGGTGTCAGGCCGCGCGAGTCAGGCGAAGAGTGGATGCCGCGGCCTCTGCCGCGACCATCGACTCGGCGCCCGCCGAACCGTACTTCGCGCGATACGCCGCGTCTACGGCGCCGACATCCGCGTCTCCCGTGATCTCGACGACCACGTCGACCGAGCCGCCGGCCACCGCGATCCGGGCGCGACCGGACGCCACGGCCCCGCCGTACCAGCCGGTGGTGCGGCGCCGCCAGGTGCGGACCAACACTTCGTCGTTCGCCACCACGACCCAGATCGTGGTCCAGCGTCCGGGCCGCCCCGGCGCGCGCGCCGCCGCGATCTCGACCTCGCGGGTCTCATCGAGGTACCGCAGCTCCTCGGCGGACCAAGATTCCCCCGGTGCGCGCAGATCCATGGGCGCCAGTATCGACCGCCGGCGTCTTGCGCGCCAGCACACCCGTCGAGTTTCCCGCCCGGATCCGCTACCCCCCGGCGGTGACGGACGCCCTTTCTGCCCGTGCCCGACGACCGACAGAGAGCCACGCAAGTGATCCGATCACCGGCACGAGGATGACGAGCAGGGTCCACACGACGGCCGCCGTCCAGGTCAGCAGCCGCGCGTGCCGGGTGATCGAGACGAGCGCGACGACCGCCAGCATCGCGGACAGCACCGCCGCGACGGTCCACGCGATGTCGTAGGCGGCCGGCAGCAGCGGATTCACGGCGTCCCCCATTCCGCAAGCCTACGGCGCCGTCGGGCGGACTGCGGTCCCTATTCTGTGACGCGCACGCGGCTCGGGGCGGACTCGTTCCAGACGCGGTCGAGGGCGGTCACAGCGTAGGTGTACACCGCACCCGGCTCGGCCGACGCGTCGACGAAGCGCTGCACGACACCGGGCTCCGCCCGGCGGGTGGCGACGAGGTTCGTGGCGTTCTCGATGTCGATCCCGTGGACCCGCCCGTCGACCCGATAGACAGCGAACGAGGTGGCCCGCGCGCTGGGCGGCGCGGCGTCCGACCACTGCACCGTCACCCCGCCGGCGCCATGCAGCGCGTTCGCGAGCACGGGCGTGCGCAGTGGGCTCGCCGGAAGCCACGGCATCGCCGGCACGATCGCCGGCCGCGAGTAGTGGTCGGCGCGCACCAGCGACATCGATCCCTGAGGGTCGGCCGGCACGTGCTTGGCCGAGAAGTAGACGTTGCCGTGCACCGGCGCCCGCGTGGCATCGATCTCGCGGTCGAACGTCAGGTGCTTCGACAGCTCGGCGGGGTCCGTGAACACACCCGACGTCACCTTGTAGAGCGCTTCGCCGATGTAGAGGTGCGTGCCGGATGTCTCGGCGACGTCGGCCCACCAGGGCACGAGCTTCGCGTAGTCAGCGACCGCCAGCCCGAACTGCCAGTAGATCTGCGGGTTGATGTAGTCCAGCCAGCCCTCCAGCACCCACTTGCGCGTGTCGGCGAACTGCAGGTCGTACGACTGCGAGCCGCCCGTCTCAGACCCGAGCGGGTCGGTCGCGCGGTTGCGCCAGATGCCGAAGGGGCTGATGCCGAACTTCACCCACGGTTTGAGCGCCTTGATGCGCTGAGAGACGGAGTGCACGAAGGTGTCGACGTTGTTGCGCCGCCAGTCGGCGATGTCGGAGAAGCCCGCCCCGTGGGCGGCGTACGTCGCGGCGTCCGGGATCGTCTGACCGGCCACCGGGTACGGATAGAAGTAGTCGTCGAAGTGCACGCCGTCGAGATCGTAGTGCTCGACCGAGTGCAGGATCGCCCTCTGAATGTGCTCCTGCACTTCGGGCAGTCCCGGGTCGAAGTAGAGCTTGCCCGCGTAGGCCCAGATCCACTCGGGGTGCACGCGGGCGGGATGCTCGGGCACGAGCGCCGAGGGGTCGGCGCCCATCGAGACGCGGTAGGGGTTGTACCAGGCGTGCAACTCGAGGTTGCGGCGGTGCGCCTCCTCGACGATGAAGGCGAGGGGGTCGTACCCCGGGTCACGCCCCTGAACGCCCGTGAGGTACTGCGACCACGGCTCCAGCGGGCTCGGCCAGAACGCGTCGGCGGTGGGGCGCACCTGCACGAAGACGGCGTTGAGGTTGAACTGCTGGGCGACGTCCAGCCAGTGCAGGAACTCGGCCTGCTGGTCGGTGGCGCTGAGCCCGGTGCGCGAGGGCCAGTCGATGTTGACGACAGACGAGATCCACATCGCGCGCAGTTCCCGCTTGCGGGGTGCGACCGCGGATGCGCCGACGACGGCACCCGCGGACACCGGACCCGAGGCGAGCGCCGGCGTCGGGCTGAGCGTGCCGATGGTGACGGTGAAGGCGGATGCCGCGGCCCCGGCGACCGCGAGGGTGATGAAGCTCCGCCGGTCGAGGGCCGGCGACTGCGGATTCGCGTCGCGCTGGCGGTCTTTCGGTGTGCGGGCGAGGGGCATCGTCGATCCTCCTGATCAGTCCTTTCGGAAGATACTTCCACAATGCCTGCAGGATGTGAAGAGTTAGTCCCGGTCCCGACAGCACCTTCGCATACGCCTCACCGCCGGCGGCGTTGCCATCGATATGGTCGGAGGATGACGAACCCGGACCGACGCGAGAGCCTTGCCTGGATGGTCGCCGGCGCTGTCGTCGTGGTGGGCGTCGTCGCGACCGTCGTCGGCCTCCTCACGCCTGTGACCTTCGGCTGGTTCGCTTATCAACCGCTGGCAGATGCGACGTTCGTCCCGGGCGGCGACCACGTGATCCTGTCCCGCACGACCGCGATCGGGTTCGTGGTCGTAGCGCTCGGCCTGCTTGCGCTCGCGTTCCTGTGCGGGCGGCGATTCGCCCGACGGTGAGCCTGACTGCAAGAACCCGGCATGCGCCGGGCATCCGCGAAAGGGCCCCGCGCTTCGAGTCGCTCGACACTACGGTTGCACTGTGTTCCCCAACGATCCCCTGCCCGCCCGCCCCGCTCCCGACAATCCGTCGGGAAAGCTGATCCTCCTGCGCCATGGTGAGACGGAGTGGTCGAAGGATGGCCGGCACACCGGCCTCACCGACATCCCGCTCACCGCACGGGGAGAGAACCTCGCGCGCGGCGCCGGCAAGCTCGTCGCGGGCTACGACTTCTCGCTCATCCTGACCTCCCCCCTCGAGCGCGCGCGGCGCACCGCCGAGCTCGCCGGCCTGCATGCCGAAGTGGATCCCCTCCTCGTCGAATGGGACTACGGCGGGTTCGAGGGGCGCACGACACGCGACATCCGCCGTGAGCTCGGCTACAACTGGACCGCCTTCACCCACGGGGTCATCAGTGGGCAGACGCCCGGCGAGACGGTGGAGGAGGTCGCCGGCCGCGCGTCGCGCGTGCTCACCCGAGTGCTGCCCGCCATGGCCGAGGGAGATGTCGCCCTGGTCGCGCACGGCCATTTCCTGCGCATCCTGACCGCAGTGTTCCTGCGCATGGCTCCCCGATTCGGGGCTCAGATCACGCTGGATGCCGGATCGGTGTCGGTGCTCACCTTCTACCGGGAGCAGCCGGCCATCCTGTCGTGGAACTACGGCCCCGAACTGCCCATGGAGCCCTCCGAGTCCTGAGCGTCCGGGCGGGAATTCTCCGATGCCGCGGCAGTTCGCACTCGGAGGCATCGCCGCCTCGTCG
>DASUQB010000399.1:0-4534 GCA_036280835.1 Microbacterium sp. | reverse complement strand
CTCATCCTTCTCGGACAGCACGGGCACGTTGACCGCGACGCCGGGCAGGTTGATCCCCTTGTTGTTCGAGACCGGACCGCCGACGATGACCTTGGTCGTGACGACGGTGCCGTCGGTCTCGACGACCTCGACGCGCACCTTGCCGTCGTCGATCAGCAGGAAGTCGCCGGGGTTGACGTCGGCCGGCAGCCCCTTGAAGGTCGTCGAGACGATCTCCTTGGTGCCCAGGATGTCTTCCGTGGTGATCTTGAAGATGTCGCCGACTTCGAGCTCGTGGGGACCGTTCTCGAACTTGCCGAGGCGGATCTTCGGCCCCTGCAGGTCGACGAGCACGGCGACGGGCCGGCCCGCGTCATCCGCCGCGCGGCGCACGTTGGC
Source organism: Microbacterium sp. (assembly GCA_036280835.1). Classification (GTDB taxonomy): domain Bacteria; phylum Actinomycetota; class Actinomycetes; order Actinomycetales; family Microbacteriaceae; genus Microbacterium. The sequence goes on along the minus strand of DASUQB010000399.1, from coordinate 4,156 downwards.
GAAGTTCGCCTCGTGCACCGAGTAGTCGCCGTGGCTGAGGTTCATGCGGGCAACGTCGACGCCGGCGTCGATGATGGCGCGAACCATCTCGTACGACGACGTCGCGGGCCCAAGTGTGGCGACGATTTTGGCGCGTCTCATCCGTGTGTGCTCCGAGTCGGTTGGGGTTGAGGGGGAAAGGCGGGGAAGTCCTGGAAGGCCGGAAAGGCGTCGCCAGCCTACGCGGGCTGAAGCCCGATGGCGACATCGCTGGGGCGCACCGGCGCGGGCAGCGCCGTCTCGCCCATGAGGAACGCGTCGACGTGCGCGGCGGCCGCGCGGCCCTCGGCGATCGCCCACACGATCAGCGACTGGCCGCGACCCGCGTCGCCGGCCACGAACACGCCGGAGACCGAGGTCTCATAGCGGTCGTCGCGCTCGACGTTGCCGCGCCCCGTGAACTGCGGGCCGAGCTGGTCCTCCAGCTCCGTGCGCTCCGGTCCGGTGAAGCCCATCGCGATCAGCACGAGGTCCGCGGGGATCTCGCGCTCGGTGCCGCTCTTGGGCACGCGTCGGCCGTCGACGTACTCGGTCTCGGCCACGCGCAGCGAGCGCACCTCGCCGGCGCCGTTGGAGAGGAACTCGACCGTCGACGCCAGGTACATCCGCTCCCCGCCCTCTTCGTGGGCGGAGCTGACCTCGAACACGGTGGGGTCCATCGGCCACGGCTGGTGCTCGGGGCGGGATGTCGCCGGCTGCATGCCGATCGCCAGGTTCGTGACGCTGAGCGCGCCCTGGCGGTGCGCCGTGCCGATGCAGTCGGCCCCGGTGTCGCCGCCGCCGATGACGATGACGTGCTTGCCCTCGGCGCTGATCTGGTTGGGCACCTGGTCGCCGGCCACGGCCTTGTTCGACTCGATGAGGTACTCCATCGCGAAGTGCACGCCCGCGAGGTCGCGCCCGGGGATCGCCAGCTCGCGCGGGATGGTCGATCCGGTGGCGATCACGACGGCGTCGTAGCGGCCCCGGAGGTCGCTCCACGAGATGTCCTCGCCGATCGTGACGCCGGCGCGGAATCGCGTGCCCTCGTCGCGCATCTGGCGGAGGCGGGCCTCGAGGTGCTTCTTCTCCATCTTGAAGTCGGGGATGCCGTAGCGGAGGAGCCCGCCGATGCGGTCATCGCGCTCGTAGACGGCAACGGTGTGCCCCGCGCGGGTGAGCTGCTGCGCGGCCGCGAGACCCGCGGGACCCGAGCCGACGACGGCGACGGTCTTGCCGGTCAGGCGCCCGGGCGGCTCCGGCTCGACCCAGCCGTTGCCGAACGCCTCGTCGGCGATCGAGACCTCGATCTGCTTGATCGTCACGGCGGGCTGGTTGATGCCCAGCACGCACGAGCTCTCGCAGGGGGCGGGGCAGAGGCGTCCGGTGAACTCGGGGAAGTTGTTCGTCGCGTGCAGTCGCTCGATGGCCGAGCGGCCCTCGCCGCGCCATGTCAGGTCGTTCCACTCGGGGATCAGGTTGCCGAGGGGGCAGCCCTTGTGGCAGAACGGGATGCCGCAGTCCATGCAGCGCCCGGCCTGACGTCGGATGGTGGCCGAGTCTCCGGACTCGTACACCTCTTTCCAGTCCATGATGCGCACGGGAACAGGGCGGCGTGCGGGAAGCTCGCGCTCCGTGGTCTTGAGGAAGCCCTTCGGGTCAGCCACCTGTCACCTCCAGGATTCGGGTCCAGACGACGTCGCCGTCGGGGTCGAGCCCCTCGGCGACGGCCGCCTGACGGGTCTCCAGCACCGCCGCGTAGTCGCGGGGGAGCACACGGACGAAGTTGAGCGATTCGGACTCGAAGTCCGCGAGCATCGACGTCGCGAGCACCGAGTCGGTCTCGGCGACGTGCTGCTCGAGCAGGTCGCGGAGGATCTCCACGTCGCCGGAGCCGAGCTCCTGCAGCACGAGCTCGCCGGAGGCGAGGGCCTCCCGGTTCACCAGGGCCTCGTCGAGCTTGTACACGTAGGCGCTGCCGCCGCTCATGCCGGCCCCCAGGTTGCGCCCGGTCCTGCCGAGGATGACGGCGAGGCCACCCGTCATGTACTCGAGCGCGTGATCTCCGACGCCCTCCACGACGGCGGTCGCCCCGGAGTTGCGGACGAAGAAGCGCTCCCCCACGACGCCGCTCAGGAACATGGTCCCCTGCGTCGCTCCGTAGCCGATCACGTTGCCGGCGATGACGTTCTCCGACGCCGCGAAGCTCGCGCGCCGCGGCGGCCGGACGACGATCTGCCCGCCGGAGAGGCCCTTGCCGACGTAGTCGTTCGAGTCGCCCTCCAGGCGCAGCGTGATGCCGGCCGGCATGAACGCGCCGAACGACTGGCCGGCCGATCCGGTGAGGTTGACGACGATCGATCCCGACGGCAGTCCGTTCTCGCCGTGCGCCTTCGTGACCCGGTTGCCGAGCATCGTGCCGACGGCGCGCGCGGTGTTGCGCACCGGCAGGTCGATCACGATCTCGCCGCCGTGGGCGATGACATCCTGTGCGCGCTCGATGAGCTGCACATCGAAGTGCTCGTCCAGCTCGTGGTCCTGTCCGTGGAAGTTGCGACGGGGCTCCTCCTCGGCGAAGTTCGGCCCCTCGAGGATCGGTGCGAGGTCGAGACCGGAGGCCTTCCAGTGCTCCACCGCGCCGTTGATGTCGAGCAGCTCGTTGTGGCCGATGGCCTCGTCGAGCGAGCGGAAGCCCAGCTCGGCCAGGTATTCGCGCACCTCTTCGGCGATGAACTCCATGAAGTTCACGACGAACTCGGGCTTGCCCGTGAAGCGCTCGCGCAGCACGGGGTTCTGCGTCGCGACGCCCACGGGGCACGTGTCGAGGTGGCACACGCGCATCATGATGCAGCCGCTGACGACGAGGGGCGCCGTGGCGAAGCCGAACTCCTCCGCACCGAGCAGCGCGCCGATGATGACGTCGCGGCCGGTCTTGAGCTGGCCGTCGACCTGCACCACGACGCGGTCGCGCATGCCGTTGAGCATGAGCGTCTGCTGGGTCTCTGCCAGGCCGAGCTCCCACGGGGTGCCGGCGTGCTTCAGGGAGTTGAGCGGGCTCGCGCCCGTGCCGCCGTCGTGGCCGGAGACGAGGATGACGTCGCTCAGCGCCTTGGCGACGCCGGCGGCGACCGCGCCGATGCCCGACTGGCTGACGAGCTTGGTGTGGATGCGCGCCTCGGGGTTCGCCCGCTTCAGGTCGAAGATCAGCTGCTTGAGGTCTTCGATCGAGTAGATGTCGTGGTGCGGAGGCGGGGAGATCAGTCCCACGCCGGCGGTGGCGTGGCGCGTCCGCGCCACCCACGGGTAGACCTTCGTGGGCGGCAGCTGGCCGCCCTCGCCCGGCTTGGCGCCCTGCGCGAGCTTGATCTGGATGTCGTCGGACTTCGTCAGGTAGAGGCTCGTCACACCGAATCGCCCCGACGCGACCTGCTTGATCGCGCTCCGACGGTCCTCGCTGAGGAGGCGGTCGACATCCTCGCCGCCCTCACCGGTGTTCGACTTGGCGCCGATCGAGTTCATCGCGATGGCGAGGGTCTCGTGGGCTTCCTTCGAGATGGAGCCGTAGCTCATCGCACCGGTCGAGAAGCGCTTGACGATGGATGACACGGGCTCGACGTCATCCAGCGGCACCGGCTTGCGCGCGCCGGAGCGCAGCTTGAACAGCCCACGGAGGGTGTTCAGCTCCTGTGCCTGGTCGTCGACGAGCTTCGTGTACTCGCGGAAGATGTCGTAGCGGCGCGAGCGCGTCGCGTGCTGGAGCCGGAAGACGGTGTCGGGGTTGAAGAGGTGGGGCGAGCCGTCGCGCCGCCACTGGTACTCCCCGCCGGTCCAGAGGCGCTCGTGGGCGCGTGCCGCGCCGTCCTCGGGGTAGGCGTAGGCGTGGCGCGCGGCGTTCTCGGTGGCGATCACGTCGATGCCGACGCCGCCGAGCTTCGTCTCGGTGCCGGTGAAGTACGCCTTCACGAAGTCCTCCGAGAGCCCGACGGCCTCGAAGACCTGCGCGCCCGCATAGGACGAGACCGTCGAGATGCCCATCTTCGACATGATCTTCAGCACGCCCTTGCCGAGCGCGTAGATCAGGTTCCTGACGGCCTTCTCGGGCGTCACGCCCGTGATGTAGCCGGCGCGCACGAGGTAC
>DASUQB010000398.1:0-9735 GCA_036280835.1 Microbacterium sp. | reverse complement strand
ACGCCCGCGCCGTGAAGGGCGGCGGCGTAGGCGGCGAACGCCCGCATCCCCTCCTCCATGGCTTCGGCCCCGAGCGACTCCTCGGCCTGCTCGGCGTAGTGCAGCAGCAGCGTGTAGCGCATGGATCGATCCTTCCCGTGTGTCCGGCCCTCGTCCAGTCACCGGCGGACGCGGTACGACGCGATGATCACGCCGGTCGTGGTGGGCAGGGCCCGCTCGAGCTGCAGGTCGACGCGGTCGCCGTCGCCGAACAGCCGCGTACCCGAGCCGAGCACGATCGGATGGATCTGCAGGATGTACGCATCGATGAATCCCGCGGCGTGCAGGCTGCGCACGAGCTCGCCGCTGCCGAGGATGGTCAGCGTCGCGGCACCATCCCCGATCCGCGCGACGGTGGTGGCGGCATCCCCCGTAAGCAGTTCGCTGTTCGGGTATTCGAGCCGGGTGCGGGCATCCCGCGACACGACGTACTTCGTCGTCTGCATCAGCACGTCGCTGAATGGATTCTCGAAGGGCGCCGCCGACCAGAAGCCGAGCAGGTCCTCGTACGTGCGACGGCCGAACAGCAGGGCTCCCCCGCCGCTCATCCCCTCCGCCGCGAAGCCCATCGAGACCTCGTCCTGATAGCCGTCGCCCCAGCCGCCATGGGCGAAGCCGCCTCTGGTGTCCTCGTCGGGACGGCCGAGACCCTGCATGACACCGTCGAGGGTGACGCTCTGGAAGACGCTGATGGTCGGCACGAGCTGCTCCGTTCCGGACGCCCGGGGTGGGCATCCACACCACCATGACGAGCGAGCGGCGGCCGGATCGACCGCTGCGCCGGAATTTCTCAGAAACGGGGCAGGGCCCGTCACCGGGCGGTCTGCCGCCGCACGATCTCGCCGATCCAGATGGGCGCGAAGGGAGAGGTGCACCCCGGAGGGGTGGGGTAGTCCTTGAGCACCTCGAGGCGCTCGCCGATGTCGATGGCGCGTGCGCGAAGGGGAGCATGGTGGATGCCGATGGCCGCCAGAGTCGAGTTCATCTCCCACTGCAGGCGGTCGGGCGCCGGCTTCATCTCCGCCTCGATCGTCTCGAGGAGTCCGGGCAGATCGAGCAGTTCGGGACGCTTCGCGACGTCGTCGGCGGTGAGCGCCCATCCGGCGCTCGCCACGATCGGGTCGGCGTCCGCCACCCAGCGGCGACGCAGCTCCTCGGCGTGCGGGCCCTTCTTGACGACGTAGTTGACGAGCCAGTCCTGCACTTTCGGCGCCCTGGCCTCCCGCACCATCCGGTCGAGCTCGTCGGCGCCGAACTCCTTCGGCCGGCAGATGAGCAGCGCCACGAGGCGGGCGGGGGTTTCGCCCGTCGCCCAGAGCCGCAGGGCCAGGTCGTGATCGGTCTTCAGCGCCTTCGCGACGGCACGCAGCTTCGTGAGGTTGACGCCGTGGTCATCGCCGTGGCGCTCGTTCACCTCGCGCATGCGGGGATCTTCGAGCGCCGCGAGCTCGTCGAGCACGGCCTGCACCTGGATGTCGGCCATCCGCCCTCCCTCGGTCGGAGTCAGCCTAGGTCGGCGAGCCCTCCTCCGTCGACGCGGAGTCGGTCTCGGAGCGGTCGCCCTGCGCCGGCTCTTCTCGTTCCGTTGCCGAATTCGCCTCGGCCGCGTCTTCGCGCACCTCGTCGGTGAAGCCGTCGGTCGGCGGCGCGTCGTCGGCGCGGGCGTCCTCGGAGTGGCTGTGGTGAAGCGGGGCGTTGCTCATCATTGCTCGGTCCTTTCGATCGCTGCCATCCTCGCCCTGCGGCGCGTGCGAGAGAAGGCGCTTGACACGACCGCCGTTGCTGCACCGTGAGGCGTCGGCCGACGAACGCCAGGACGATCCCCGGCACGCGGCCGGCGTTGCGCCCGCGGTTGCCGCGGCCGCTCCCCTGCGAGGAGAATGCGAGCGTATGTCGAACCTGACGATCATCCAACGGTCGCCCGATCCCGAACAGGCGAACGCGCGGTCGCGCGCCCACCGATCGATCGCGGAGCGCATCCGCGCGCTGGGCCAGAACCGCATCGGTGCCCTGCTGCTCCTGCTCGCGACCCTCGTGGCGATCGTCTGGGCGAACGCCTCGGTCGGGTCGTACGAGGCCTTCTGGGAGACCCACCTCACGATCGGGGTGGCCGACCTGCAGTTCGACTTCACCCTGCACGCGCTGGTCAACGACGCGCTCATGGCGATCTTCTTCTTCACGGTCGGCCTCGAGGTGCGCCGCGAGTTCGCCATCGGCGAGCTCACGAGCTGGTCGCGGGCGATGGTGCCGGTCATCGCGGCCGTCGCGGGACTCGCGGTGCCCGCCCTCCTCTTCGTGATGATCGCCGCGGGATCGGGGCAGGAGCACGCGTGGGGCGTCGTGATCTCCACCGACACCGCGTTCCTGGTGGGCGCACTGGCCCTCATCGGCCCACGCGTCCCCGGCCGGCTGCGGGTGTTCCTGCTCGCGCTCGCGGTCGTCGACGACATCGGCGCGCTCGCGATCATCGCGCTCGTCTACACCGAGAACTTCACCCCGATGCCGCTCGCCCTCGCCGCGGTCGGCCTGGCGGGCGTCTACTTCACCCGCTACCTGCGCGGAGGGCGCGGACCGGTCTACGCGACCCTGTCGATCATCGTCTGGCTGTGCTTCCTCGCCTCCGGCGTGCACCCGACCCTCGCCGGCGTCGCCATCGCCCTGCTCGTGCCGGTCTACCGACCGGATCGCCGTGATGTGGAGCACGCCCTCGACCTCGCCCGCACCTTCCGCCAGTCGCCGAACACCGAGTACGCCCGCGCGGCGGCGAACAGCCTGCGGGAGTCGATCTCGATCAACGAGCGGCTGCAGTCCGCCTACGCGCCGTACGTCGCCTACGTCATCCTGCCCCTGTTCGCGCTCGCCAACGCCGGCGTCGTGCTCAGCCCCGAGATCCTGGGGGGTGCGATCGTGTCACCGCTGACGTGGGGAATCGTGGCCGGCCTCGTCGTCGGCAAGTTCGTCGGCGTCTTCGGGGCGGCGGCCGTGCTCCGGCTGCTCAAGCTGGGCGAGTTCGGGCCGGGCCTCACCCTCGACCGCATCGCCGGCGGTGCGGCGCTCTGCGGCATCGGCTTCACGATCTCGCTCTTCATCGTCGACCTGGCGATCGAGGACCCGGATGCCCAGAACGAAGCGCGCGTGGGCGTGCTGGCGGCATCCGTTCTCGCCTTCGTGATCGCGACGATCATCTTCCGCATCTCCGATGCGCTGCGCACCGACTTCGACCCCGGCCAGACCCTCGCCCGCCCCGTGGACCCGAAGCGCGATCACGTGTTCGGCTCGGATGACGCCCCGTACACGATCGTCGAGTACGGGGACTTCCAATGCGGCTTCTGCCTCAAGGCATCCGGGTCGATCCAGGAGGTGCACAGCCAGCTCGGGGACCGGCTGCGCTACGTCTGGCGGCACGCGCCCCTCACGCAGTACCACCCGAACGCCCTGGCCGGCGCCGAGGCGGCCGAGGCGGCGTCGCTGCAGGGCAGGTTCTTCGAATTCGAGCGCGGCCTGTTCGCCGACCAGGAGAACCAGCGCCCCTCCGACATCGTGCGCCTCGCCCGTGATCTGGGGCTGGACGTCGAGCAGTTCGAGCGCGACCTCACCTCCCCCGAAGTCACCGGCCGGGTGCGCGATGACATGCTGGATGCCGAGGCCATGGGCATCACATCGGTGCCGACGCTCTTCATCAACGGCCGGCGGCACACCGGCCCGTACGACGCGCAGTCGCTGATCCGTGCCCTCGAGCAGGTCGATGCGCCGGAGGCGCTGCCGGCGGACGGGCCCTCCGCGTCCTGAGGCTGTACCCATCCCGCGGCCGTCGTCACCCCAGGCCGCTCTGAGACCGCGCCATGCCGGCCGAAGTGGGACGCCGGTGTTCGGCAGTATTCGGTGTTGCTATGTACCGGTACTCAGTGTTACTGTCTAGTGGTACTCATCGTCACAGAGTAGATGGGAGGTGAGTGATGGGAAATCAGATGACGGAGATGCTGAAGGGCACTCTCGAGGGCATCGTGCTCGCCATCCTGGCCGTGCGTCCGGCGTACGGCTACGAGATAACGACACGGCTGCGGGAGGAGGGGTTCTCGGACCTCGCCGAGGGCACCGTCTACGCCCTGCTCGTGCGCATCGAGCAGCGCGGGTTCGTCGACGTGGAGAAGGTCCCCTCTGAGAAGGGGCCGCCGCGGAAGGTGTATTCCGTCAACGCGCAGGGACGAGAACAGCTCGACGAGTTCTGGAGCACCTGGAGCTTCCTCGCAGAACGCATCCGACAGCTCCACGGCGACCGCCCGGATGACGGCGCCGATCAGCAGCACCCCGCAGTCACAGAGCAAGGAGAGAACTGACATGGCCGCCAAGTGGGTCGAATTCCTTACAGGATCGCTCGACGACAAGAAGGCGTATCGGCAGTACAAGGCCCGCGTTGCGGCGCTGCCCGAGCCGTACGGCACGGCCGCCAAGGCCTTCGAGCGCTACTTCATGTACAACGGCGGGATCACCGACGGTGACCCCGCGATGATGATGACGATGCTCAACGACTTCGCCGACCTCTGGGAGCGTGCGGCGGCCGATGGGACCCCGGTCGAGGAGATCGTCGGCAATGACCCGGTGGAGTTCGCGGAGGCGTTCGCCGCCGCCTACGCAGGCAAGCGGTGGATCGACAAGGAGCGCGCCCGCCTCACCGACACCATTCGGGGACTCAGCAAGGAGGAGGGACGATGACCACCGTCACCGCTCCCGCCATCCGGGTGAAGGGCCTCGAAAAGTCCTACAAGAACCTGCACGTGCTGCGCGGCGTCGACTTCGACGTGGCGCCGGGCAGCATCTTCGCCCTGCTCGGCTCGAACGGAGCCGGCAAGACGACGGTCGTGCGCATCCTCTCGACCCTGCTCAAGCAGGATGCCGGCAGCGCGACGGTCATCGGATTCGACAGCGCCTCGGAGCCGCAGAAGGTGAGGGAGTCGATCAGCCTCACGGGGCAGTTCGCGGCGGTCGACGAGATCCTCAGCGGGCGGGAGAACCTCGTGCTGGTGGCCCAGCTGCGACACCTGAAGAACCCCGGCCGGATCGCGGACGACCTGCTCGCCCGCTTCTCGCTCACCGAGGCCGGCGGCCGCAAGGCGTCGACCTACTCCGGCGGGATGCGGCGTCGTCTCGACATCGCGATGAGCCTGATCGGCAGCCCGCCGGTCATCTTCCTCGACGAGCCGACGACCGGGCTCGACCCGCAGGCGCGACTCGAGGTGTGGCAGACCGTGCAGGAGCTCGCCGCCAACGGCACCACGGTGCTGCTGACGACGCAGTACCTCGATGAGGCGGAGCACCTCGCCGACCGGATCGCGATCCTTCACCGCGGCCGGATCATCGTGAACGGCACCCTCGCGGAGCTCAAGGCACTGCTGCCCGCCGCCACGGTGGAGTACGTCGAGAAGCAGCCCACGCTGGAGGAGGTCTTCCTCGCGATCGTCGGCGACGAGGGTGAGATCGCCGGCTCCGAGACCGTCGCTGACGGCTCGAAGACCCGGAAGGACGCATCATGACAACCGCCACCGCCCCTGCGACGACCTCGGCCTCGACCTCGCACTTCGCCGCCGATACCGGGGTGCTCACCGGTCGCTCGCTGCGGCACATCATGCGCAGCCCCGACACGATCATCACGACGGCCGTCACCCCGGTCGCCATCATGGTGCTGTTCGTGTTCGTCTTCGGCGGCGCCATAGACACCGGCGGCTACTCGTACATCGACTACATGCTGCCCGGCATCCTGCTCATCACGATCGCGTCGGGCATCGCCTACACGGCCTACCGGCTCTTCCTCGACCTGCAGGGCGGCATCTTCGAGCGCTTCCAGTCCATGCCGATCGCACGGTCGAGCGCGCTCTGGGCCCACGTGCTGACGTCCCTGGTCGCGAACTCGATCTCGATCGTGATCGTGATCGGCGTCGCGTTCCTGATGGGATTCCGCACGGGCGCGAGCTTCCTCGCGTGGCTCGCCGTCGCCGGCATCCTGGTTCTGTTCACCCTCGCGCTGACCTGGCTCGCGGTGATCGCAGGCCTCTCGGCCAAGACGGTGGACGGTGCGAGCGCGTTCTCGTATCCGCTGATCTTCCTGCCGTTCATCAGCTCGGCGTTCGTGCCGACCGACACCATGCCGGCCCCGGTCGCGTGGTTCGCAGAGAATCAGCCGGTCACACCGATCGTCAACACGATCCGGGACCTGTTCGCGCAGCAGCCGGTGGGCAACGAGATCTGGATCGCGCTGGCCTGGTGCGTCGGCATCCTGGTCGTCGCCTACGGTTTCGCCATGGCGATCTACAAGCGAAAGATCAGCTGACCGGCCGCAGCGCCGCAGTCATCGCCGCCGAGGGGCGGGCCGCACTCGACAGGGTGGGCCCGCCTTTCGCCGTGGGCGGGCACCATCACCTCGAGCGCAGCGGGTCCAGCACCAGCCGGTAGCCCATGCCCGACTCGGTGAGGAGGTGAACGGGACGCGCGGGGTCGGCCTCGAGCTTCTTGCGCAGCTGCGACAGGTACAGCCGCAGGTAGCCGGTGTCGGTGACCTGCTCGGTGCCCCATATGTCTTTCAGCAGTGCCTGGCGCGTGACGAGCGCACCCGGGTTGCGCGCGAGGAACTCCAGGATCCGCCACTCCGTCGGGGTGAGATGAACGAGGGCGCCCGCGCGGGTGACCGCCTTCGCCGCGAGGTCGACGCGCACGTCGCCGAACGAGACGACCGGTTCGTCGATGGATGCCGCGGCACGGCGTGACAGCGCGCGCAGGCGCGCCAGCAGCTCGTCGATCTGGAACGGCTTGGTCACGAAGTCGTCGGCTCCGGCGTCCAGCGCCTCGACCTTGTCCGCCGAGCCCGACCGGCCCGACACGACGATGATGGGGGCGCTCGTCCAGCCGCGCAGCGCCTCGATCACCTGCACCCCGTCGAGGCGCGGCATGCCCAGGTCCACCATGACGATGTCGGGGTGCTCCTTCGCAGCGAGGGCGATCGCGGCGGCGCCGTCCGGTGCCGCGACCACCTCGTAGCCGTGCGCGGCGAGGGTGATGCGCAGCGCCCGCACGAGCTGGGGGTCGTCGTCGGCGATCAGGACCTTCACGGCCACTCCTCGGCCACGGGCAGGGCGATGACCATGGTGAGCCCTCCCCCCGGGGTGTCTTCGGGAGTGAGCGTGCCTCCCATCCCCTCGGTGAAGCCCTTCGACAGCGCGAGACCGAGGCCGAGGCCCGTCGTGTTGTCGGTATCGCCGAGCCGCTGGAACGGCGCGAACATCTCGTCACGGCGCTCGGGAGCGATGCCGGGGCCGTGGTCGATGATCCGCAGTTCGGCCGTGCGACCACGGATGGTCGTCGCCACCTGCACAAGACTGCCATCGGGGGCGTGGCGCTCGGCGTTGGCGAGCACGTTGACGAGCACGCGCCGCAGCAGCACGGGATCGGCGGAGACCGCGGGGAAGTCGGCCGCGAGCGCGAGGTCGACCGAGTGGGGGCCGAGCCCGAGCTCCTCGACGGCGGCGATGACGACGTCCGCGGCATCCACCGGCTGCAGCGCCGCGGCCAGCACCCCGGCTTCCACGCGGCTGACATCGAGCAGGTCGGTGACGAGCTTCGACAGGGCGGTCAGGCTCTCGTCGGCGGTCTCGATCAGTTCGGCCCGGTCCTCCTCGGAGAGGTTCGACCCGCTCGCCCGGAGGCCGCCGAGGGCCGCGACGGCCGCGGCGAGCGGTCTGCGCACGTCGTGGCTCACCGCGGACAGCAGCGCGCTGCGCACCTGGTCGGCGACGGCGAGCGCCTCGGCCGCGCGGGCGGTCTCGGTGAGCTCCGCCCGCTCGATCGCGGCGCCGAGCTGCGCGACGATGACATCGAGCAGGCGGCGTTCGGAGGCATCCAGCGGCCGTCCGTGCAGTTCCAGCGTCGCCCGGGTCGATCCGTCGCGCGCGACCGGCACCGAGACGAAGCGCCCGTCGCGCACGGGTTCGCCGTCGGTCGCGATCACGTCGCCGTCCGCGTCGACGAGGCGCACACCGGACAGCCCGAACGCCTCTCGCGCCCGCGTGAGCAGAGCCGGCACAGCGCTCTCCCCCCGCAGCACGTTGCCGGCGACGGTCGCGAGCAGCTCCGCCTCGGCCGCGGCGCGCTGGGCGATGCGGGCCCGCCGTGCGGCCTTGTCGACGATGTAGCTGACCAGCAGCGCGATCACGACGTAGAGGAAGAGAGCCCACAGATGCAGCGGGTCGGAGACCGCGACGGTGAACTGCGGCGCGACGAAGAGGAAGTCGAGGGTCAGGCCCGAGAGCACCGCCGCGAAGAGGGCCGGCCAGATGCCGCCGACGAGCGCCACGACCACGACGAGCAGCTGGAACGCCAGCACCTCGGAGGTGATCGACTCGGGGGTCCGGCCGAGGTACAGCAGCCACGTGAGGAGTGGTCCCGCGATCAGGGCGACGACGAACCCCAGCAGCACCCGCTGCCGGCTGAGGGCGCCGCCGGTGAGGCGGGGCAGCGCGGAGCGGGAGCCCGCGGCCGCGTGGGCGACCAGGTGCACATCGATCTCGCCGGACTCGCGGAGCACCGTCGCGCCGACTCCGGGCCCGGAAAGGACCGCCGCCAGGCGACCCCGCCTGCTCTCGCCGATCACCAGCTGGGTCGCGTGGCGCGACCGTGCGAAGTCGACGACGGCGCGCGGGATGTCTTCGCCGATGACCTGGTGGTAGGTGCCGCCGAGGGACTCCACGAGCGCCTGCTGGCCGACGAGGTCGCCCGGCGACGACGATCGCTCGGCGTCCTGGCTGGAGACGTGCACCGCGAGCAGTGCGGCGCCGCCCGACCGCTCGACGATTCGCGCAGCTCGGCGGATCAGCGTCTCTCCCCCGGCGTCGCCGCTGAGCGCCACGAGCACGCGCTCGCGGTCGCTCTCCCTGTCGTCGATCTCGTCCACCTCCTCGATCAAACACCCGGCGCGCCCCTGAGCGGTGGCGCCCACGGCATCCAGGCCGTCGCGTCTCAGGTGCGAGCCCGTCATCGGAGGGCGACCGGTTCCTTCTCGGGCTCCGGTGCGGGCGGCCCGGCGGGTCGCGTGGCGCGCCGCCCGTTCCTGTCCACCTCGAGCGGTGGTCGCCCGGCGCGCTGGTCGCCGGGCAGGGGGCGGGAGCGGCGACCGTAGATCAGCTCCGACGAGTCGAGCAGCCACGGCACGAGGGTGATCGACACCCCGTGCACGAGCATGAGCTGCTGGGCGATGCGCCGCGATCGCCGGTTGTGCAGCGGCGCCTCCCACCAGTGACCCACGATGTACTGGGGCAGGTAGACGGTGACGACCGACGAGCCGAACTTCTCGCGGTACTGCTTGATGAACCGGGCCACGGGAGAGGCGTACGACCGGTACGGCGACTCGATGATGACGAGCTTCATCGGCACCCGGTGCTCGGCCCACTGCCTCTGCAGGGCGGCCGACTCCTCCTCGCTGACAGCGACGTGGACGGCGATCGCCTTGTCGTGCTTCGCGGCGAGGGCGTAGTCGACGGCCTTCAGCACCGGCTTCTGCAGGCGGTTGACGAGCACGATCGCGAGGTCGCCCTCCGCGCCGAAGTGCGTCGTGTCGTCGACGCGGATCTCATGCTCCACGTCGCGGTAGTAGCGATTCACGCCGATCATGAGCACCGCGAGGATCGGGATCGCGATGAACACGAGCCAGGC
>DASUQB010000397.1:0-2844 GCA_036280835.1 Microbacterium sp. | reverse complement strand
ATGCGCAACCATCGGTTGCGTCCGGTGGCGGTTTATGCAACCATTGGTTGCACATTCATCCCGTACTGAAGGCAGACATGACCACGACATCACCGAGACCCTTCATCGCCGCGATGCAGATCACGCTCGACGGCTACATCCTCGGCCCCGACGGGGAGGCCGACTGGGTGGACTCCTGGGCCGACGGGCTCGAGTTGCTGCCGCAAGTCGACACCTTCGTCCTCGGCGGCGGGATGTTCCCCGACTACGAGCAGTTCTGGACGGCAGTCCTCGACGACCCCAGCGCAGCGTCCGACTGGCTCGGCAGGGACCCCTACGCTCGCGAGGTCGCGTACGCGCGTCTCGCCGCCGAGACCCCGCATCTGGTGCTTTCGACGACGCTCAGCAACACGACCTGGCCGACGGCCCGGATCGTTCGCGACATCAACCAGATCCGTGCGTTGAAGGGTCACGCCGGCAAGGCCGTCTACGTGGTCGGCGGCCCCGGGTTGGTCACGAGCCTCATCAACTCCGGGTTGCTGGATGAGCTTCGTCTCATCGTGCACCCTGTCGCGGTGGGAGCCGGGACGGCTGTCTTGGGAGCGATTGCGCAGCGGCAGGCGCTCGAGCTTGTCAACGCTGTGCCCACGGCATCCGGCCGCGTCAACCTCACTTACCGTGTCCGAGCCTCAGCGGCGGCAGCGGCTGCGTAATCGCACGACGGCCGACTCGCCCACCGACGGCATCAACGGCTTCGACGACAGGATCATCGCGGAGTTCCGGGCGAACGGGGGCCGCGTCAGCGGGTCGTTGGCGGGCACGCCGATGATCCTCATCCACCACATCGGCGCCAAGTCCGGGATTGAGCGCGTCACGCCCTTGGCCTGCAACCCCCAGGACGACGGCCGCATCGTGATCGTCGCCTCAAATGGAGGAGCTCCAACCCACCCAAGCTGGTACTTCAACCTCAAGGCCAACCCCAGGATCGAAGTCGAGGCCGGCACCGAGACGTTCACGGTTCTGGCGGAAGAGCTGGACGGGTCCGCCCGCGCCGAGCTGTGGCCGAAGCTGATCGCGGCGTCTCCTTCCATCGCCGAATTCCAGGCCAAGACCGCCAGACGGATTCCCTTGTTCGCGCTGTCCCGCGAGGTCGGAACTAGCGCGTCGCGAGCTCGCATACGAACCCGTCGGGGTCCGTGAACGGCCCGGCGTCGCTCCCAAGGACGAGCCGGTGCACGACCTCGCTCCGGCATGAGCGGCGACGACGACTCAACCCGGCTCCATGGGCTTCTCGCCGAGCAGGGCGCGCTGCGCCGAGTTGCGTTGCGCGAACGGACGCTCGAGATCACGTTCCTCGATCCCGGCGCCGAGGCGTACTCGTTCACCGGGTGGCCGGCGAGGCCGCGGGAGCGGCAGAGCGCCATATCTCCAACGCCGCAGAGCCCGGAACCGTCTCGGACCGTACCCGGCGCGACATTCCCAGCCCACTGAGAGGGGGCCCCATGCGCCGTGCCTTCACCGCCATCGCGGCATCGGTCGTCATCGCCGGGATCGCTGCGCCACCAGCCGCCGCCAAGCCGGGATGGGGGGCGGGGCCGCCCGCCGGCTCCGTCGTCGACGTCGCGGTCAAGGCGTCGGGCGGCGGTGCGCCAGACGCCAATCCCTACGACTACGACCTGCTCGTGCAGGCCGTGACCGCGACCGGCCTCGCACCCGTCCTGGACGACGAGTCGCAGCGCTTCACCGTGTTCGCTCCCAACGACCGTGCGTTCACGCGCCTCGTGGCCGACCTCACGGGCAGCGCACCCGCGAGCGAGCAGGCCGCGCTGAACACTGCGGTGGCTGCGCTGGGCGTCCCGGCGATCAAGGACGTGCTCCTCTACCACGTCGTCGCGGGCCGGAGGCTCGGGCCGCTGCAGGTCCTGCTCTCCCGAAGCTTGACGATGGCCAACGGAGGCACGGTCGAGCCGCGCGGCATAACGCTCCGCGACGAGACCCCAACCCTGCGGGATCCTCGGCTCGTGCTGTTCGCAGTGAACATCCCGGCCACCAACGGTGTCATCCACACGATCGACCGCGTCCTGGTGCCCGGCAGCTAGAGACCGGCGCCGGTCTCGCCATCAGCGCGTGACCGGCGCGCCCTGCTCGACCCACGATGCGGGAGCCGGTTACGACGGGACCGCCTCGCAGATGCTTCGCGGCTTCATCGAGGAGCCGCGAGCGCGAGTCAGGCCCGCGTGACCATGAAGCTGAAACGAAACGCGGCGCTTGCCGTCCTCGGCCTTCGAGTCGTCTACGGTGCCGGCCTGATCGCCTCGCCGGCACCGCTTGCGCGCCGGTGGCTTGGCCCAGGCGCCGAGCGCGCGCCGGTTCAGGTGCCATTGCGGGCGTTGGGCGTTCGAGAGATCGTGTTGCATGCCGGCGGTGCGTTCGCCGCCCTCCGGGGCCGGCCGCTGCGCCCGTGGCTCGTCGCGAGCATCGCCGGCGACGTGACCGACCTCGCATGGACCATCGTGGGCCGGCAGGAGCTCCCGTCGGGCGCGGTGGGAGCCACCGCGGTCGTGGCTGGGGCGAGCGCAGCTCTGTCCGCGGGGGTCGCGGCCGCGATAGACGAGTGACGTCCTGGCTCGCGACGGTTGACGTGACGACGATTGCGAGGCCGCAAAGCGAGGACGATTGCGTGGCGTCGTGTCATCGCGCCGTGTAGCCGCCGTCGACGGGCAGGGCAACGCCGTGGACGAAGCTGGCGCCGGGGCTGCAGAGCCACAGGACGGCGGCGGCGATCTCCTCGCCGCGTCCGAGGCGGCCGAGGCCGAGGACGCCGTGCTTGGTGGCACCATCCGCTCGTGGGCGACCTCGATCTCG
>DASUQB010000396.1:0-2332 GCA_036280835.1 Microbacterium sp. | reverse complement strand
GCGCGATCGTTGCCGCTCTGTGAGCAAATCCCAGGGTTCGCGGGGCGCCTCGCTGGCAGACTAGAGCCATGGTGACCCTGCTGCTCGATCAGACGCAGCTCGAGGTCGTGCTCTCCGTGACCGAGCGCGCGCTGTCATTCCGCAAGGGGAATGTGGTCGTTGAGCGGTCGACGATCACCAAGGTGCAGCTCACGGACGACGCCTGGACGTGGCTGCGGGGCGTTCCGAGCCCCGGCACCTACCTGCGCGGGGTGATCGCGATGGGGTCCTGGAAGTCCGCCGGCGGCACCGACTTCGCCCTCGTCCGCAGGCACCGCGCCAGCGTCGTGATCGACCTCGAGGGGCACGACCAGTACGAGCGCCTCATCCTCACGACGCGCCACGGGCTCGCGCTCGTCAAGGCGCTGCGCCTCGACGTCACCGATGAGGCGTCAGATGTCGTCGACCTCGCCGCCGCGGCAGCCAAGAAGCCGCGGCCGCGCAAGGCGCCCAGACCCGCACCCGCGACCTGATCAGGTGACGTCGCGGCGCCAGCTCGTGAAGTGCCCGATGACGAGGAACACCAGCGCGTAGCCGAGCAGCACCAGGCCGCCGGCCCACCACTCGAGCTCGGTCACCTCGGCGCCGCTGCCCATGCCGGCCGTGAAGACGCTGGCCCCCACGAGGGCATCGCTGGCGGCGCCGGGCAGGTAGGCCGTGAAGTCCGAGAGCCCCTCGACGAACGCCGCGACGAACCGTCCCACCGGCTCGAGGAACTGGGTGAACACGAGCACCACGACGATGGCGACGACCTGGTTGCGCACGACCGTCCCGACGCCGATCCCGACGAGCACCCACAGCACGAAGGCGATCGCCATGCGGCCGATGAGGGCCCACGTGTCGCTGGAGGTGAGCTCGGCGTCGAGCCCGAAACCGGCGAGGATGGCGGCGCCGGGGCCGACCGACGCCGCGATCGCGAGCACCGCGTAGAGCGCGCCCAGTGCGATCCCGACGATGAGCTTCGCGGACAGTGCGAGGCCGCGCCGCGGGACGGCGAGGAACGTCGGGGTCAGGGTCTTGTGCCGGAACTCGGTGGTGACCGTGAGGGTACCGATGAGGAGCGGGAACACGTAGCCCACGGACGTCGCCGTGCTGTAGATCAGCGCGGGGAGGCCCTCTTCGGATGCCTGCGGCGCTTCGCCCGCCCCGGGCAGGGCGCCCGTGGCGGAGGCCGACAGGGCGAATGTGAGCACGGATGCGGTGAAGGCCACGTAGGCGACGAGCGCGATGGCCAGGATCCACCAGATGGACGTGGTGAACTGCTTCGTGAGCTCGGATCGGCTCGCTGTGGCGAGGCTCATCCCCGGTCACCTCTCTCGGAATCGGGGTCGGTATGCTCCGACGGCTCTTCGTGGTCCGAGGGTCGATGCCGCTCTTCCGCGGAGGGCTCGCCGTCGTGCTCGTCCGCCGTCGTGACCGTGGCGTGCTCATCGAACGAGGAGAAGAACCGATCGGCCTCGTGGTCGGACTCGAGCACCACCGGCTCGGGCTTCTCGTCGTCGATGTAGGGGTTCTCGTCCTCCTCGAGCAGTGCGTCCTCGTCGTCTTCGGATGACGCGACGCGCTCGACGCGGTCGCCCTCGGGCGGCTCCACGACGTCGTGTTCGGTGGGCGCCTCGGTCCAGGTCGTCTCCTCTGCCGGCGGCACGAGGGGCTCGGCGTCCTCGGCGGGCGCCGCGTCTTCGCCTGCGACATCGGCGCCGTCCGCCCTCTCGGCGGCGTCCGTCCTCTGGGCGGGGTCGTCCGTGGCGGCCCCGAGTCCGGCGGGGATGACGTCGATGACGCCGGTGCTGGCGACGGCGAAGCCGGCGGATGACGCGGCCGACATCGGCGGCACGTCGATGGGTCCGTCGTCGAGCTCCTCATCGGGCCGCTGCCGCGGCTCTTGTGGCTCCGCCGGCTCCTGCGGCTCCGCCGGCTCCGTCGCGCCGCCGTCGGCCGGCGCGACGTCCGCCGGGTCGACGAGGGACTGGGCGTCCCCTTCGACGAAGGCGTCGGCATCCACGAAGGCGCCGTCCTCGGTGTGCGCGTCCCGCAGCGCCTGCGTGCCGGGTTCCGCGGCCGCCGCATCCGGGATCGTGCCGGCCGTGAGTGCCGGAACCGGGGCGACCGGGCCGCCGGCGCTGGCGTGCACGCGCACGCCGTCGACGAGGTCGAGGAAGATCTCCTCGAGGGCCGGACCGCGCTTCTGCAGGGAGGAGAGGCCGACGCCGGCCGCCGCGGTGATCGCGCCGATCTCGGCCGTGTCGGCCCCGCGCACGGTGAAGCCCGACCGGAGCACCTCGAACGCCAC
>DASUQB010000395.1:0-3595 GCA_036280835.1 Microbacterium sp. | reverse complement strand
TTCCCGAGCCCGGCGCGACCGCGATCTGGGGCGACGCGGCGGTGTGGGTGCCGTGGGCGCTCTGGCAGGCATACGGCCACGAGCAGACGCTTCGCGACGCGTACCCGCTCATGACCGCCCACACGCGCAGCGTCGCCGCAGTGCTCGCGCCGGACGGCGTGTGGGACGCCGGGTTCCAGTTCGGCGACTGGCTCGATCCGGATGCCCCGGCCGACGACCCCGGCAAGTCCAAAGCACCGTCCGAAGTCGTCGCCACGGCCAGCGCGTATCGCACCGCCACTCTGATGGCCGAGGCGGCGGCGGTGCTGGGCGCGCAAGCGGATGCCGCGGAGTTCGCCGCGCTGCGCGACCGCATCGGCGTGGGCTTCCGGACGCGGTACGCACGCGACGGGCGCATCGAGAGCGACAGTGCGACCGCCTACGCGCTGGCGATCGTGTTCGGTCTGCTGTCGGATGCCGACCGGCAGGCGGCCGGTGATCGCCTGGCCGAGCTGGTCCGCGCCGCCGGTCACCGCATCAGCACCGGCTTCGCCGGCACGCCGTTCGTGAACGACGCGCTGACGATGACCGGCCACCTCGACGACGCCTATGCGCTGCTCCTCCAGCGCGAGGCTCCGTCGTGGCTCTACGCGGTCACGATGGGGGCCACGACGATCTGGGAGCGCTGGGACTCGATGCTGCCCGACGGCGCGATCAACCCCGGCGAGATGACCTCGTTCAACCATTACGCCTTCGGCGCGGTGGCGGACTGGATGCATCGGTCTGTCGCGGGGCTCGCGCCGCTCGAACCGGGCTACCGCCGCATCCTCGTCGCGCCTCAGCCCGGCGGGGGGCTGACCTGGGCCGAGGCGAGCCTCGAGACCCCGCGCGGGCTCGCGTCGGTGCGCTGGGACCTCGTGGGTTCCGAGCTGAGCGTCGAGGTGACCGTTCCCGACGGCGCACAGGCCGTGGTGCGCCTGCCCGGTCTCGCGGACGACACTGTCGGCCCCGGCATCCACGTCCGCACGACCCAAGGAGTGAACGCATGAGCGATACCCAGGACATCGAACTGAATGCCGGTGGTCACGAGTTCCGGGTACGTGTGTACCCGGCCGCAGAGCCGAACGGCGCGGTGCTGGTGTGGCTGCACGGGGGCGCGTTCATGTTCGGCACGCTCGAGATGCCCGAGGCCGACCAGGTCGGCCGGCGGCTCAGCGCGGCCGGTGTCACGGTGGTCTCGGTCGACTACACCCTCGCCCCCTTGGACGCCCTGGAGGCACTCGCCCCGCCCGACGCCGATGTCGGCTCCCCCTCCCCCGAGCAGATGCGCGCAGAAATGGAGGCGGCCGGCCCCCGGGCACGATTCCCGGTCGCCGGGCTTCAGATCGTCGCGGCATTCGACTGGGCTGTGGAGAATGCTCGCGCGTACGGCGGGGATCCCGATCGGGTGTCGCTGGGGGGTGCGAGCGCGGGCGCAAACCTCTCCGCCGGTGCGGCGATGCGACTGCGCGACCGCGGCTCGACGGCGCCGCGCGTTCTTGCTCTCGTGTATCCGTCACTTCACGACGGCATCCTGGCTCCGAATGACGAGACCGCCGACCTCTTGCGGACCGTTCCGGCGGCGCGGCTGTTCACGCCCGAGAGCCGGGCCGCGATCAACCGCAATTACCTCCCCGACGGCCACGACCCCCACGGCTATGCCTTCGCGGGCGGCCATGACCTCGCGGGCCTGCCGGAGGTGCTGATCGTCAACGCCGAGCTCGACAGCCTGCGACCCTCGGGCGAGGCCTTCGCCGCCGAACTGGCAGCGGCGAGCGTCGATGTGCGGGTGGTGCGCGAGCACGGCGCGATGCACGGCTACCTCAACGAGATCGGGCATCCGGCGGCAGAACACACCCTGGTCATGCTCGAGCAGACGGTGTCGGCGGGTTGAGCGCGTCTTGACGTGGCGCTCTCAGGGGATCTGCGCGGTGAGTGGCCGGAAGTCCCTGTGATCGCGCCACGTCTCCTGAGCGCGCCACGCCGGACCCGCGGGCGGAGCCGGCCAGGCACGCCCCGCTCAGGTCGAGCGCAGCAGCCGCGAGATGTCTTCGGCGGTCGTCTGCAGGCGCGTGAGCAGCGGTCCGCGCAGCGACGCGACGTCGTGCCGCGACGACGCGACCGCGATGTTGATCGCCGCGGTGGGCTTGGAGGTGTCGCGGCCGAACACGGGCACCGATACCGAACGCAGCCCGGCGGCGACCTCCTGGTCCTGCAGCGAGTAGCCCTGCTCGCGGATCACGGCCAGCCGCTCGCGCAGCTCGCCGAGCGATTTCGCGGCGTTGGGTCCGGCATCCGCCCCGAAGTCGTGGTTCGCGAGCGCCGCCTTCAGCTCCGCCTCGCTCAAGTATGCGAGCAGCAGCTTGCCCATCGACGTGTAGGCCGCCGGCAGCGTGGAGCCGACCTGGATGTTCGCGGTCACCAGATCCGAGTTGCGCAGCCGGGCGAGGTAGAGCACCTGGTCGCCCACGAGCACGCCGAGGTTCACCGTCTCGCCCGACTCCTGGGCGAGGTGACGCAGCGGCTGCTCGCTCAGCTGCACGATGCTCGACCCGCGCAGGGCGGCGGATCCGAGCAGCAGCACGGCGACGCCGGGGCGGATGCTGCCGTCGGGCAGCCGCTCGAGATAGCCGCCCTCTTCCAGGGTGGCCACGACGCGGAACGCCGTCGGCATCGGGATGCCGGTGCGGTCGCAGATCTCGCGGAGCTTGAGCGAGGTCACCGACTCGTCGAACAGCCGCAGGACGTCGAGTCCCTTCGCGAGGGCCTCGATGCGGTAGCGACTGCCGGTCTTGCCGCCGGTTGTGTCCGTCGTGTCATCGGCTTTCATGGAGTGAAACCGTACCATTCACCCGACACGGAACACCCGCAGCTGCAGAGCGAGCGTCGAGTAGTAGCCCACCAGTGCGGTGAGTTCGAAGACGCCGTCGACGCCGAGGGCGGTGGATGCCGCCTCCCACGCCGCATCCGACAGATCGCCGTCCAGCAGCGCGACCACCGCAGCCGCGACCGTGCGCTCGTCGCCGGCGAAGGCCGAGACATCGAGCACCCGGATCGCGGCGAGTTCATCGGGCTCGAACCCCAGCGCGCGGGCGATCGCCTCGTGCGACTCGCGCTCGAACGCGCTGTCCCACCGCGCGGCGACGAGGAGGATCGCGAGCTCGCGCATTCGGTCGGTGAACCCGGTGCGGTAGCGGATCGCGGCGCCGAGCTCCTGCTGCGCGGCGCCGACCGCGGGGGAGCGCAGCATGATGTCGAACGGACCGCGCAGCGAGCCGTCGTCGGAGGTCAGGGCGAAGTGCTGGGGGCCCTGCGCCCGTGGACCGCCGGTGATGGCGCCGTACAGCGAGTGCTGCTCGGGCGTGAGTTCGCCCGGGCTGAGCGGACGGATGCGGGGCGCCATGCGATTCCTCTCCTCGTTCGTCGCGGCCGGGATGCCGTCGGATTGACTCCTTTCAGCCTATCGGGTACATTCACTAAGCGAAAGCAACTTTCGCTTAATAAACTCTTGAGAATGCAGGGACGCACCGATGTCGACGAACGACACACGCGAGACGAGCGCCGAGGCGGGCGTGAA
>DASUQB010000394.1:0-3571 GCA_036280835.1 Microbacterium sp. | reverse complement strand
TCGCGATCTCCGCGGACACGGCGTCGACGGCGTCGACATCGGACCACTGCGGCTGCTGCTTGATGGGCAGCGAACGCCACGCGTCCAGTTCGTGGGGGCCGGCATCCATCTGCTGAAGCATCCGATCAGCTTATCGCGGCGCCGCCGCCGGCCAGGCCGTGTGACCGTGCCCTCAGGCCGCCCGCGACCATGCCCGGCCCGCCCGCCGGCCGTGCCTCAAGAGCGCCGGTTCGACTCAGACGCCCGGGGCGAGATGCGGTCCTTGACGGCCGAGGCGTAGACATCCTCGTACTTCTGCTCGCCGAGCTGCTGCAGCGCGACCATGATCTCGTCGGTCACCGAGCGCAGGATGTAGCGGTCGCCCTCCATGCCCTCGAAGCGCGAGAAGTCCAGGGGCTCCCCGATGACGATGCCCACGCGCCCGACGCGCGGGAGCCGGCGGCCGATCGGCATGACCGAGTCGGTGTCGACCATGACCACGGGCACGACCGGCACGTGCGCCTCGAGGGCCATGCGGGCGATGCCGGTGCGTCCGCGATACAGGGTGCCGTCCGGGCTGCGGGTGCCCTCGGGGTAGATGCCCAGCAGGTCGCCGCGGCCGAGCACGCGGAGCCCCGTGTTGAGGGAAGCCTCGGATGCCTTGCCGCCCGAGCGGTCGATCGGCAGCTGCCCGCTGGCCTTCATGAAGATGCGCGTCGCCCAGCCCTTGAGTCCCTTGCCGGTGAAGTAGTCGCTCTTGGCCAGGAACGACATCGGCCGATCGATCATGAGCGGCAGGAACACCGAGTCGATGAACGACAGGTGATTGCTGGCGAGGATGGCGGCGCCTTCGGCGGGGATGTTGCGCGGCCCGACGATCCACGGCCGGAAGATCGCCTTCACGATCGGCCCGATCACGATGTACTTCATCACCCAGTAGAACATCGCTACGCCGCCGTCCTGGCGAGGTCGGCGACGCCGATCACACCGGCGTCGTTCACGAGCTGGGCGATGGTGAACTGGGCGTGCGGCCGCTGGTCGTAGGCGGGGACGGATGCCGTGTACGCGGCCCTCATCGGAGCGAGCAGCGCCTCCCCGAGCTGGGCGACTCCCCCGCCGATCACGAAGAGCTCGGGGTCGATGGTCGCCTGGAATCCCCCGCACGTCTCCCCGAGCGCGGAGGCGACGGTCGCCAGAGCCTCCAGCGCGCCCGGGTCGCCCGCCTTCACGAGCTGCGAGATCGCCGCGCCCGAGATGGACCCCTGCTCGGCGCGGGCCTCGGCGAGCGCGGCGCCGGTGCCACCGGCATCCGCCACCGCGTTCGCGGCCCGCTGCAGGGCGCGACCCGACGCGTACATCTCGATGCAGCCGTTCTGCCCGCAGCCGCAGGCGAGACCGCCGCGCTGGAAGCGCACGTGCCCGAGCTCCGCCGCCGCCCCGTAGCCGCCGCGGTAGAGCGCGCCGTTGGCGATGATCGCGCCGCCGACGCCCGTTCCCATGGTCAGCATCACCATGTCGTGCACACCCCGGCCGGCACCGAACCGGTACTCGGCCCAGCCGGCCGCGTTGGCGTCGTTCTCGATGGTCACGTCGATGCCGACCCGCGCCTCGAGGCGCTGCTTCAGGGGCTCGTTGCGCCAGTCGATGTTGGGCGCGTGATAGACGAGCGATCGGTCGCGGTCGATGAACCCCGCGGCTGCGACGCCGACGTGCTCCACATCGTGCTCCGACCGCAGGCGGCCGATCATGGCGACGACGGCGTCTTCTAGCTCGCGCGCGTCGATGGGGGTGTCCACCCGCTCCATCGCGATGACGGCGCCCTGCTCGTCGACCACACCTCCGGCGATCTTCGTTCCGCCGATGTCGATTCCGACAGTGAGCACCGATATCCCTCCCGCACGACGCGCTGGCGCGCGCGGCGCCTTGAAGTCTAGCGGCGAGGCACCCTCCACACCCCGAGGTGGCGAGGCGGGCGGTGTCATAGACTTCAAGGGGAGATATACCCGCCCACTTCCGGTACCAAAGGAGCTGCCGTGGTTCAGTTCGAAGTCCCCGCCGTCGTCCCCGCTGACGCACAGGCGAACGTGACCGACCTGCTGGTCGATCGAGTCAAGAAGACGCCGGACATGGCGCTCTTCGCCGTCCCCGAGGGCGCGGGGTGGCGGGACATCACCGCCAAGGAGTTCCACCGTCAGGTGGTCGGCCTCGCCAAGGGGTTCATCGCCGCCGGCATCCAGCCGGGCGACAAGGTGGGCTTCGTCGCCCGCACCACCTACGAGTGGACGCTCGTCGACTTCGGCCTGTTCTTCGCCGGTGCCGTGATGGTCCCGATCTACGAGACGAGCTCCCCTGGGCAGATCCAGTGGAACATGTCCGACTCGGGTGCCGTCGCGATCATCCTGGAGTCCCCCGATCATTTCGCCCGCTTCGACGAGGTGCGCGGCGACCTGCCTCTCGTCCGCGACGTGTGGCAGCTGCACCTGGGCGCGATCGCATCGCTCACCGAGCAGGGCAAGGATGTCGCCGACGACGAGGTCGAGCGCCGCCGCAACATCGCCAACGGCGCCGACATCGCGACGCTCATCTACACGTCCGGCTCGACCGGCCGCCCCAAGGGCTGCGTGCTCACGCACAGCAACTTCGTGGAGCTCTGCCGCAACTCGGCCGTGGCCCTCAACGAGGTGCTGACGGTGCCCGGGTCGTCGACGCTGCTGTTCATCACGACGGCGCACATCTTCGCGCGCTTCATCTCGATCCTCGACATCCACGCCGGCGTCAAGACGGGCCACCAGCCCGACACGAAGCAGCTGCTGCCCGCGCTCGGATCGTTCAAGCCCACGTTCCTGCTCGCCGTGCCGCGCGTGTTCGAGAAGGTCTACAACTCGTCGGAGCAGAAGGCGGAGGCCGGCGGCAAGGGCAAGATCTTCCGCTCGGCCGCGCACGTGGCCGTGGAGCACTCGCGCCTGCTGCAGGACGGCAAGAAGGTACCGCTCCTGATGGGGCTGAAGTTCAAGCTGTTCGACCGGCTCGTCTACAGCAAGCTCCGGGCCGCGATGGGCGGGCGCGTGGTCTACGCCGTGTCGGGATCTGCGCCGCTCGGCCCCCGCCTCGGCCACTTCTTCCACAGCCTCGGCATCACGATCCTCGAGGGCTACGGCCTGACCGAGACGACGGCGCCCGCCACCGTGAACCTCGCGACGAAGTCGAAGATCGGCACGGTGGGCCCGGCGCTCCCGGGCGTCGGCGTGCGGCTTGCGGATGACGGCGAGATCGAGGTGCGCGGGATCAACGTCTTCAAGGAGTACTGGCGCAATCCCGAGGCCACGGCCGCGACCTTCGACGGCGACTGGTTCAAGACGGGCGACATCGGCACGTTCGACGACGAAGGCTTCCTGACGGTCACCGGCCGCAAGAAGGAGATCATCGTCACCGCGGGCGGCAAGAACGTCGCGCCGGCCGCGCTCGAGGATCCCATCCGCGCCAACCCGATCGTCGGGCAGGTCGTCGTGGTCGGCGACCAGAAGCCCTTCATCTCGGCGCTGATCACCCTCGACTCGGAGATGCTGCCGACCTGGCTGGCCAACAACGAGCT
>DASUQB010000393.1:0-4116 GCA_036280835.1 Microbacterium sp. | reverse complement strand
GTAGGCGCAGAAGGAGCCGACCAGCAGCGCGAGCGCCGTGGTCGTGAGCGAGATGATCGCGCTGTTGAGCAACGATCGCGTGAAGTCGGCGTTGTTGAAGATCGACTCGTAGTTCGCGAGCGTCGGGTTGGGCGGGAACAGGGCCGACTCGCCGAGGTCCGCGCCCGTCTTGAGGGACAGGTTGACCAGCCAGTAGAACGGGAACAGGCAGAAGATCACGATCGCCCCGACGGCGATCCACATCCACCACGGGGTCCCGCCTGACGGCTTGGGTACGTCGCGCTTGACCTTGGTGCGTGGCTTCGCGCGATCGGCTACGGCAGTCTCGGTCGCCATGGCCTAATCCTCCGCCAGTCCGCGGATGTTGCCACCCACGGTCCAGATGTAGGTGAACGACACGATCATCACGGTGATGAACGTGAGGATCGAGTACGCGGCGCCGAGGCCGTAGATCCGGTTCTCGGCGAACGTCTGCTGTGCGATCAACGACAGCGTGGTCGTCCCGTTCTGCCCCTTGGTGAGCACGTAGGGGAGGTCGAAGATCCGCAGCGCGTCCAGCGTGCGGAAAATCAACGCGACGAGGATCGCGGGGGTGAGCAGCGGCAGCGTGATCTTCCGGAACCGCTGCCACGCCGTCGCCCCGTCCACCTTCGCGGCCTCGTAGATGTCGCCGGGGATGACCTGCAGGCCGGCGAGGATGAGCAGCGCCATGAACGGCGCCGTCTTCCACACGTCGGCGATGATGATCACGATCAGCGCCTGCGGCTCCGACCCCAGCCACACGGTGTCGCCGCCGAGGATCTGGTTGACGAAGCCCTGCGGGGACTCGAAGATCGTCCGCCACATGATCGCGGTGACGACCGTGAGCACCGCCCACGGGACGAGCACGACCGTGCGCAGGAGCCCCTGGCCCTTGAACGCGGCGTGCATCGCCATGGCCATCGCGAGTCCGATGATGAGTTCGAGGAACACGCTCGCCGCGGTGAAGATGAGCGTGGTCGCCATCGCGCTCCAGAAATCGGAGTTCGAGAGCGCCTCCTGGTAGTTGCCGAGTCCGAAGGGGCCGGCCCAGCGTGACAGGCCGGCGACCCGGACGCTGTACTCGTGCAGAGACAGCCAGATCGCGTAGATGATGGGGTACGCCGCGACGAGTGCGATGAGCAGCATCGACGGCGAGACCATCCAGAACGCCAGCCCCTTCTCGGAGAGGCCCCGGGAGCGCCGCGTCTGCGGCGCTCCCGTCTGAGCGGTGGCTTCAGCCATGGCCTAGAAGGTCGCTAGCGCCTTCTCGATGTCGGACTGCGCCTGCTTGATCGCATCCTCCGGCGACTGCTGACCCGAGAGCGCCGAGTTGACGTTCTTGTAGATCGCCTGGGAGATCTGCGGGTAGACCGGCGAGACCGGCCGGGCACGCGCCTGCGTGATGGCGTCGCGCAGGGCGTCCGCGAACGGGATCGCCTTCTGCACCTCCTTGTCGTCGTAGATGGCGGCCTTCACCGGCGACAGCGAGAACTGCGCCGCGTACGCCTTCTGGATCTCGGGCGAGCCGATGTGCTCGATGAGCTTCAGGGCCGCGCCCGGGTTCTTGGAGTACACGGAGATCACGCTGTTGTGACCGCCGAGGATGCCGGCCTTCTCGCCGCCCTCGAACGTCGGCTGCGGGCCGACGTCGAAGTTGTCCTTGACCTTGGCGGCCTTCTGGTTGAGCGCGTAGGCGTACGGCCAGTTGCGCATGTACGCGTACTTGCCCGTCTGGAAGGCAGTCAGGGACTCCGGCTCCATGTAGGTGGTCACGGCCTTGGGGGCCGCGCCGTTCTTGATGCCGTCGGCCATCAGCGTGAGGGCCTTCACTCCGGCGTCGCCCTCGGCGATGGTCGCCTTCGTGCCGTCCTCGGAGAGCACCTCGCCGCCCGCGCCGAAGAACAGCTCGAGGAAGTCGCAGGTCAGGCCCTCGTAGGCTGCCCCCTGGTAGACGATGCCGCCCTCGGCGGCGGCCTGCTTGTAGACCTCCTGCCAGGTGGCCGGGATCTCGTCGACCTTGTCGGTGTTGTAGTAGAGGAGGCCGGCGTCGCTGGTCTCCGGGACGCCCCAGATCTTGCCGTCGTAGGTGACGGTCTCGACCGGGGCCTCGATGTACTCGGCCTTCTTGTCCTCCATGTACGGCGTCATGTCGTAGAGCCACTTCTGGGAGGCGAACTCCGCCGTCCAGATCACGTCGGCCGAGAAGACGTCGCAGTCGCCCGACTTCGCCTGCTGGCGCTGGATGAACTGGTTGCGCTGCTCATCCGCGGACGCGGGGAACTCGACGAGCTTGGCCTTCAGGTCCGGGCCGTACTTCTTGTTGAACTGCTCGACCATGTAGGTGGCGTTGCCGGAGGTGTCCTTGCCCTGGCAGTAGGTCACCTCGCCCTTGGCGTTGTCGACGAGGCTCGGGTCGATGACCTTCGCGCCCTCGGTCGCGCCGGTCTCCTCACCGCCGCCACCACCGCCGCCGCCTCCGCCATCACTGTCATCGCCGCATGCGGAGATGAACACGCCGCACATCAGCACAGCGCACAACATCAGAATCAGACGCTTCGTCACTCCATCCTCCTCGGTACTACGTCGGTGAAGACTGCGTGATCATGCCATTCGTGGCGGTCTTGGCGCCGTCATCCTCGCGGCCCCGTCCACCCTCGCGCGGCGGTGCGGTCGTACCCCGCACCACGAGCTCGAGGGACAGCCGCTGCCTCGCCTGGAGCACATCTTCCCCTTCCAATGCCGAGAGCAGCAGTTCGGCTCCCCTTGTGCCGCTGTCCTCCAGCGGCTGGGCGACGGTGGTCAGGCCCGCGTAGCGGGCCAGTTCGACGTCGTCGAACCCGACCACCGAAAGATCGTCCGGCACCCGCTTGCCGAGTGCCTCGAGGGCATCGAGCATCGCCAGCGCCTGCAGGTCGGACGCGGCGAAGACGGCCGTCGGCGGCGACGCGAGCGCGATCAGGTCGCATGCGATCCCGGCCGCCTCGCGACCGTGCGGGCGCAGCTTGACGAGGTCGGGCCGCACGGGCACGCCGGCCTCGTCGAGGGCGCGCTGGTAGCCGAGGCAGCGACGCGAGCTGGCCGAGGCGCCGTGGACGCCGTCGACGGTGTCGCCCGCGAACGCGATCCACCGGTGACCGAGCTCGAGCAGGTGCTGGGTGGCCAGGCGGCCGCCCTCGACGTCGTCGACGGTGACGGTCGGGATCGAGTCGTGCGCCTGGTCGACGAGCACGACCGGGATGCCGGCGGCGGCCAGCCGCCGCAGCTCGGCCTTGTCCGGCGCGAGCGAGATCGAGAGCAGGCCGTCGACGCGCCCGATCACCGAGCGGAAGACGTCCGTGCGCTGCTCCGGCCGCTCCACGTCGAAGAGCACGAGCTGGTAGCCGGAGTTCGCGAGCAGCGGCGCGACGCCGCGCAGGCGCTCGATGACGGAGGGGCGGGTGAAGAAGGGGGCGATCACGCCGACGGAGCGCGTGCGGCCGGTGGAGAGGGCGCGGGCGGTGGCGTTCGGCTCGTAGCCGAGCTCGGCAACGACGTCGAGGACCCGCTGGCGCGTGGCCTCGCTCACCGATGCAGACCCGTTGATGACGCGCGAGACCGTGCCCACGCCAACACCTGCCTCCTGCGCGACCCTCGCGATGGTTGTCACCCCTCCAGCTCCCCCTCGTGGAACCGCTTCCATCCAATCACGCGGCGCGCGACGGTGTCAACGGGCCGCACACGGAAGGGTGCGTATCCTGGCGCGCCATGGCTCCCGGGAGTTGGTGGCGCGACGGCGTCCTCTACCAGATCTATCCGCGCTCGTTCGCCGACTCCGACGGGGACGGGATCGGCGACCTGCAGGGCATCACCCGGCGCCTCGACCACCTCGAGAGGCTCGGGGTCGACGGCATCTGGCTCAACCCGACGTTCCCGTCGCCCAACGAGGACTGGGGGTACGACGTCAGCGACTACACCGCGGTGCACCCCGACCTCGGCACGCTCGAGGACCTCGACGAGCTGATCGCGGAGGCCGGCAAGCGCGGGATCCGCGTGCTGCTGGATCTCGTCCCCAACCACACGAGCGACCAGCACCCATGGTTCCAGGACGCGCTCACC
>DASUQB010000392.1:0-2004 GCA_036280835.1 Microbacterium sp. | reverse complement strand
GCGGCACCGACACCATGCCGAATGCCGAGCGACCGGCATCCCGGTGCACGACGCACGCGCAGGAGTGGTGCGGATGCGCACGGCCCTTCGCCCCGAGCCACACGTGAGTGCGCCGCTCATCCTCGAGAATCCAGACGCCGTACCGCCTCAACGCCGAGGCGCAGGCGAGTTCGCCTCCGTGGAGCGCGGCGAGCTGCACGCCCTGCGGTGCCGTGGGGGCGCTGTACACGCCCTCCCGGATCCTCAGCACCGCACCGCGGCGGCATGCACGGCGGAGGTCCTCACGCGTCGCGCCGACTCGCATCAGGGATTGCGCCCTGGCGACACCGCCCAGGAGCTCGAGCCGCCTCGAGATCGCGTCCGGTTGCACAGGCCCATGCTGGGCGGATGCCGCGACCCGGCGCCGTCGACCGACACGGTCGGTGGAGAGGGCGGGTGCTCGCGGCGCTGGTGAGGAGCCGGCGGCCCTCGGTCGTAGGACGGGTGGGGCGGGATGCGCCTGATGGGACGGACGAGTCGGTTCAGGACGAGGCCGTCCGACGACTGACGGGCCGGCGCCGTGCGGCTCGGCGCGCGGGGCTCAGCGGCCGCGTTCGCCCACGGCCGACGCGAGACGCGGCGGGACCAGTCGGGTCAGGGCGACCAGTGCCTTGTACCGGAGAGAGGGGATCGAGACGCCCTTGCCGCGGGCGACATCGTGCAGCGCCTCGGCGACGACGTCGCGGGCGTCCAGCCACATCCACGACGGAACGCCTTCGTCACCGGGGGCGAGCCCCATCCGCTCGTGGAAGTTGGTGTGGGTGTAGCCGGGGCAGACGGCGGTGACGCTCACGCCCCTGCCGGAATACTTGCCGTTGGCCCACTGACTGAAGTTGATGAGCCAGCTCTTGCACGCCCCGTATGTCGCACGCGGGATGAAGCCCGCGACCGAGGCGACGTTGATGATGCGGCCGCTCCCCCGCTGCAGCATCGGGCCGAGCGCCGCGTGCGTGAGACGCATCGGCACCTCGACGTGCAGCTCGAGGTGGCGCACCTCGTCTTCGATGTCGTTGCGCTCGAACTGGAGCGGCAGGCCGAAGCCGGCGTTGTTCACGAGCATGTCGATCGGATGCTCGGGGTCGGTCAGGCGGCGGATGACGCGCTCCCGCTGGCGCGGAATCAGGAGATCCGCACCGAGCTCTTCGACCTCGACGCCGTGCTGATCGCGGAGCGCGATCGCCAGAGTCGACAGTGCGGCCTTGTCGCGCGCGACCAGGACGAGATCCATGCCCCGTGCCGCCAGCTGGCGCGCGAACTCCGCGCCGATGCCCGAACTCGCGCCCGTGATCAATGCCCTTCTCGCCATGCGTGCCAGCCTATGTCGGCAGCGGGGCGCCGCCCGCCGTCAGCGGGACTGCCGGCCGAGGGCCGCAAGCAGCCGGACAGGCAGCACGCGCGTCAGTCCGAGGAGCGCCTTGTACCGCCGCGACGGCACGGAGAGCCCCTTCCCCCGCGCGATGTCCCGCAGGGACTCGGCGACGACGCGGCGCGCGTCGAGCCACATCCACCGCGGCACGCCCTCCTCCCCGCGTGGCAGCCCCATCCGCACGTGGAACTCGGTGCGCGTGAAGCCCGGGCAGACGGCCGTGACAGTGACCCCGCGGGGGGCGTAGACGCCGTTCGCCCAGCGGCTGAAGCTGATGAGCCACGCCTTGCAGGCGCCGTAGGTGCCCCACGGCACGAACCCGGCAACCGAGGCCACCGTGACGATGCGTCCGCTCCCGCGTGCGAGCATCGGGCCGAGTGCGGCGTGGGTCAGCCGCAGCGGCACCTCGACGTGCAGGTGGAGATGCCGCACCTCGTCGCGGATGTCGTTGAGCTCGAAGGGGGATCCCAGCCCGAACCCCGCGCTGTTGACGAGCATGTCGACGGGACGATCCGGATCGCTCAGCCGACGGACGACGCTGTCCTGCTGCTCTGGCACCAGCAGATCGGCGACGAGCACTTCGACGCGCACGGGGTGCC
>DASUQB010000391.1:0-20023 GCA_036280835.1 Microbacterium sp. | reverse complement strand
ACGGGGGTGCGCGGAGAGCGGGAGGTGCAGTCGATCGCCCTCAATCGCGTACTCGTGGCGCGCCTGCAGGAGGCGGACCCGGAACTCGCGGGCGACCTGGGGTGGGTCACCCGCGATGCGACTCAGCTCGACCTTCTCGCCTATCAGCAGGCCGAGCACCTCGCGGCGTGGGGTGCGGGGCTGTCGGCGGCCGACCCGATCCCGCTGCGGCGCCCCGGACCCGGAACGTCGCAGTGGCGTGTGACGGTCGAGGAGTGGGAGAGGTTCCCCGGCGACCCGAGAACGGGCCACCCCGACGTCGAGGGAGCGGCCCGGCAGTGGGAGCAGCGCCTGATCTTCGCGGACGAGGTCTACCTCTAGACCGCTCCCCGGTCCGAGTGGGGGCCGGGGCCCGCGGGGTGATTACGTCGATCGGCACCGCGCCGATGCCGGGCGGCTGCAGCGTCCGAACGCCGCACCGCTGCGTACTCGGATCGCATGAATCACGATGCCGGTGGGCGGGCGGAGCCCAGCGCTAGGCTGACACCGCGGCGGCCGTCGGCCCCCGGAGCGGAGCTGAAATGGGTGAGCGGCGCGGGATCGGAACGCTGGCGACGTTCGCAATGGTCGGGGCTCTGATCGGCGCGGGTTTGGTGACCGTAGCGCCGGTTGCGGCACCTCCCGCGAGGGCGGAAGTCGGCAGCTGCCCCGACGGCACCCTCCCCGGACCGGGCAACCCGGGCGCCGGCAATCCGATCTGGACCGATCAGAACATCGCGGTGTACGCAGGTGAGGACTTCACCGTCACCAACGCGGCGGCCGAGGTGGAGGGACTGCTCGTGGTGGGGGGAGATGCGACGTTCACGCGGACGACCAGCGGTCGCGTGAACGTGGGCTGGGTGGGTGTGGGTTCGGGAGTCGCGCCGTATCCGGGCACCACCATGCTTGCCGTCGGTGGCGACCTCGGCGTAGGGGCGGGAACGGTCCTCGACGTCGGATCTGGTGCGTACGACGAGAACGGCAACCTGCTCGGCGGCGATGTCGGCATCGGCGGGCAGTCGAACCCGGACTACGAGACGGACGGCTCGCGGTATGAGCTGAACAACGGCACCCTGACCCAGGGGCTGGGTCCGGAAGCCATCGCCCCGTGGGCCGACTGGGGCACCCTCATCTCGGACGAATCCGCGACGTTCGCGGCGCTGCCCGCCACCGGGGCGGTGACAGTGGGGCAGTTCCTCACGTTCACCGGCGACGGCACCTCGAATCCGCAGGTCTTCACCGTGGCCGGGTCCGTCCTCGCCGCCAATCCCGCGATCGACTTCGCGGCCCTCGCCGACGACGTTCCTGTGATCATCAATGTGACCGGCGCTGCGCCGATCACCTGGGCTCCGAACTGGATCTCCGAGGAGGGCACGCGAGTGGACGGTCCGGGCTCCCCGTTGTTCGGCCCTGTCTCTCAGCGGACGCTGTGGAACTTCCCCGACTCCACCTCCGTTCACGTAGCGGGCTCGTCGCAGGTGCTCGGGTCGATCATGGTCCCGGGCACGAACGCCGACCCGGCCGCGCCGACCCTCCGGGTCACCGCGAGCACCAACGGACGCCTGTACACCAACGGCAGCATCCTCATGGACGGCGTCGGCAACGAGCACCACAACTACCCGTGGATCATCGAGGAGTTCGACTGCATCCCGATCGACGTGATCGACGCGACCGGGCAGGTCTCGATCACGAAGCTCCTGTCCGACGAGGATGCCGCGCTGCTTCCGCCGGATACGACGTTCCACGGAATCATTCTGTGCCGGGAGAGCGACGGCAGTGCGCGGATCGTCGAGTGGGAGGTGGCGCCGGGCGGTACGGCGGTCATCACAGGACTTCCCGTGGGGGCGACGTGCGTGATCGATGAGAGCGTCGGCCCCTCCGCGCGCCTGTATCTGCCGAACCCGGATCTTGCGTACGACATCGTTCCGCTGATGGGCTGGGTGCCGCCGGCGTGGTCCGTCAATGGTGTGCCCACTGCGGCGCCGGTGACCGTTGTCGTACCGGCCCCGGAGGATTCCACGCAGGTCGCCGTCGAGGTGCAGAATGCCATCGCCTTCGGAGCGTTCACGATCGAGAAGCGGGTGACGGATGCCGGCGCGCCGAGCGCCGAGTTCACCGGCACCTGGTCGTGCGAGCTGCCGGCCGGAACCGTCGTCGTCGCCGGCACGTGGTCACTCGCGGCCGGCGAGATCGGCGGTCCGTACGAAGCGCCGGTCGGCGCCCAGTGCACCGTCTCGGAGGATCCGGCACCCGCCGACGACGGCGGGACCTGGGGGAGCCCGCTCATCGAGCCTGCCACGCACACGGTCGGAGCGGGCACGGCCGAGGCGCCCTTCCAGGTCATCGTCACCAACGCCTTCGTGCCGCATCCGCGCGTCGGCGCTTTCGAGGTGCTGAAGGTCGTCGACAACCCGGATCAGGTGTCTTTCGGCGGAGGATTCTCCGGAACGTACCAGTGCCTTCCGGCGGAGGGAACAGGCGAGGCGCTTTCGGGAACGTGGAATACGGACGGACCGGGGTTGTCCGACCCGATCGAGGCGCCCGTCGGTTCAGTGTGCACGATCACCGAGATCGCGCCGACGAACCCGACGAACGGTCTGTGGGGACCGCCGGTCATCAGCCCCGGCGCGGTGACGATCACCGAGGAGTCCGCAGCAGACCCGATCACGTTCACGGTGACGAACACGCTGACCGCGACCGGCGGACGCGACGACGGCGGCGAGGGAACGGGTGGCGAGCTGCCGGCGACCGGTGGAACGCCCGCGCTGTGGGCGATCCCGATCGCCTTGGCCGCGATCGCAGCGGGCGTCTCGCTGCAGTTGCCGCGTCGTCGCCGGTCCTGAGGGCTTCGAGATCCTGCGACATCCGCCGGTCTCCCCTGACCTGTCGTCGCCTGCGGGTCATCTCCCGCCCGCATCACCCCCACGCCGGCCCACGACGCGCGGGACGAGCCACGCGGCCATCACCGCGAGCGCGACCCCTGCGAAGGTGAGAGCGACGCGCTCCAGGAACCAGTGCGTCGCGGACTCGTTTTCGTCCCCCATGAGCATCGACAGCACCAGGAGCGTGGTGAAGAACGGCAGCACGTACCAGCGGCTTCCTGCGGTACCCGCGGCGCCGGCGACGACCACGAGCACTATCGCTGCGAGCACCGCGTTCGGCGGATGGAGCGCCGCGACAACGCATGCTGCCGTCGCACCGAGGAAGACGGACAGTACTCGGCCGACGCTGCGGGTGTCGAGGAGGGCACGGTCGGGCCTGCTGACAAGCAAAGCCGCAGCGCACGCCCACCCGGGGTGATCGACACCGAGCCCGAAGCCCAGGGCAGCACCGGCTGCGCCGGCGATGCCGATCTGGATGCCGTACGTGAGCATGGCGCGCCGCGGAGGCGCCACCCTCGACGGTCGTTGCGCGCCGGGGCGGTCGGGCCAGAACAGCGAAACCAGCCATCCGTAGATCGAGCCAGCCAGGATGAGACCGCCCGCCGAGAGTGCAACCACCGGGGACTCCGACAATCCGACCCCGAGCATCGGCATCCCGAGCATGAGGATGAGGGGGGCGAGCCGGCGTCTCGCGTCTGCGACGAGCACCGCCGCGAGTACACAGAGGGCGAAGATCGTCGCGACCGCCGCGATCGGAAACGGTGCCACGAGGGACCCGATGACGATGTTCAGGCCCGCCACAGCGCCGACGACTACCACGATGATCCGCTGCCGCCTCGGCCCGCGGACACCGAGAGCGGCTGCAGGGATGACCCCGACGGCCAGCGGCAGTCCGATCGCCGGATCCACCAGCGAGGTCGCCACCGCCGGTGCGCCGAGTGCCACCCCGTGCGCGGCGTTGATCCAGGACCACGCCAACGGCGACCTTGCGGTCGCGGGCTGCTCCGCGGATGGCTCTGTGCTCACGATCACCCGCCGACCGAGCCGCGGAACGTGTCCCATGCAGCGCGGCACGCGCGCGCGATCGCGTCGGTGTGCCCATGGTCGAGCGCCGGCCAGTCCGTGCCGGGGCGGTGAAGCTGGGCAGTCGCCTCCGGTCCGAGCAGGAACTCCCGAAGGAACTCCGCCTGCACGGCTCCTACGCGCACGCCGGCGGCGGTCGCCGCATCCCGCGCGTCTTCGAATGCCTTGCCGGAGTCGATGACCTCCTGGCTGCCGAGGTAGGGCTTGTTGAGCAGCACCTCTTCTGGCCATTCCGTCGCGCCGAATGCAGCCCGATGGGCGGCCGCGAGGGCTCTGAGATCCACGGGCGACATCGAGACGAAGGGGTCCTCGGGGCGCGGCTCGCCCTCGTGGTCGCCGCGATTGGAGAGCGCGACGACTCTCGGGAGGTCATCCTCGGGCTTCCGAGGAACGTTCACGGCTCCCTCGGGTGTCGTCGTCGTGTTCATGGTGTCGTGGAAGGACAGTCGCCACATCCCCCTTGGTCCTGGGACATCGCGAATGCTTCGGTCGAGTACCCGCCGGATCATCTCGTTCCTTTCCGGCGAACCATCCGGTCACAGCTACTTGAGGGAAAGGGGCGTTTCTACAGTTCGCCCGTCCTTCGCCTCGACATGGAGCGCGAGCCCGGTGTCGACGGGGCTGATGGCGGTGACGAACGTCGAGCCGTCGAAGTGGAGCGAGTCGAGGTTTCCGCACGCGCGCCCTGCTGGCAGCTCTCCGTCCAGCAGCGCGCGGTGGTACAGCGGTCTGCGCTGATCCTCCGCGTCGTAATGCCCGTAACGCGACCATATTGGCGTGCGCTTGCGTCGTCAACGACATTCGCTCGCGCGCGACGCGAGCCGCCAGGCTCCCTCAGCGCGATGATGCCGGTGGCACCGGCCTCGCGGATCCCCGTGGCCGGAGGCATGGCCGAACCTCGAGCGACACCGATCTTCTCCGCGAGGTCGTCTAGGACCGGGCTCCGCATGGCCGGGAGGTGGAAACACAAAAACCCCGCTTGAACGGGGTTTTCAGCGGAGACGGAGGGATTTGAAATCGCGCGGATGGCAACCGAAACGAAACGAAACCACATGATTCCGTGGATTATGGCGTCGCCGTGGGCCGTCTCGATCAGGTGGGTTGGGTTCGATTCGTGGCAGAAACGTGGCGGCTGGGATCGCTCAGTCCTGGCTTGCGGGGTTCGACTCGATGACGGGAAGCAGTCGCTCAGTCTGCACGAAGAAGCGGGCAGTGTCGGGGCCGATCGCATGACACACGCTGCGCATGTCCCGCCTCACTCTGCGCAGGTCGTATCGATGCAGTGGTTCGAGGTGAGCGACACGGTTTCGGAGTCCATGCACGTTCGAGACTCGGCTCACGACGCTGCCTGCTGACCAGGTACCCGGCCACGCGGGGAACGCGTTCTTGATGGCCACGGCCCACAGCTTCTGCTTGGACTTGTTGGCTTTCGACGGCAGAATGTACCGCCATGTCCCGAGCGACATTTGTGCGAGGACGTCATCATGGCAGAGCGGACGCCCGTGCTCAGCGGCGATCCGCCGCGCCCGGGTGACCGCGTTTGCCAGTTCCGTCTGATTTAGCGCGCGCAGAAGGTACGGGTGGGGTCTGAGCGACCAGTCAGGCGTGCCGGCCATCGCGTCGTTCCAGATGCGAAGCTCACGATCAATGGCATTGCGCAGGATGAGCTCGAAGACGTGAATCGCTTCCATCGCCGCGCCCGCGGCGCGCACGTTCCATTCGAACAGTTCATGCGCCCGCGGAAGATCACCGGCTGTGTCAGCCAGAAGCCGCTGCAGCCGTGGACCCCCGATGAATCGGGAACTCACAGGCTCGAGCAGAGACACACAGGCTAGACTAGACGCACAAACACCGGACGCTCCGCGGATCGGTGCTTACTCATAAGGGGCCCGGCGCAAGCTGAGGCCCCTTATTTTTTGCCTCGAGGTCGAGGATTTCGACCTCGAGGTCAGAGTACGACTCAGCACACCCCCAGCCTCGCGAGCGCATAGCTCCAGGGGACGCGTTCCTGCTCGAGGCGGATGTTCCCCTCTGCGCTCAGCGTCTGCAGCGTCGCGCGTTCACCTGACGTTAGGAACTCGAACACGCCGACGTTCGGTCCGGGATCGATTCCCCAAAGGTCCCGATGATCGAACAGGGTCACGGACTCCATCAAGGCTGAGGTCGCTTCGACTCCCCTAGCTCGGAGTCGGCTGAGGATGGCGAATCCATGAGAGTCGAGATCACCCCAGTAGGTGACGATCTGCGCCCAGGGTAGGCGGGCGACGAGATCTACGCGGTGGCCGCCACCGTGAACAGCGACCGCGCCGGGCACGGATCCGTGTCGATCGCGAGACGATGCACTTGAGCTGCGAGGCTCGCGAGCCGCGACTCGGTGGCGCTCGATCGCGGGGCAGCACGGCCCTGCAGAAAGCGGATTCCGGCGATCGCGTCAGGGGACAGCTCGAGCGTCTCACCGCGCGCTTCGGAGGACGGCCGACGCACGAGGAACCCGGCCGAGCGCCACTCCCCGCAATAGCCCTTCGCGCTCAGCGGCAAGGACATCCCCTGTGCGCGGAGCCGCTCGAGATCGGCGTCGATCCGCTCGTACAGTTCCTCGGCGTCGACACGGCGCTCGTCTCCACCGAGATGGCTGCCGAGGAGACCGGCGATCACGGGCGCGCTGTCAGCACGGAGAAGCTTCCAGGCAGCATCGCGTTCGACAAGCTGGGCGAGCTCCAGGACCTGAGCGACAGCGGGCACGGGTCCATTCTGAAGGACGACTCCGACATCAGCTGATGCGGCGAGGGTCGCCGATCGCTCGAACGCAGTCACCCGATGAGGTAGACCATTCCGCGGCCCTCCGCCGCGAGCGACTCGACAAACTCCTGAGCCCGTCGAAGAAAGTCGAGGACGTACCGGAGTTCGTCCTGGTCGTCGGCTCCGTGCGGACTGCGCCACGTTTCCGCCCACGTCCGCACCCGGAGTTCGTCGATCGCACAGAGGTCGTCACGGATCACCGGCACCTCCGCCGGAAGGATCGTCCTCACCCACGGCTCCCAGCCCAATCCGTGCATCGTCACGTCTCCCTCGAACATGCGATAGGAAGACCCGACAGCGGGCTCTGCCGGGCTTGGTCGCGTGAGCGACTGCAGAGCCGACCAGGCCTTGTCGAGGTAGAGCATGTCGCGCTTCGGCGAGACCTGCTCGAACGTCGCGACACTTACGCTCGCATGCGGTTCTAAACCCCACGCGTCAGCGAGCGGGTCGCTGGAGAGGATGCTGTGCGGGTCGTCGACCGCCTGCTGCGCGACGTCGGCGTCAAAGGCGTATGCGTAGTACCTGATTCCCATGCGCAGATCATCTCGTCGTAGGTGCAGCATGGATCGTCGCATCCGGCGGATTCGGGACGGCGCGAACAGGCCGCGCCCCTGTGGAGGAATGCCGGCGCCGTGCTCACGCGAGAAGGCATCGTCTTCAGTTCGAGCGCCCGAACGAAGCCCGCGCCGAGACCGAGGGATTCGCGCTCACGGTCGCCAGTACAGCAGTACAGAGTGGCCCTACAGCACCGACGGTGCTTCGCAGATCGCGCGGGCGTCCCTCGCCCAGGTGCTCGATCTGCTCAGTAGTACCGACGCCACGAACGTGGCAGAAATGGCAGATCCCGCGGCAGCAGTCCACGTAAATAGCTTCTGATCACGGCTTTAAGTGGCGGAGACGGAGGGATTTGAACCCTCGGTCCCCGTAAGGGGACTCCACCTTAGCAGGGTGGTGCACTAGGCCGAACTATGCGACGTCTCCAGGCATCCGGCCCGCGAACGATCGGATGCGCCTTGCAATACTAACCGCTCATCGCCGAGGCGGAAAACGGAGCGGCCGCGTCAGCGCTGGTTGCCGTTGGAGCAGGTCTCCTGCGCCGCCGTCGATCCCGTGATCTCGGGGGGCAGGGCGACGGCGGTCTCCGTCGGTGCGGGCGCCTCGGTCGCGCCCTCCGTCGGCTGGGTCGCTGGCTCGGTCGGCTCAACCGCCGGCGCGGTCGGCTCGGTGACGACGACGCCGCCGTTCGTGCTCGCCTCGCCGGTCAGCTGCAGCGGCTGGTTCGCGGCGAGGGCGGCCCACAGCTGGTCGGCGGCGTCGTGGTTGGGCACCACGTGATTCGCGTTGCTGGGGTCATCCATCACGGGGTACTGGATGAAGACGATGTCCTCAAAGGGCACGTTCTTGAGCGCCAGGCCGAGCTGCACGAGAGTGAGCGGGTTCGTGAGGCTGGTGCTCGGGTTGATGTTCTCGATCGATGTGCGAGCGAGCTTCAGCAGCGTTCCGGGGTTGGAAAGCACCTCTTCGCTGACGAGCTTGCGGGCGAGGCGCGACATGTACTGCTGCTGGTTGCTGATGCGGCCGAGGTCGCTGCCGTCGCCGACGCCGTACCGGGTGCGCAGGAACTGCAGCGCCTGAAGGCCGGCGATGTTGTGCGTCCCGGCATCGAGGTTCAGCCCGGTGTTCGGGTCCTTGATCCCGCTCGCAAGACACACGTCGACGCCGCCGATCGCGTTGGTGATCTCGATGACGCCGCCCCAGGTGACGGATGCCGCGTAGTCGATGTTCTGGCCGCTGAGGTCCGAGACGGCCTTGGCTGCGCACGAGAGACCGCCGGTCTTGAAGGTCGTGTTGAGCGCCTCCTTGGACACCGGGGCCGTCGTGGTGCCGTCCTCCGCCGTGCACGAGGGGATGGGCATCATCAGGTCGCGCGGGAAGCTCACGACGGTCACGCGGCGGGGGTCGTCCGCGATGTGCACGAGCATGTTGACGTCGTTGAGCTCGTTCTCCGCGTCCGGACCCGTGCAGCGATCGCCGAAGTACTCCGCGTACTCGGGCTCGCAGGCATCGGTGCCCGCGAGGAAGAGCGTCCGGGGCCCCTCGATCTCGCCCACCGTCGGCGGTGGCGCGGTCTGACCCTCGAGTTCCTCGGCATCCGCGGAGAAGGTCGCG
The DNA here is from genome assembly GCA_036280835.1 of Microbacterium sp. Classification (GTDB taxonomy): domain Bacteria; phylum Actinomycetota; class Actinomycetes; order Actinomycetales; family Microbacteriaceae; genus Microbacterium. Next base: position 11,072 of record DASUQB010000391.1, on the reverse strand, counting down.
GCGAAATCGTACGTGAGGTACGTGGCGACCCCGAGCCCGCTCACGAGAACCACCGACAGGCAGATGGCGAGGATCTTCGCCAGCTGCCCGAGCGGATGCGGCGACTTCAGCGCCCCGTGGCGCGCCACCGTATGGCGACCGCGCCTGGGTGCCTTCGACGTCTCGCTCACTCGGGTCTCCTGGGGGGAAGGACTGCGGAGGGTGTGGGATTCGAACCCACGGGACATTGCTGCCCACTGGTTTTCAAGACCAGGTCCATCGGCCGCTCGGACAACCCTCCCGGCGGATGCGCGGCATCCGTCGAACAGGCGTCGAGTCTAGCCGACCCGGTCGGGGCCTATTCTTCCAGGAACGCCTGGACAGGCGCTGAACAGCGGCTCAGCGGCGGGCCAGGGCGCGAAGGGCCGCTGCCACGCCGCCCTCCTGCACCGACCCGGTGGTCTCGCTCGCGGCATCCAGAACCTCCTGCGGGCCCTGCCCCATCGCGATCGCGCGCCCGCCGTTGCGCCTCGCCCACGTGAACATCCCGAGGTCGTTGCGGCCGTCGCCGATCACGAGCACATCGGCCGGCGGCAGGTCGAGCCACTCCCTCACGAGCTCGAGCGCGGTGCCCTTGTCGACGCCCTGCGGGGCGATGTCCAGCCACGCGGTCCAGCCGATGGCGTACGACACGTGGTTCAGGCCGATGTCTTCGACCAGGCGCGAGAAGTCCTCCTCGTCGTGGCCGGGCGAGACCACGACGACGCGCGAGACCGGCAGGCCGACGAGCTTCTCGAAGGGCACCCGGCTCGCGGCCGAGAGGTTCCAGTCGTCGATGAAGTCGGTGTAGAGCCGTTCGCCGTCTTCGAGCTCGACCATGTACTTGGCGTTCGGCAGGTGCTCGCGCAGCAGGTTCAGCACCTGTGTCGGGTCGAAGGTCTCGGTGTGGGCGCGCACGTACTCATCGCCCTCGCGCTTCATCACCACGGCCCCGTTGGAGCAGACGACGTACTCGGGCCGGATGTTGAGCGCCTCGATCGTCCTCTCCGTGCCGGCCCAGCTGCGGCCGGTCGCGATCATGACCTCGTGGCCCGCCTCGCTCGCGTCCTCGACCGCCTCGACGACGCCGGGGCTGAGGGTCTCGTCCTCGAGCAGCACCGTGCCGTCGATGTCGAGCACGATGAGCAGGCGCTCGCCGGTGCCCTCCGCGACCTCTTCGACAAGGTCCGCCGTCTCGGCGGCGTCCGCGACCTCGACCTCGCCCGTCTCCGGCAGACTCACGCGACGGGCTCCAGGACCTCGAGCCCGCCCAGGTAGGGGCGCAGCACCTCGGGCACGACGACCGAACCGTCGGCCCGCTGGTGCGTCTCGAGGATCGCCACGAGCCAGCGCGTCGTGGCCAGCGTCCCGTTCAGGGTCGCCACAGGGGTGGTCTTGCCGACGCCGCCCCCGTCGAGCGCGGGACGGTGGCGGATGTCGAGCCTGCGCGCCTGGAACGTCGTGCAGTTCGAGGTCGAGGTCAGCTCCCGGAAGGCGCCCTGCGTCGGCACCCATGCCTCGACGTCGTACTTGCGGGCGGCGCTCGATCCCAGGTCGCCCGCGGCGGTGTCGATGACGCGGTACGCGAGCCCCAGCGACTGCAGCATCGCCTCCTGCAGCGCCAGCAGCCGCTCGTGCTCGACCTCGGCGTCTTCGGGCGTCGTGTAGACGAACATCTCGAGCTTGTTGAACTGGTGCACCCGGATGATGCCGCGGGTGTCCTTGCCGTGGGACCCGGCCTCGCGGCGGTAGCACGTCGACCACCCGGCGTAGCGGAGGGGACCATCGGACAGGTCGAGGATCTCGTCCTTGTGGTACCCGGCGAGCGCCACTTCGCTCGTGCCGACGAGATAGAGGTCGTCGTCGTCGAGGTGGTAGACCTCGTCGGCGTGCTCGCCGAGGAAGCCGGTGCCCTGCATGATCTCGGGGCGGACGAGCGTGGGCGTGATGAGCGGCACGAAGCCGGCCTCGAGCGCGCGGTCGAGCGCGAGGTTCATCAGGGCGATCTCCAGCCGCGCGCCGATGCCGCGCAGGAAGTAGAAGCGCGCGCCCGACACCTTGGCGCCGCGCTCCATGTCGATCGCCTTCAGCTTCTCGCCGAGGGCGAGGTGGTCGAGCGGCTCGAAGTCGAACGAGGGGAGCTCGCCGACCCGGCGCAGCTCGATGAAGTCGTCCTCGCCGCCGGGCGGGACGCCGTCGATCACGATGTTCTCGATGCGCACGAACGCCGCGCGCGCCGCCTCTTCGGCTTCGCTCGCCGCCAGCTGAGCCGCCTTGACGCGCTCGGCGAGGCCCTTGACCTCGGCGACGAGCGCGGCCTTCTCCTCCTTCGGAGCAGCGGCCACCGTCTTGCCGAACGCGTTCTGCTCGGCCCGCAGCTCCTCGTAGGCGGAGATGGCCGCGCGCCGCTCGCGATCGGCCGCGATCGCGGCGTCCACCGTCTCGGGCGAGTGCCCGCGCGCCACCTGGGAGCGCTTGACGAGCTCGGGGTCATCGCGGAGCACAACGGGGTCGATCACCCGTCGAGTCTAGTCAACGGGTCAGCGGGCGAGCGCGGCCTAGAGTGTGTGCATGACCGCCGCCGCTTCTCCGTCCGATCCCCACGAGGGGAGCCCCGACCCCGAAGAAGCGGCCCGGCCGGACCACGTCATCCGAGAACCCGACGACGTCTCACCCGACACCGCCGACGAGGAGGGCGGGGCGGCCCGCCAGGTGGACCCCGAGGGCCGGACGCGCCCGATGGCGCCGCCGGGGCACGGAGCCGAGCGCCGCGCCGCGCTGGTCTACAACCCGATCAAGGTGGATGCCGACGCGCTGCGCGCGCTCGTCACCCGCCTCTCCGCCGAGGCCGGCTGGGGTGAGCCCGCGTTCTTCGAGACGACGGTGGACGACCTGGGCGACGACGTCACGCGCCAGGCCCTCGAGGAGGGCGCGGACGCCGTGCTCGTCGCGGGCGGGGACGGCACCGTGCGCGCGGTCTCCGAGGCGATGAACGGCACCGATGTCCCGCTGACGATCGTGCCGAGCGGCACCGGCAACCTGCTGGCGCGCAATCTCCTCCTGCCCCTGGATGACCCCGAGGCGATGGTGCGCGCGACGTTCGAGGGCGACGTGCATCCGGTCGATGTGGGCATCGCCCGGATCAGCCGCGCGAGCGGGCAGACCGAGGAGCACGCGTTCGTCGTGATGGCCGGCATCGGCCTGGACGCCGCGATGATCGCGAACACGAGCTCGCAGCTCAAGAAGACGGTCGGCTGGGTCGCCTACGTGGACGGGGCGGCGCGGTCGCTGCCCTTCGCCAAGCCCTTCCGCGTGATGTACCAGATGGACGGGCACCGGCTGCACGCCACGAGGGCGCAAAGCGTGCTGTTCGCCAACTGCGGCTCCCTTCCCGCCGGCATCTCGCTCGTGCCCGAGGCATCCATCTCGGACGGCCGGCTCGATGTCTGCATCATCCGCCCCGCCGGGGTCTTCGGCTGGGCGCGGGTCTGGCGCCGCATCTGGTGGGAGAACAGCGTCATGCGCCGCTCGCGCGCGGGTCAGCGCGTGCTCGCCCGGCGCCCCGAGGACTCGTCGGTGCGCTACCTGCGCGGTGTCGCGGTGGAGACGGCGACGACTCCCCCGCAGGCGATCCAGCTCGACGGCGACGAGTTCGGCGAGGCGATCCGGATGCGGTGCCGCATCGTCGAAGGGGGCCTCAAGACGGTGTTCCCGAAGGGGCACGACGTCTCCGGCCTGTAGGCCCGCCGCGCCTACTGCAGGGCGCTCGTCAGGCGGGCGATGTTGTCCAGCACGGTGGAGCGCAGTGGCTGCTTCTCCCACTCCTCGAGGGTGAGCTCGCGGCTCAGGCCCCGGTAGGTGTCCTCGACGCCGCGCATCTCCCGCACGAACTCCTCGCCGCGCACCAGCAGCGAGATCTCCATGTTGAGGCCGAACGAGCGCATGTCCATGTTGCTCGAGCCGATGACGGCGACCTCGTCGTCGATCGTGAAGCACTTGGTGTGCAGGATGTAGGGCTTGGGGTACATCCAGATCTTGACCCCCGCCCGCAGCAGCGTCTCGTAGTAGCTGCGCTGCGCGTGGTAGACGAGCGCCTGGTCGCCCTCCTCCGAGACGAACAGCTCGACCCGCAGCCCGCGCTGGACCGCCGTCGTGATCGCGAGCAGCAGGCCCTCGTCGGGCACGAAGTAGGGGCTGACCATGATGATCTTGCGCTGCGCGTAGTAGAGCAGTCCCGCGAACAGGCGCAGGTTGTTCTCCACCGCGAATCCCGGGCCGGAGGGCACGACCTGGCAGTCGAGGTCCCCGGGGCCGGATGAGACGTCGAACAGGTCGATCTCTTCGGTCAGCGCCTCGTCGGTCTCGCTGTACCAGTCGCTGAGGAAGACCGCGTTGATGCTCGCCACGATGGGACCCTCGAGGCGCACCATGAGGTCGACCCAGTGCAGTCCCCGGCGGATGTTCTTCTTGAGGTTGTACGTGGAGTCGGTCACGTTCTGCGACCCCATGTAGGCCACCGAGCCGTCGACGACGAGGAGCTTGCGGTGGTTGCGCAGGTCGGGCCGCTGGTACTTCCCCTTGAACGGCTGCACGGGCAGCATCAGGTACCACTGGGCGCCCATCTCGTTCAGCCGCCGGACCGTCTTCTTGTACATCGGCTTGCGCCGGTTCGCCCAGTGGTCCAGCAGCACCCGCACCGTGATCCCCCGGGCGCAGACCTCCTCCATCGCGGCGAAGAAGTTGTCGGTCGCGGCATCCGCCTGCAGGATGTAGAACTCGACGTGCACGTACTCCTTGGCGGAGCGGATGCTCGCCGCCATCGCGTCGAGGCTCTCCTGGTAGTCCGCGATGAGGTGCGCGCTGTTGTCGCCCGCCAGGGGCATCGCCCCGAGGCGCCGGTTCAGCGTCACCAGCGAGGTGAACCACTGCGGGGCGTGGGGCCGCAGCGTGCCGAAGTCGAGGTGCTCGCTCGTGTCGCGGATGTAGTCGTTGATCCGCTCCTGCTTGCGCCGCCGCTTGCGGGGCAGCCGCGGCGTGCCGATCAGCAGGAACAGGAACACCCCGATGATGGGGATGAAGTAGATGGCCAGCAGCCAGGCCATCGCGGCCGTCGGCCGGCGATTGCGCGGCACGATGATGATCGCGGCGATGCGGATGGCGACATCGAAGACGAAGACCAGGATGAGCCACCAGGACGCGTCGAAGGTGATCGCCACCATGCACAACCCCCAGCCCGTCGTCCGAACCAGCGTAATGGCACGGCCGACAGTGCCGCGGCTCGCGGGCCCCCCGGCAGCGGCCCCTGTCTCAGACCGTGGAGTCGTCGGCGAGGGGCGGCATGCCGCGCTTCGCCCGCTCCTGCGCCTCGATGTCGGAGTAGACCCGGCGCTCGGTGCGATCCATCCTCAGGATGCCGCGGAGGATGAAGAAGAAGAGCGCACTGACCACGAGGGTCGGCAGCAGCGACCACACGACGGCCGCCCAGTAGCTCTCCATCCCTCCATGGTACGCGCCGTTTCGAGGCTCCTCCCCAGGGCGGCCGCCCGGTGCAGCAGCGACGCCCGCCTGTGGAGAAGTGCGGCTGTCGACATCTCCACAGCCCCTCGCCGGCACCCTGCGAAGAAGGCGGGCTGTGGAGGGCCGGTTCTCGCGCCCTCGCGTTGGCAAGGCTCGCCGGATGACCACGATCATCAAGGCCGCCACCGCCGCCGACTTCCTCGCCCTCGTTCCCCACCTCGCCGGCTACACGCCGACCGAGAGCATCGCGCTGATCCCCTTCCGGGGCAGCCGCACGATCGGCGTCATGCGCTTCGATCTGCCGCCGGTGGACGCCGGCGAGGAGCTGGACCGGATCGCGGCGACCTTCATCGGGATGGTCTGCAAGCTCGCGGATGCCGACGGCGTGACACCCGTCGTGTTCACGGACGCCCCGTTCCGCACCGACGACGACATCGTGCACGGCGAACTGGTGCGCGCCGTCATCCGCCGCGCGGACGCCTGCGGCCTGCACGTCGCCGACGCGCTCTGCCTGGCCGCCGACGGCTGGGGCTCGTACCTCGACCCCGGGTGCCCGCCAGAGGGCCGCTCCCGGGCGGAGCTGCCCGCCGAGCTCGGCGTGCCGGAACCGCGGGACGTCTCCGGCGATCAGGCGGCGGGCGTCGAACTGCCCCACGCCGACCTCGCCGAGAAGGAGCGCGTCGCGGGCGCGCTGAGGGCCATCGAGGCCACCGTGCGCGTCGTGTGCGGCGAGTCCGACGGCAGCGGGAGCATGGCCGAGCTCGACCCGCAGGCGATCGCGGCTGTCTCCGCGCTCGATGACGTTCCGATGCTGTTCGAGGATGCGCTGACGTGGGACGTCGAACACCTTCCGCCCTACGACGCGGCGGCGCTGACCTGGTGCCTGGCACGGCCGTCGCTGCGCGACGTGGCGCTGTCGCAGTGGGCGGGCGACATGGTCGCGGGCGACGACGCGCTGGAGGCCCAGCGCCGGTGGGAGGACGGGGAGGACTACCCCGACGACCTCGCGCTCGTGATGTTCGGCGAGGGCCCGAGGCCCGATCCCGACCGCCTTCAGGGCGCGCTCGATCTCACGCGGCGCCTCGCCGCGGCGTGCCCGCGCGATGCCGCGCCCGCTCTGCTGGCCACGGCCGGCTGGCTGGCGTGGGCGCTCGGCCGCTCGACGTACGCGCACTGGCACGCGTCGCGGGCGCTCGACCTCGATCCGGACCACGGGCTGGCCGGAATCGTTTCGTCGTTCGTCAGCGCCGGTCACCTGCCGGAGTGGGCATTCGAGCGCCCCGCGCCCCGTGCTACTTGACGAGGGGGAAGAGGATCGTCTCCCGGATGCCGAGCCCGGTGATCGCCATCAGCAGGCGGTCGATGCCCATGCCGAGCCCGCCCGAGGGCGGCATCCCGTGCTCCAGGGCGCGCAGGAACTCCTCGTCGATGCGCATCGCCTCGACGTCCCCCCGCGCCGCGAGCTTCGCCTGCTCGGTGAAGCGCTCGCGCTGGATGACGGGATCGACGAGCTCGGAGTAGCCGGTGGCCAGCTCGAAGCCGCGAACGTACAGGTCCCACTTCTCGACGACGCCGGGGATGCTCCGGTGCTCGCGCACGAGCGGGCTGGTGTCGAGGGGGAAGTCCATGACGAACGTCGGCCGCACGAGCGAGCCCTTCACGAAGTGCTCCCACAGCTCTTCGACGAGCTTGCCGTGCGTCGCGAGAGGCGGCTCCTCGATGCCCTCGCGGGCGGCGAGCGCGCGCAGCTCCTCGAGGGCGGTCCCGGGCGTGACGGTGACCCCGGCGGCCTCCGAGAGGGAGTCGTACATCGAGAGCCGGTCCCACTGCCCGCCGAGGTCGTACTCGGTGCCGTCGGCCCAGGTCACCGTGGTCGAACCGGTGACGGCGCGCGCGGCGTTCTGCACGAGGTCCTGGGTCAGATCGGCGATGCCGTTGTAGTCGCTGTACGCCTCGTACGACTCCAGCATCGCGAACTCGGGGCTGTGGGTGGAGTCCGCGCCCTCGTTGCGGAAGTTGCGGTTGATCTCGAAGACCCGGTCCAGGCCTCCGACGACGGCGCGCTTGAGGAAGAGCTCCGGCGCGATGCGCAGGTAGAGCTCGGCGTCGAACGCGTTCGACTTCGTGACGAACGGGCGCGCCGAGGCGCCGCCGTGCTGCACCTGCAGCATGGGCGTCTCGACCTCGATGTACCCGCGGTCGGAGAAGGTCTGCCGCAGCGAGGCGTTGACCGTCGCCCGGGCGCGCACCGTGTCGCGGGCCTGCTCGCGCACGATGAGGTCGAGGTAACGGCTGCGCACCCGGCTCTCCTCGCTGAGCTCGGTGTACATGTTCGGCAGCGGCAGGATCGCCTTCGCGGCGATGCGCCACTCGTCGACCATGATCGACAGCTCGCCCCGGCGGCTGGAGATGACCTGGCCGCGCACGAAGACGTGGTCGCCGAGGTCGACGAGCTCCTTCCAGTCCTGGAGCGCCTCCTCGCCGACGGCGGCGAGCGACACCATCGCCTGGATGCGGCTGCCGTCGCCGGCCTGCAGGGTCGCGAAGCAGAGCTTGCCGGTGTTGCGGCTGAAGACGATCCGTCCGGCGACGGCCGCGGTGACGCCCGTCTCGGCGCCGGGCTCGAGGTCGGCGTAGCGCTCGCGCAGCGCCGGGATGGTGTCGGTGATCGGAACGGCGACCGGATACGCCCCACCCGCGGCATCCGCGCGCTCGGCCATCAGCCGCTCGCGCTTCGCCAGCCGGACGGTCTTCTGCTCGAACGCTTCGGCGAGCTCAGCGGAGTCGACGCCGTCGCGGGCGGCGTCGTCGGGGGAGGTCGGGGCGCCTGTCGCGGCGGTCACTTCGGTCATCGGTTCGGGCTCCTCGAAAGTCGGGCCCAGTCTACCGGCGGGCCCCTGCGCGCTCGCCGGACGGGGTCCGGCCCCCGCGAGCGCCGGACCCGGGCGTCAACCGATGTAGATCGTGGCGTTGTCGATGAAGCGGTGCCCGGCCACCGAGGCGGCGATGAGCGCCAGCGCGGGACCCTTGTAGTCGCTGTCGACCGGCAGGAACGACGCCGGATCGACGACCGACAGGTACTCGAGGTTGATGCGCTGCTCGCCCATCAGCGACGATTGCGCGGCCGCGATGCACGCGTCGACGCCCCGGTCGGCGTTGGATGCCGCGGCGTCGAGCGCGGCGGGCAGCTTCGCCGCCGCGGCCAGGTCCCGCTCCTCGAGCATGCCGACGCGGGTCGAGATCGGCAGGCCGTCGTCGCCGCGCACCGTGTCCACCGTCTCGACGGTCGTGTCGAAGTGAAGGTCGCGGACCATCCGGCGCACCAGGAAGATCCGCTGCGGGTCGCGCTCTCCGTAGATCACGAGGTCGGGGCGCACGAGATTCAGCAGCTTGGCTTCGACGGTGAGCAGCCCGTCGAAATAGCCCGGGCGCGAGCGCCCCTCGTACCGGAGGCCCAGGTCGCCCGCGCCGATCTTCGTGGTCTGGGTGCCCTGCGGCAGCAGCTCAGCGGCATCGGGGGCGAAGATCACGTCGACGCCGAGCGACTCCAGCAGCTTCTCGTCCTCGTCGGGGGTGCGGGGGTAGGCGTCGAACTCCGCCGTTGTCCGGAACCGCAGCGGGTTCACAAAGATCGACACGACGACGAGGTCCGCCCGCTCCTTCGCGAGGTGGATGAGGTCGAGGTGGCCCTCGTGGATGGCGCCGAGAGTGGAGACGAGAGCGACCGTCGGCTCCGAGCCCGCGTCTCCGCTCCGCCCCACACCCCCGGCTTGCTGACGCGCGTCCACTCTGGACTCGGCCAGCCGGGTGCGGAGCCCGTCGATGGTGCTGATCATTGGTCGATCGTAGCGGGGCCGAGGGGCGGGCCCTCGCCGGGCCGCGGTGGCGCGTCGACCAGCGCCTGGTCGACCGTCGACCGCACGAGCGCCGACAGGTAGCCCCCCGGATTCTCGATGCCGATCTCGCGGAGCAGACCGGTCGCCTGCCGCACGATGGTGCGCGAGAACGCGGTCGCGATGCCGATCGCCTCGGCGTAGGCCGGGCGATCCGCCTCGGCGACCACGATCGGCTCGCACCCGAGCTCGACGGCGAGCGCCTGTGCGATGGGCAGCACCGCCGCCGGCGCGGTCACCGCCGCGTAGCCCGCCGCGAGCTGGCGGAGGTCGATGCTCGTCCCCGTGAACGAGATGGCGGGATGCACCGCCAGCGGGATGGCGCCGCGCTCGGCGGCCGGGCGGAGGATGTCGATGCCGTACGCGGCATCCGTGTGCAGGACGAGCTGCCCGAGCTGCCACGCGCCCACTTCGGCGAGACCGGCCACCAGCGGGCCGAGCTCGTCGTGGGGCACGGCGAGCACCACGAGCTCGCTGCGGCGGATGACCTCGAGCGCATCGAGAACCGGCACTCCCGGCAGCACGGCCGATGCGCGGTCGTCATCCGAGCCCGACGTGATGCCCGTGATGGCATGGCCCGCACCGCCGAGGGCCGCCCCGATCACGGGTCCCACCTTGCCGGCGCCGATGATGCCGACCCCCAGGCGCCCGTCGCGGTTCATCGCTCCTCGCCCCACCGGTGGCTGCGATCCACCGACGCAGCGGCGACCGCACGGTGCGCGACATCCTCGAACAGGCCCAGGGCGGCGTCGCGGTCGATCGCGGCGAGGGTGCCCCACACCGGGCCCGACACGGTCTGCACCCGGCTGGTGGCCACGCGCAGCATCCGGTCGACCGGGCCCTGGTGGAGGGCGAAGCTCTGCAGCCTCGCGAAGGGGAAGATGCCGAGCTTGCGCCAGATGACGCCCCGGCGCAGCAGAAGCGCGTGCGGGGCGAGAAGGAACCCGTTGCGGCGCCAGGAGAGGGGCCGGATGATGCGGGCCCGGCCCGGTGTGTTCGTGTACGGGTCGCCCGGGTCGCCGTCGGGGCCGACGGACTTCGACGGGCCGAGGATGCCGTGCTCGAAGATGAGCGCCCACTCGGCGTCGGAGGTGCCCGGCAGCAGCAGGCGGAGCACCCGCTCGACGTCGGCGCGCGTGCCCACCGGCAGCACCGTCGTGAACTGGTCCGTCGTCGTGTCGGTGGCGCTGCGGCCGGTCAGCCGATTGATGCGGATCGTCCACCACCCGGCCGGTCGCCAGAGGATCGACTGAGACACCTCCACGGCGTGGATGCGGCCGGGCGGCAGCGTCTCGGTGACCGTGGTGAAGAGCCCGAATGTGATGCGCAGCCCGTCCGGCGTCGGGGCGATCGAGTAGCGCAGCGCCTTCACGATCTGCGAGAACCAGTACGCGCCGAAGCCGATGATCGCCGGGATCAGGCTGAACAGGGCCCACGTGGCGCCCAGCGCGCTGGCGATCACCACGCCGATGACGAGCAGCACGAGCGCCACCGTCCCGCCGCTGACCACGTGGGAGGCGATCAGGCGCCCCACCGGGATGTTCACGACGCTGGCGGGCTCCGGCGCCGGCTCCTCCGCTCCGTTGATGATCCCCGTCAGCCCGCTGCTGACCGCCGAGGTCACGGCGTGCGTGCGGCTCGTCG
>DASUQB010000390.1:0-2418 GCA_036280835.1 Microbacterium sp. | reverse complement strand
GAAGGGCATGCGCGAGGTCGAGCAGGGCTACCGGGACGTGGGTCGCGAGCTGACCCTCGAGGAGTGGAACAGCCAGCCGCGCAAGGCGACGTTCCTGGACGGCCTCGCGCGCCTGACCTCGGCGGTCAACTAGCGTCGCTCGCGACCTCGGCGGGCTCGCCGGCGAACTGGGCGAGCTGGATGAGGTTGCCGACCGTGTCGTCGAGCACGGCGGTGATCACCGGTCCCATCGCCGTCGGCGCCTGCGTGAACGTGACGCCCTCTGCCCTCAGGCGCTCGTACTCGGCCTGGACGTCGTCGACGCCGAAGGAGGTGTACGGGATGCCGTCCTCGACGAGTGCGCCGGTGAACGGCGCCACGGCGGGGTGGTCGTTGGGCTCGAGCGAGATCTGGGTGCCCGTGAGGTCGCCCGGCTCCGCGAGGGTGATCCACCGATGCTCGCCGACGGGGAAGTCGGACGTGACGGTGAAGCCGAGGCGGTCACGGTAGAACGCGACGCCGGCATCCTGGTCGTCGACGAAGATGCTGAGGCTGGTGATTTTCATGGGTTCTCCTTCAGGGGCCAGCGGGTGACGACCTCCGCGAGCGGCGCGGTGTCGATGGTGTGGAACTTGCTGCGTCCGCGCTTCTCGCTGTGCACGAGCCCGGCGTCCTCGAGCACGTCGAGGTGCTGGGAGACGGCCTGTCGCGAGCTCGTGAGCCCGTGCTTCATGGCCAGGCGCGCGCACAGCTCGAAGAGCGTCTGGTCATCGCGCTCCACGAGTTCGTCGAGGATCGCGCGCCGGGTCTCGTCGGCGAGGGCCCTGTAGACGTCGGTCACGGCTCCCAGAATAGGCAAGTGGATGCTTGCATGTCAATCTGTATATCAGATGTGAAACGCTACGGCGAGGGGTCCCACCAAAGTCACAGCAGCGAGTATCGTCGCATCTGCCCGCATCGCTCAGGCGTTCTGGCGAGCCCGGGAAACCGGGCTGTGTCCCCACAACAGAAGAAGAAAGAGAGAAAACCATGAGTTTCCTCGGATTCCTGCTGCTCGGCCTCATCGCCGGCGCCATCGCAAAGCTCATCCTGCCCGGCAAGCAGGGCGGCGGATGGCTCATCACCCTGCTCCTCGGCGTTGTCGGCGCCCTCCTCGGCGGGTGGCTCGGCAGCGTGCTGTTCGGCACCGGCCTGGAGAACTTCTTCGACCTGTCGACCTGGCTGCTCGCGATCGGCGGCGCGATCATCGTGCTGCTCATCTACGGCCTGATCGTCAACCGACGCGGTAACCGGGCCTGATAGCCCTTCAGAAGGCGCCGGCGGATGAAAGATCATCCGCTCGGCGCCTTCTGTGCGTCCGCGCAACGATAGGACCCGGCCGCGGCGTCGCCGACCCCTGTCCGGCTACCCGAACGGGATGGAGCCGACGAGGACGCCGACGGCGAGCATGACGAGCGAGACGACGGTGGCCCTCCAGAGCACCTTCTTGTGGTGGTCCCCGAGGTTGACGCCGGCGAGCGAGACCAGCAGCAGGATCGCGGGCACCAGCGGGCTCTGCAGGTGCACGGGCTGGCCGATGATCGAGGCGCGCGCCATCTCGACGGGCTCGATGCCGTAGGCGGCCGCGCTCTCGGCGAGCACCGGAAGGATGCCGAAGTAGAAGGCGTCGTTCGACATGAAGAACGTCATCGGGATCGACAGCAGCCCGGTGATCACGGCGAAGAACTGGCCCATCGACGGCGGGACGATCTGCACGACCCAGTCGGCCATCGCCGTGACCATTCCGGTACCGTTCAGTACGCCGACGAGCACGCCGGCCGCGAGCACCATGGAGACCACGCCCACGATGCTCGGCGCGTGTGCGACGATCTCGTCGGCCTGGCTGCGCAGCTTCGGGAAGTTGATGACCAGGGCGAGCGCCGTGCCGACCATGAAGATGTATGCGAGCGGCATCACATCGAGCACCAGCAGCACCATGACGGCGAGCGTGAGCGCGAGGTTGACCCAGATGAGCCGGGGACGCAGAGTCGGCCGGTCGGCGCGGAGCATCGTGTCGGCCATCATCGTGTCGTGGTCCTCGATGACCGCGGTGGGCGCGGGCGCAGCACCGACCGGCACGCGCCGACCCTGGCGCACGGTGACGATTCCGGTGGTGGAGAGGGTGGCGTGGGCACCGGGCTTGACCTCGGCGCCTCGGACGACCTTCGTTCCGCCGAAGATCCGGCGCCACAGCGGCGAGCCCGGGGCGTCCCCGGCCGCGGTCGCGGTCGCCTCGGCCGGCGAGTAGTCGAGCGACCCGATGCGCTTGCGCTCGGCGAGGCCGAGCATCCAGGCGAAGACGAGCGCGACGAGCAGCCCGGTGCCGAGCGAGGGCAGCATCGGCACGAAGATCTCGGTCGGCGAGACGCCGAGGGCGGAGGCCGCGCGCACCGTGGGGCC
>DASUQB010000389.1:0-2058 GCA_036280835.1 Microbacterium sp. | reverse complement strand
CGATCTCTGGGCGAAGGCTTGCGCGCGCGCCGCGCGATGGCTTAGGGTCTCTCGGCAAGCGCTTTCTCGTCGTGCCGGTCACGCGCACCGAGACGGCGCGCTCTTCCTCCCCCGCGGGCACGCGGCTCCGTCCCCGAACGTTCGGCCCCACGACCTCGCCGCCGGCGCGTATACGGACCGCGCCGGCGGCGAGCCACCCGCCCACTCAGGGCGACCGGCGCCTCCGCAAGAGCCCGAGGAGGAGCACGCCCGCCGCTGCGCCGATCGTGTTGGCGAGGACGTCCGACGGCGCGGCCACCCGCTCCGGAAGCAGCACCGCCTGCACCATCTCGATCGCCACCGATGCGGCTGTCCCCGCGACCACCGCCACCCACGCGGCGCGCCGCGGCAGCTGCAGAGCGAGCAGGACGCCCAGCGGCACGAAGAGGAGGACGTTGGCGGTGAATTCGAGCGCCCCGTGGCTGCCCGGCATCCACGCGTCGAATCGCAGCAGGAGTCCGGCCGCCGGGCGGTCGACGGGACTCGGCGAGAACGCGATGAGCCCGAGAGCGAGGACGTAGGCGGCGAGCAGCAGTGCGGGCCGGATCCGGCGAGCCGGGGCGGGGGTGCGGGTGGATGCGCTGTCGGTCACGGGTCCTCCGAGAGGGTGGGATGCCGCGTCCTCGCCGCCGGGATGACCAGCAGTGTAGCGCGGTCGGCCGGCGCGACGCCGGGCACCGTGTCACTCCCCTCCGGTGACCTCGGACCGTCACGCGGCGCGCGCCTCGACTCGCACGTCGCGCGGCGACAGGCCGGCGATCGGCTCGGAATGGACGGCGGTCCACCCCGACCCACGTCCGCGCCTCTAGGCTGGGGTTCGCCATGAAGGTCATCTCGTACAACCTCCGGAAGCACCGCGCGGCCAATGAGCTCGCCGGGCTCGCTGAGCGCCATGCGCCCGACATCCTGTGCCTGCAGGAGTGCGACACGAACGATCTCCCCGAGACGATCGCGGGGCTCCAACTCGCGCACTCGACCCAGGGCAACCGGCTCGGACTCGCGCTGTACTACCGCGCGAACACCTACCGCGCCACCGAGGTGCGGGCGATCGCGCTCAAGAAGTCGCTGCACGACCGCGTGCTCAAGCCCGCGCACGAGCGGATGCTGGGCGTGCGCCTGCACGACATCGACGAGAACCGCGACCTCATCGTGGCGTCCTTCCACGCGGCTCCGCTGACGGCGCTCAACTCGCTGCGCAGGCACCAGATCCGTGCGGCGCTGCGCGAGCTCGAGGAACTGGGCCCCGGCCTGCCCGCACTCATGGTCGGCGACTACAACTACCCCGTCTTCAAGGAGCACCTCGGCCAGAAGGTGCGCGACCAGGGATACGAGCTCACCCTGAGCGATGCCCGGACGTACACGCGCTACAAGTTCTTCCGCGGGCACTACGACTTCGCGACCTCGGTCGGCTTCGACATCGCCCGGGTGACCACGCTCCCCCAGGGCCGGTCGGACCACCTGCCGATCCTCATCGACGCGATCCTCTCCCCCGCGCGCATCGCGCACGCCTGACCGCCCCGGCGCTCCGCCACGCTCATCGCGTCCGCATCCCCCCACCGCCGAGCGTGCATCCTCCGTCCGAGAGTGCACGTTCCGGTCGCCCGTGTCGTGCACTCTCGGTCGTAACGTGCACGCTCGGCGACTCGTAAGCCACGGAATGAGAACCCTGGAGGTCACGAGCCGCCGCAAACCGGGGACGGGGGCGGGGAGGGTACCGGAGCCGCGGCGGGTCGGTCCGCAGGCGGCAAGTCAGTCGGCGAGGCGGCGGGCGCGGGTCTGCTCCGCGCGGGCCGCGAGCTCCTCATCGGCGGGGTAGCCCACCTCGGTGAGCGTGAGGCCCCGCGCGGCGAGCACCTTGAACTCGCTCGTGCGCTCGCCCGCGTCGCGGAGCGCGGCAACGTCCTCGACCTCAAGGCGACCCTCGCCGACGGCGACGCACGCGCCGACGAGCGCGCGCACCATGCTGTGGCAGAACGCGTCCGCCCGCACGTTGGCGACGAGCACGTTCTCGGGATCGCG
>DASUQB010000388.1:0-12645 GCA_036280835.1 Microbacterium sp. | reverse complement strand
CTCCGACGGCTCGTCGAAGAAGCTCGGCGTGGACTGGGACACGACGGGTGTCGACGTGAACACGCCCGGCACCTACACGGTGACCGGCACGGTCAACCAGCCGGTCTACGGAGACGCGCAGGGCGTGCTCGTCCGCGAGCGCGCCGACCCCTGGGTCTTCCGCGACGACGAGCGCACCGGCGAGACGGAGTACTACCTGACCGGTTCGTACCCGACGACGCAGGCCGTGCCCGGAGTGGGCTACGACCGCATCGTGCTGCGCCGCGCCGACACCATCAACGGACTGACGACGGCCGAGGAGCAGGTACTGCTGTGGGCGAACAACGCGGCCGCACCGAACACGTCCAACGGGTCCAAGATCGCCACGGGCGCCTACCGGTACTTCTGGGCTCCCGAGTTCCACAAGATCGACGGCGACTGGTACATCTTCTACACGTCGAGCCGAAGCGCCAGCGCTCCGTTCGACATCCGCCCCGCGATCATGAAGGCCGAGGGCGACACCGACCCCATGGTGGCGTCCAACTGGCAGCAGCTGGGCTACATCAAGGCGGCACCGGGAGACTCGGCGGCGTTCACCAGCTTCTCGCTGGACATGACGCACTTCGAGGTGGGCGAGAAGGACTACCTCATCTGGGCCGAGAAGCCGGGCAGCTCCGACCTCCGCATGGCGGAGATCGACTCGGCGGACCCGACGCAGCTGACGACCAAGTCGATCCTCCTCTCCACGCCGAACTACTGGTGGGAGCGGACCGCGGGCCAGATCATCAACGAGGGCCCCGCAGTCATCAAGAGCGACAAGGAGGTGTTCGTGTTCTTCTCGGCCTCCGAGGTGAACGAGACCTACGCGGTCGGCATGCTGCGCGCGCCCATCGGGGGCGACCTCATGAACCCGGCGACGTGGACGAAGACGGGCTACCCGCTGCTGACGTCGGAGGACTTCGGCGGGACGCAGGTCGGACCCGGTCACAACTCGTTCACGCTGGACGAGAACGGCAACCCGGTGATCGTCTACCACGCCCGCCCGCCCCAGTCCGAGTGGATCCCCGGCGCCAACGGCGGCCTGGATGACCCGAGCCGCCACGCACGCGTGAAGACGGTCCACTTCGCGGCGGACGGTTCGGCCGTGCTGAACCAGACGCGCGAAGAGGAGCTGGCTCCGGCGAACCGCACGGTGTCGCTGACCGTGACGGTGACCAAGGCGGCGGCATCGCTCGACGTCACCGCGGTGGTCGGCTCCCGCTGCGTCGCGGGCAAGGTCGTGCAGACGGTCTCCGTGACGAACAAGGAGGGCTTCCCCGTGACGGTGTCGGCGACGACGCCGTACGGTGCGAAGTCGTTCGGATCGCTGGCTGCAGGCAAGAGCTCGACGGCGGCGTTCTCGACCCGCCAGGCGTCGATCGCCACCGGCACTGTGGCAGTGAAGTCGACGGCGACGGTGAACGGCCAGCCCGTGACCGTCGACCAGAGCGTCGCCTTCCCGGCCGCGAGCTGCGCCGGCTGACCCATCCTGGGCTGACCGGCAAGAGGGGCCCGTCCGATCGGACGGGCCCCTCTTCACGTCTCACTCCGTCGCGTCAGCGGCGGGTGCGCTCGGGCAGGAGCGAGCCGGAGGCGAACTCGGGCGGCAGCGGCAGCGCGCCGGGCCGCCCGCCCCGGGCGGAGTGGATGCCGAGCTCGCGCGCGACCGCCGCGTTGAGCGGCGCCTCGAGCCCATGCCGTCGCGCGATCAGCGCCACCTCGCCGCTCAGGTAGTCGACCTCGCTGGTGGTTCCTCGGGCGAAGCTCTGCCACGTCGAGAGGTGCCCCGGCTCGTGCCCCGGCACGGGCGCCGCCTCGAGGCGTGGGGCGTCCCACGGCGCGGGCGCCACAGGCAGCCGTGCGAGGGCGAAGACACGGCGGGCCTCCTCGGCGAGCGCGTCCTCCGCGTGCTCCTGCTGCTCGAGGGTGGCGCCGAACACGTCGACGATGTTCCTCAGGTTCGCGATCAGCTTGCGGCGCTTCGCGGCGACGATGTCGGGCTCGATGATCGCCGCGAACCCCGCGCGGGCGAAGGCGACGCGGTGGCGCTCCTCCTCGCCGGGGAGCGGCTGGGGGTATCCGCCGATCCAGGCGACGCCCACGACCGGCCGCCCGGGCGAGACGATGACGCCCGGCTCGAGATGGCTGGCCGGGATGCCGACGGAGACGCCGATGACGCGGTCGAACCGGCGCAGCGCGAAGTCCTCGGTGGCGAGCCCGTTCTGCAGCACCAGGATCGGCAGGTCCGCGACGACGCCGAGCCCGTCCGCGAGCTCCACCCAGGCGATGTCGGCGATCGCGGACTCGGCATCCTGCGACTTGACCGCCAGCACGATGGTGTCCGAGAGCGTCGGCTCGGCATCCGCTATCGAGCCGACGATGTCGACCCCCACCACGTCGTCGCCCTCGGGGCGTCGCACGCGCACCCCGTCGCGGGCGATGACCTCGAGGGCACCACCGCGCCCGACGAGCGTCACGGGCACGCGGGCGATGGTCCATTGCGCGGCGAGGAGGGCGCCGACCGCGCCGGCGCCGATGACGATGTAGCGGCTCATGCGGTCTCCCGTCGTGCGCGCGAGCGGGCGGCTCCTGGGGCGCGGGGGGAGCGGTGCATGGAGGTCCTGTCGATGTCGTCCGAAGGCGGCGCGGTGCCGTGCCGTCAGACTATGGACGCCGTGCGCGCGCCGGCGAAGCGCTTACCGACATGTGTCGCCGCATTTCAGTTTGTGTCGCCTCGGTCCCCTTCGCCGGCGGGCGCGACGTCGGGCAGGCGCTCCCCCGCCTCCACGCGCACCGCGAGCCGGTTGCCGGCGGGCGGGAGCGGGCACACGTATTCGGCGCTGAACGCGCACGGGGGCAGGTAGGCGCGGTTGAAGTCGACCACGACCGCGCCTTCCGCGTCGGGCGGATCGATCGGCAGGAAGCGGAACCGGTACGCGTCGGCCCCGCTTGTGCCGTCGGCGAAGACCGCGCTGAGGCCTCTCGATCCGCCCGACACGGTCAGCTCGACCGGAGCCCCGCCGATCGTCAGTGCGACCGTCCCCACGGCGGGCTGCTCGCGCTCGTAGCCGTCGACGCTCCGCACGACGCGCGTCTCGCCGTCCGAGGCGGGAACGAATGCGCCACGCAGCACCCACGCGTCATCGTCGGCGAACGAGTGGATGCCGCGCAGCCGGACGCGTGTGGGGGCCTCCGGGTCGAGCACTCGCAGCGCCGGCGCCCCGTCGCGATCGAGCGCCCGCAGCAGCAGTCGCCCGAAGACCGCCTCCTCCCCCGGGGCGAGCACCAGCTCGGCATCCGGCTCGTCCGGTGAGAGTCCGCGCCCCACGACGCGGCCGCCACGCCCCGCCCAGACGCCCGGCGCGTCGTCGTACGCGCGGAACTCGTCGTCCAGCCAGTGCGTGTGCCGGAGCGACGCGATGCCGTGCTCGGAGGCGACAGCGTGCCAGCGCGCACGCTCCTGGGCGGTGCGGGCGTCGTCGTGGAGGGCATCGACCGAGGTCGCGAGGGTCATCGTGCTCCGTTTCTCGAGGGGTGTCGCGTTCAGGCGGGGATCGAAGCGGGGGTGGACGTGCGGGATGCGTCGTGCCGGGCCACTCGGTCATCCAACGTCGAACGCGCCCGTCTCCATTCCTCATCCAGCAGCGGGTAGGCGCGCTCGATGAGGACGCGCGCCTTCTCGATCGCCACCGGGATCGTGTAGCGGCCGGGGTGCAGACCGAGCACCAGCTCGTCCGAGAGCGCGAACGACGGGTCCGCCGTGAGGTCCGCGACGAGATCGTCGACCGTGCCCCACGCGACGTTGTCGGAGAGCAGCTCCTGGGCGGGGGTCAGCCCCTCCGGCAGTCGGCCCACCGAACGGGCGAAGCCGTTCCATTCGCGGGTCGCGTCGCTGACCTCGCGCAGCGCCTCTTCGGTGCTGTCCGCCGGCCACGCCGACCGCGAGAGCACGACGTGAGGTGTGCGGCTGGTCCCCCACGACCGCGCGAACTCCGACCGGTACTCGAGGATGGAATCGGCCTGGCGCCTCAGGAAGGCCGGCCGGTTCTCGGGTGTGCGCTCGTCGCCGTTGCCGAAGCGCTCGAGGATGAAGCCGTCGCCGAGCTGCGCGGCCCGCCGGATCGTCGACCACGTCGAGGTGCCGTGGTAGATCCGGCCGCGCAGATCGTGGTTCGGCGGATGGATGCGGGCCTGCGAGTCCGGCACCTGCTCGCCGCGCAGCGCCCAGTGCAGCTGCTCGACCTTGCTGAGATAGTCGTTGTCGCGCTCGTTGCCCCAGCGGGCGAACACGTGGTACCCGGTCGAGGGCACCCCCTTGCCGAGGCCCAGCTGCAGCCGGCCCTTCGAGAGGTGGTCGAGCACCGAGACCTCCTCCGCCAGCCGCACCGGATCATCGACGATGATCGGCACCACCGCGGTTCCGAGGGTGATGGTCGAGGTCAGCACCGCGGCCGCGCCGTAGAACGCGAACGGACTCGGCAGGTTGGCCCAGCCGGAGTGGAAGTGCCGCGTCGCAACCCAGGCGCTGTCGTACCCGAGCCGCTCCAGCTCCTGGATCAGCTGGAGGTTCTCCGCGTACACGCGGTCGAGCTCGTCGGTGTGGTCGAGGTGGGTGATGAAGCCGAGCCGCAGGCGCTTCTCGGTCGCGCCGTCGGCCGGCAGGTGCGTGCGGGGCAGCGGGTTGGTCATGGTCGTTCCTCCTCAGGCCGAAGCGGCCAGGTCTGCGGCGGGCGCCGGGTGATCTGCCTGAAGGCCGGGCAGCTCGGCGGCGAACAGCTCGATCGCCGTCAGCACGTTCGCGTGCGAGACCCCCGGCCCCTGGAACTGGATCGCGGTCTCCTCCGTGCCGTCGAACTGGGCCGTCCAGTCCCAGATCTTCTGAGCCACATCCCCGGCGGTTCCGATCGCGAAGCTGAGCCGCTCGGCGATCTCGTCGAACTGCGCGCTGTCGGGTCCACCGGTCCAGTCGAGCTTCAGGTACACGCGGGCGTACTCGCGGAGGAACTCGAGGGAGTCGCGCCGCGCACGCTCGCGCGTCTCGGCGACGAGGCCGCTGCGGAGGTGGATGACCTCGCCGGCGGACCCCGTGACGGCGCGGTACTCGCGGTTGAAGCGGAGGCGCTCCTCCAGGGGCAGCGGCCGCGGGATCATCAGGCGATAGCCGTGCTTCTCCGCGAGCGGGATCGCATTGCGTCCGGCGGCCGCCCAGATCAGGTCGCGCGCCGGGCGGGATGCGGGGGGCGAGACCACGACGTCCGTGAAGTCGTAGTGCTCGCCGTGGAAGTCGACGCGACCCTCGTCGATGGCCTGGCGGAGAATCTCGAACACCTCGGCGGCGCGGCTCGAGACGTTCTCGCGCGTGAGGCCCCAGACGGCCAGGAAGCTCTCGTCGCCGACGCCCGTTCCCACTCCGAGATCCAGTCGACCGCCGGAGACGGCATCCAGCAGCAGCGCCGACTCGGCGAGCCGGATCGGGTGGTAGAAGGGCGCGCACACGACCGACGTGCCGAGCCTGATGCGGCTCGTCGCGCCGCTCAGCCGCGCCAGGAAGAGCAGCGGATCGGGGATCTCGCCGCGCATCGCGAGGTGGTGCTCGGTGACCCACACGCCGTTGTAGCCGAGCTGGTCGCCGAGCACGACCTGCTCCTCGATGTCGCGGTAGAGCTCCGCGGCCGGCTGACCGGGAGAGGTGTCGCCGTAGTAGAAGAGATCAATCCTGGGCATCGGGAGTCCTTTCGAGGGTGCCGTCCCGGGCCGGGACGGTGGGGAGGGAGGCGAGCAGCTGACGGGTGTACGGATGCCGGGGCTCGGTGAAGACGTCGTGCACGTCGCCCTGCTCGACGACGCGCCCGTCCTTCATGACGAGCACGCGGTCGGCGATGTGGTGGATGACGCCGAGGTCGTGCGAGATGAACAGGAGCGCGACGCCGGTGCGCTCCCGCAGCTCGACGAGCAGGTCGAGCACCTGCGCCTGGATCGACACGTCGAGGGCCGACACGGCCTCGTCGCAGACGATGACGTCCGGCCGGGTGGCCAGGGCCCTGGCTATGGCGACGCGCTGCCGCTGCCCGCCGGAGAGCGACGCCGGTCGCCGGGCCGCCGCATCCGCCGGCAGGCCGACGCCGTCGAGCAGGCGCCCCACCTCGGCCGCTCGTTCTGCGCGCGGGATGCCGGCGCGCTCGAGCGCCTCGGCGATGATGGACCCCGCGCGCTGGCGGGGGTCGAACGAGCCGAGCGGATCCTGTGAGATGTGCTGGATGCGCGGACGGCGCCCTCGGCGCGCGCGCTCGGCGACTCCGCTCCACGGCTCGCCCAGGAACTCGACCTCGCCCGCGTCGGGCTCGGCGAGCCCGAGCACCACACGAGCGGCGGTCGACTTGCCCGATCCGGACTCGCCGACCACCCCGAGGATCTCCGACCGCCGCAGCTCGAACGACACGTCGTCGAGGGCGATCGTGTCCTCCCCTCCCGGCGCGCGGTAGGACTTGCGCAGCCCGCTCGCGCGCACGACCACGGGCGCTGCCGCGTCGACGTCACGGACGGATCCCGCGACGGCGGTCCCCGGCTCGTCCGAGAGGCGGCGGCCGCGGGAGTCCGGACCGGGCACGGCGTCGAGCAGGCGGCGCGTGTAGTCGTGCCGGGGCCGCGTGAGCACCTCCGCGGTGGGCCCCTCCTCCACGACGACGCCGTCGCGCATGACCAGCACCCGGTCGGCGATCCGGGCCACGACCGCGAGGTCGTGGCTGATCAGCAGAAGGGCGGTGCCGGCCGCCTTGAGCCCGGCGAGCAGGTCGAGGATCTGCGCCTGGACGGTGACGTCGAGGGCCGTCGTCGGCTCATCGGCGATCACGAGCTCCGGCTCGCCGGCCAGCGCCGACGCGATCAGCGCGCGCTGACGGAGCCCGCCCGAGAGCTCGTGCGGGTACTGGCGCACGCGAACCTCGGGGCGCGGGACGCCGACGCTGGTCAGCAGCTGCCGCACCCGGAGTCCGCGCCGAGCGCGAGGCACCAGGCCGTGCACATCGAGTGGCTCGGCGACCTCGGCGCCGACGCGGCGAAGGGGGTCGAGCGAGCTGAGCGCGTCCTGCAGGACGAGCGCCAGGCGGCGACCCCGGATGCCGCGCCACTGGCGCTCCGTCAGGTTCCGGAGGTCGACCTCGCCCCAGCTGAGGCGCTCGGCCTCGACCGTCGCGCCGGCACCGGCCACGCCCAGCAGCGCCCGGGCCGTCACGCTCTTCCCCGACCCGGACTCCCCCACGATGGCGACGGACTCCCCGGCGCGGACGTCGAACGAGATACCGCGCACGGCGTGGATGTCGCCGGAGCGGCGAGGGAAGGTGACGGTCAGGTCGCGGACGCTGAGGACCGGCGCGTGGTGGGCGTCCGCGGGGAGGGGCTGCGGGGCCGACACCACGACGGGAGGGGCGAGCGTGTCGGTCATGCGAGACCTCCGAGGGGGCTGACGAAGCGGCGCTGCAGCCAGCGGCCGATGACCGTGACCGCGACGACGGTGGCGGCGAGGAACGCGCCGGGCCACAGCGCGAGCCACGGCGCGAGGGTGAGGTAGTTGCGGCTGTCGGAGAGCATCAGGCCCCACTCCGGCGTCGGCGGCTGGGCGCCGAGCCCGACGAAGCTGAGAGCGGACCCGAAGATGATCGCCGTGCCCACCCCGATGGTCGCGAGCACCAGCGCCGGGCCGATGGCGTTGGGCAGCACGTGGCGCCAGGCGATCAGCGCGGGGCGCTGACCGAGCGTCACGGCGGCCTCGGCGTAGCCGGAGGAGCGCACCTGCAGCACCTGCGAGCGCAGCACCCGCGCATAGCTCGGTATCGACCCGATCCCGATCGCCAGCAGCAGGGTCGAGAAGCCCGTGCCGAGCACGGCGACGGCGATGATGGCCAGCAGCATCTCGGGGAAGGCGTAGAGCACGTCGATGACGCGCGAGAGCACGCGATCGACCCACCCGCGCGAGAGACCGGCCAGCAGGCCGAGGATCAACCCGGCGGTGAGCCCGATCAGGGTGGCGCCGAAACCCATGCCGAGGCTCAGCCGCGCACCGTGGATCACGCGGGAGAACTGGTCGCGGCCGAGTTGGTCGGTGCCGAAGAGGTGGGTGGGGCTGGGCGGCTGGAAGGCTGCGAGGGGGTCGGTGAGCAGCGGATCGACCTGGGTGAAGAGCCACGGGGCGACCGCCATCGCGACGAGCATCAGCAGCACGGCGCCGGCGATCGTGAGGCCGACCGGCACGTCGGTGCGCAGCAGCCGCGCCTGCCGGCGCGGCAGCGGAACGTCGAGGGTCACCATGAGCCCACCGCCCCGGCCGCCGAGCGCGTGCGCGGATCGACGACGAGGTACAGCGCATCGACGACGGTGTTGACGATCAGGAAGACGATCGCCGAGAAGATGACGACGCCCATGATGACCGGGGCGTCCTTCGACATCACGGCGTTCAGCAGCACCCGGCCGACGCCCGGCCGCGAGAAGAGGGTCTCGATCACGGTCGTGCCCACGAGCAGCGACCCGACGATGGCGCCGGAGACGGTCAGGGCCGGGATCACGGAGTGGCGCAGGCCGTGCCGCAGCCGCACGCGGGCGGGGCCCGCTCCGCGCGTGCGTGCGGTGAGTGTGTGCGGCTGCTCGAGCGTCTCGTCGAGGCGCTCGCGGAGGATCTGCCCGAGCACGCCGGCGAGCGGGAGCGACAGGGTGAGGGCGGGGAGCACGAGCGAGGCGGGGCCGTCGGCGCCGGTGGAGGGGAAGATCGGGATCGCGAACGCGAAGACGCTCAGCAGGATCAGCCCGATCCAGAACGAGGGCACGGCGATCGCGACGAGCTCCAGTCCCTGGGCGACGAAGCGGGCGACCCGCCCTCGCCCGGCCGAGACGAGCGCCCCGGTGAGGGCGAAGACGATGGCGAGGACCATCGCCAGCCCGGTGAGCGCGGCGGTGGGCGGCAGAGCCGTGGCGATGATCTCGGTCACCGGCTTGCGCTGCTGGTAGCTGATGCCGAGGTCGCCCGTGAGCAGGCCGCCGAGGTACTGCAGGTACTGCAGCCAGACCGGACGGTCGAGGCCGTACGACGCCGCGACGTCCGCTCGCATCTCGGGAGTGATCTCGAACGTGCCGCGCAGCAGCGTGTCGACGGGGTTGCCCGGCATCAGCTGCAGCGTGACGAACGACAGCGTCGCGGCGGCCAGCAGCACGAGCACGACGTCGATCGCCCTGGCGCGGGCGAATCGGAGGAGCGCGGCCGGTGGGAACGGCCGCGTCGTCGTCGCCGGCGGTCCGCTGTCCGTGCCAGGCGCGGTCGCCACGAGTGCGTTCGCCATGTGCTGCCCCCCTTCGTCTGATGTTCGGGCGGGACTGCACGCCCCGCCCGAGCCGGTGTCAGTTCGCGACCTGGACGTCGTAGAACGCGGTGGGGTAGCCCACCGGGTCGAACGAGATGCCCTCGACCGTGTCCTTCGCGGCGACCAGGAACGACTGGATGTAGATCGGGATGATCGACGCCTGGTCGTTCACGCGCTGCTGGATGAGCCGGTACAGCTCGGCGCGGCGCTCGGGGTCCGGCGAGGAGGCGGCCTCCGGCACCCACGCGGCGAGGTCGTCATCGGCGTAGCGGGAGTAGTTGATGCCGTTGGGCGCGATCCCCTTGGGGTTCGTCGCCGAGCCGAAGACCGCGGCATCCGACTGCCCCCACGACTCCGCGACGATCTCGTAGTCGCTCGAGGCCACGCGGTCGAGATAGGCGGACGTGTCCAACTGTTCGATCGTGATGTGGATGCCGGCCTCGCGGGCCTGCGCCTGCACGGCCTCGGCCACGACGTCGCGCTGATCGCGGATGTCGCTCGCGTCGCTGATCCAGCGGAGGGTGAGGCGCGCGCCGTCCTTCGTGAGGTACCCCTCACCGTCCGTCTCGGTGTAGCCGACGTCGGCGAGCAGCGCGGCCGCGGCATCCCGGTCGAAGTCGAACGCGCCCTCCAGGTCTTCGTCGTACGAGCCCGCCGGAGCCGTCGTGGGCGCCAGCGGCGTCCACGCGCGGTCGTAGCGTCCCTTGTAGACCGTGGCGACCACGGCGTCCCAGTCCACGGCCGCGCGCAGCGCCTCTCGCACCCGCAGATCCGCGGTGGGACCGTCGGTCGTGTTCAGCGGCGCGACGAACGGGACGCCGGTCGCGGGGGCGCTGGCGAGCACGAAGCCCGCGTCCTCCACGGCATCCGCGTTGAGCGGCGGCAGGCTCGCGATCGCGTCGGCGGATCCGCTGGTGAGGGCTCCGATGCGCACCTGCGCCTCGGGCACGAACTGGATCTCGACCTCCTCGAGGTAGGCGGGGCCCGTGTGGTCGGCGAACTCCGGTCCCCACTCGTAGTCGTCGTTGCGCTCGAGGATGAGCTTCGCGCCCTGGTCGTACTCGACGGGCACGAAGGGGCCCGTGCCGACAAGGGCGAGCGGGTCGGCGCAGCGGTCGCCGTCGTCGTACTGCTCGAGCGAGCCGAGGGAGAGGACCGGGTAGTCGGGGTTGGAGAGCTGCTGCAGGATGTTCGCCGTCGGCTGCGTGAGGGTGAGCTCCCAGGTCAGTTCATCCACCGCCCGCGAGGAGGAGTACCAGCGCGGGGCGCTCAGCGTGCTGCCCTCGGCGACGAAGCGGGCGAAGCTCGCCTGCACGGCCTCGGCGCTGAGCGCCTCCCCGTCGTGGAACGTCACGTCGTCGCGCAGCGTGAAGGTCCACACCGTCCCGTCCTCATTGGACTCCCACTCCGTTGCCAGCCCCGGCGAGAAGGCACCGGTGCCGTCCTGCCGGACCAGCGGGTCGACGATCTGGCGGATCACGTTGTAGTTCGCGAGGTTCTTATAGGCGGCGGTGTCGAAGCACGTCGGCTCGAGGTCGCTGAGGTAGACGAATCTGGCGGACGCCTCGGCCGACGGGGAGGTGGCTGCGCCGCCGCTCGCGCACGAGGCGAGCAGCAGGGCCGCCGGCAGGACGGCGGCGAGGGCGATGCGGCGATTCATGGGGTCTCCTGGGTGCTGTCGGATGCTGTGATGTCGGGCTGGGCGATGTCGGTGCTGTGGTGCTGTGGTGGTGGGGGTTCGGTGGATGCCGGTGACAGGTGTCAGCGGGTCGGGTAGGCGGGCGTCGGCCCGCGGTCCGCGGCCCATCGGTCGAGCCTGGCGACGAGGTCCGGCGGGAGATCGACGGCGAGCGCCTCGGTGTTGCCGCGCAGGTGCTCGAGGCTCCGGGTGCCGGCGAGCGGCACCGCCACCGGCGAGCGCTGGAGGATCCAGGCGAGCAGGACCGTGGCGGAGGGGACCCCGACCTCGGCGGCGAGCGCCGTCACGACGGGGTCGTCGATCAGGCTCCGACCGTGGCCGAGGCTCCAGAAGGTGACGAACGGGATGCCGTCGGCTTCGGCTGCCCCGAGCACGTCCTGCGAGTCGCGGCTCACGACGTTGTAGTGGTTCTGCACCGCCGCGATGGGGGCGACCTCCTGCGCGGCGCGCAGCTGCTCGAGGGTCACCGCGCTCAGGCCGATGTGCTCGATCACGCCCTCGTCGCGGAGGTCCCGCAGCGCCCCGACCTGGTCCTCCAGGGGGTATGCGGGGTCGATGCGGTGCAGGAAGAACAGCGGGATCGCGTCCAGCCGCAGGCGCAGCGCGGAGGCGTGCGCCTGCTGCCGGAGGTAGAGGGGGTGCCCCAGCACGCCCCACTGCCGCGGTCCGCCGCGGAGCATGCCCGCCTTGGTGGCGACCACCAGGTCGCGCGGGTACGGCCGGAGAGCCTCGGCGATGACCGCCTCGCTGACGTCGGGGCCGAGGCTGTCAGCGGTGTCGATGTAGCGGATGCCCGCGTCGACCGCGCCGCGGACGAGCGCCACCGCCGCGCCCCGGTCGGCCGGTGCGCCCCAGCCCCCGGGACCGGCGAGGTGCAGTGCGCCGAAGCCGAGCCGCGCGACGCGTCGGCCGGCCAGGTCGACGAAGCCCGGCGCGTCGGCGCGGAGCGGCGTGCTCAGTGTGTCGGTCATGGTCTGGATGCGTGCTTTCTGGGGCTGGTCCGGGGCGCCCGGCGGGCTGTTTCGGACGGGTTTTCGGAGCGGTTGCCTCAGTGTGGGAGCGACCGGGTCGCGGCGCCAACTCGCCGCGACCCGGTCGCGTCACGCGGCTTAACGGACGCGTCACACGACGTCACAACCGCTCACCGGACGACACAATCGGCGGCTTGGATGCCCGTCAGTCGATCGGTGCGGTAGCGCGTCCGAGCGACAGCATGAGGCGATTCGCCCAGTTGAAGAACGCCGCTCCGTGGATGACATCCGCGATCGACAGGTCGTCGAGTCCCGCCGCTCGGAGTCTCGTGACGTGCGCCGTCGTGAGGGCGAAGGGCGTGCGGGTGACAGCGGCCGCGGCATCCACGATCGCGTCCCAGCGCTCACCGAGGTCCGCCGTCACGCCCTCGTCGAGCAGGCGCCGGACGTCGGCTTCGCGCTTCGAGTAGTGCGACGAGAAGCGCGCGTGCACGGATGCGCAGAAGACGCAGCCGTTCACGCGCGAGGCTGCGGCTGCGGCGAGCTCACGCTCCGCCCGGGGCAGCCCCTCGACGACGTTGTAGAAGATGTCGTTGTCGGTGCGCGTGCG
>DASUQB010000387.1:0-3502 GCA_036280835.1 Microbacterium sp. | reverse complement strand
CCTCGGACTATGGCATTGACGACATCCCGGTGGTCATCCAGGACAAGCGCCTCGACGATGACGGCTCGCTCGATTTCTCGCAGTCGACCATCAGCCCGATCGGCCGCCTCGGCGACGAGATCCTCGTCAACGGCACCCGCGACCCGCACCTCGATGTCCGCGACGAGCTGGTCCGGCTGCGCGTCCTCAACGCCTCCACCGCGCGGATCTACAACCTCGGCTTCGCCGACGACCGCGACTTCGCGCTCATCGCCACCGGCGGTGGGCTGCTATCGCGTTCGCATCGGATCAACCGGGTCCAGCTCTCGGTCGGCGAGCGGGCCGAGATCGTCGTGGCCGTCAAGCCCGGCGAGCACGTGATGCTGAAGAGCTTCGAGCCCGAGCTGGGCACGAACCCGTTCGAGGGCCGCTTCGCCGGCGCCGACGACCGCTTCGACCTCCTCCAGATCCGCGCCGCTCAAGAGCTCGACGACTCGCCCGAGGTGCCCGCGAAGCTCGGCATGCCGACCGGGCCGGACCCGAACCAGGCGACCGGCGTGCGCCGCTTCGAGCTCGGAAACCGCGACATCAACGGCAAGAAGATGGACATGTCGCAGATCGACCAGGCCATACGGGTCGGCACCACGGAGACGTGGGAGGTGGAGAACACCTCCGGCACCCCGCACAGCTTCCACGTCCACGACGTGCGCTTCCGGATCACCGACTACGCGGGAAAGCCGCCTCCACCAGAGCTGTCGGGGCTCAAGGACACCGTCTACGTGCCACCCGGAGAGACGGTGCGGTTCGTGGTCGCCTTCGAGGACTACACCGATCCGTCACATCCCTACATGTTCCACTGCCACATCCTCGAGCACGAGGACCGGGGAATGATGGGCCAGTTCGTCGTGGTCGAGCGCGGCGAGGAGCCTGCCGCGCGACGCGCTCACGAGGCGCCCGGGCACGGCCACGCCCGCGATCTTGGATGACGTCCGCCCTCGAGGACGGACGGACCGCGGCCTGCCTCCCCTTCCTGTTCGAGGCCGGCTCCTCAGCTCGGACCGCTATCGAGCATGGTCAACTGCTTGCCGAATTCCGCTCGCTCCTCTACGGCACCTCGACAAGGCTGCCGAGGAATGCGCCCTCGACGCCCAGTCACAACTCGCGCGCATCGGACAGGTGCTGGGCGTTCCGAGCGGCGAGCCGGGTCTAAGCTTCGTTGCGGCGGACCGGGACGCCAACGGGGAGGAGTGCCGAATGTCGCTTGCTGACGAGCTGGCCTTCACGACGGTCGTGGAACTCGCGGGTCGCATCCGCCGGCGGGAGTTGTCGCCGGTCGAGGTGCTCGACGCCACGATCGAACGCATCGAGGCGCGGAACCCGAGTCTCAACGCGCTCGTCTATGTCGGATTCGACGACGCGCGCGTCGCCGCCCGCGACGCCGAGCGCGCCCTCACGACCGGGGCCCCGGTCGGGCTGCTCCACGGCGTTCCGGCGGCGATCAAGGACCTCTTCGACTTCAAGCCAGGCTGGCCGGCGACGTTCGGCGGCATCCGGGCGCTGCGGGATTTCAAGCCTGAGATCTACTGCGCGTTCGCGGAGCGCGCCGAGCACGCGGGCGCGATTCTGGTCGGCAAGGGCAACAGCCCAGTGATGGGCTTTCGCGGGGTCTGCGACAACCCGCTCTTCGGACCGAGCTGCAATCCCTTCGACACGAGCAGGAACACCGGGGGTTCCTCGGGTGGATGCGCCGCCGCGGTGGCCGATGGGCTGCTCACCTTCGCCGAGGGCACCGATGGTGGCGGCTCGATTCGCATCCCGGCGTCGTGGTGCGGGGTCTATGGCTACAAGCAGTCCTTCGGTCGCGTGCCGTACATCTCGCGGCCGAACGCCTTTGGCGGGACCGACCCGTTCCTGTTCGAGGGACCGCTCACGCGCACGGTCGAGGACGCGGCGCTCGTCCTGACCGCCATCGCCGGCTATGACCAGCGCGATCCCCTGGCGATCGACGATCCCGCCGACTTCACGGGTGCCGTTCGGCGCTCGATCGAGGACATGCGGATCGCCTACACCGCGGACTACGACGTCTTCCCCATCGACCGGCGCGTCGCGGCTGTCGTCGCGGACGCCGTCCGGGTGTTCGAGGACGCAGGCGCGCACGTCGAGGAGGTCGAGCTCGGGATCCGGCGCGACCAGCGGGAGCTGTCGGATCTCTGGTGCCGGCTGATCATGCCGATCAACGTCGCGGGGATCGAGGGGCTCAAGGCGGCGGGGATCGACCTCCTGCGCGACCATGCCGACGACCTTCCGCCGCAATACCGCGAATGGCTCGACCGCGGCTACGCGCTGACCGCGCTCGACATCGCCAACGATCAAGCGATGCGCACAGAGGTGTTCGACGCGTTCCAGGACGTGCTCGGCCGCTACGACCTCATCGTCGGTCCGACGCTGTCGGCGCTCCCGGTCGAGAATGGCGACGACGGCAACACGGTGGGTCCCGCCGAGGTCGAAGGCGTCGCCGTGGACCCGCTGATCGGCTGGTGCCCGACGTACCTCGTCAACTACACCGGTCACCCCGCAGCCTCGATCCCGGCCGGTATGACGGACGGGCTGCCCGTCGGCATGCAGATCATCGGCCGCCGCTATGCCGACGCGGACGTGCTTGCCGCGAGCGCCGCATTCGAGCGCCTGCGCCCCTGGCGCGACACCTATCGCATCCCCGCCGAACGGCAGCTGGCGGCCTAGTGCGACTCGTGGCTCAGATGGCGGGTGAATCCGGCTTGCGGCAGACGCCGCTTCAGAGCTAGGCTGGCCCGGCTCCGCGAACGAGGCGAGGTGCACCACGACGGACGCGTTGGCCAGCGAGCTCCATGCGCGGGCGGTCCCGCCGCTCGACGCGCTCGTGGAGCTGCCCGCCGGCTGCTACCTCCTGGGAGAGCCGGGCGAGGAGCGCGCGGTCGTGCTCGAGCGCGTGCTCATCGGCCGCTGGCCCGTCGGCAACGCCCATATGCGGGCGTTCGGCGCGGCGACGGGTCGATCGCGCTCCCCGAAGCACGACGATCCGCAGCTGGCCGACCACCCGGCGACCGACGTCACACGCGGCGACGCCGAGGCATTCTGCGCCTGGGCGTCGCGCGAGCTGGACCGGCACGTGCGCCTTCCCCGCGCGGACGAGTGGGAGGCGCTGGCGCGTGGCACCGACGCGCGCCCGTGGCCGTGGGGTGAGGTGTTCGACGAGTCGATGTGCGCGTGCGCCGAGAGCGGTTGGGGCTGGACGGTCCCGGTCACGGCGCACCCGGGCGGTGCCGGCCCGTTCGGCGCGGAGCAGCTCGCCGGCAACGTGTGGGAGTGGGTCGCCGACGCGACACCCGACGGCTGGGGCCTCGTCCGCGGCGGCTCCTACCTGGACACCGGCTGGGGCCTGCGCGCCTCGCGGGCACAGCCGGCCGACCCCGCACGTGCCACGCCCACCACCGGCTTCCGCATCGCCATCGCCCCAGACGGGAGGAGCGCATGACAGACCGTC
>DASUQB010000386.1:0-16618 GCA_036280835.1 Microbacterium sp. | reverse complement strand
GCGGAAGACCGGGCTCACTCGTGCTCGGGCAGCACCGGCGTCGACCAGCCTGGATCGCGCCCCAGCTGCGTGGCCCGGGAGACCGACGCCGCGCCGAAGCGATCGCGCACCGCGTCGAGCACGGTATCCAGCCGCGCCCCGTCCTCCCAATCGATCGGCAGCTCCGGCTGGATGCTGTCGGCTCGGCCCAGCTGCGACAGCGAGACGCCGATGAGGGTGATGCCGCGCTCCGTGATCTCCGGCTGCGCGGCGGCGAGCAGCCCGCGCGCGATCCCCAGCAGCACCGCCGTGCGGTCGGTCGGAAACCGGATGGAGCGAGAGCGGGTGGCCTTGGCGAAGTCGCCGTAGCGCAGGCGCAGCACGACCGTGCGGCAGACGCGGTCGCGGTCGCGCAGGCGGCCGGCGAGCCGATCGATGATCTGCGTGAGGATGAGGTCGAGTTCCTCGCTGGAGCGCGGGGCTCTCCCGAGCGCGCGCTGCGAGCCGATCGACCCTCGTCGCCCGGTGGTGTCGACGGGGCGTGGATCGCGCAGCCGGGCGAGCGCGTGCAGGTGCGCGCCGGTGGCCTTTCCCAGCAGCCGCTCCGCGGTCGCCTCTTCGAGTTCGGCAAGCTCGCCCACGGTGTGGATGCCGAGCCCGTGCAGCTTGCCGGCGGTCACGGCGCCGACTCCCCACAATCGCTCCACCGGCAGGGGGAGCAGGAACGCCTGTTCCCTATCCGGTTCGACCACGAGCAGCCCATCGGGCTTGCTGACGGCGCTGGCGACCTTGGCGAGGAACTTGGTGCGCGCGACCCCGACCGAGATCGCCAGTCCGACCTCCACGCGAACCCGCTCCCGCAGCCGCACCGCGATCTGCTCGGGCGTGCCCGCGATGCGGCGGAGACCACCGACCTCGAGGAACGCCTCGTCGATGGAGAGCCCTTCGACGAGGGGCGTCGTGTCTCGGAAGATCGCGAACACGTCTCGACTGGCCGCGGAGTAGGCCTCCATCCGCGGCGGGACGATCACGGCATCCGGGCACAGCTCGCGCGCCTGCCTGCCTCCCATCGCCGTGCGCACGCCGCGGGCTTTCGCCTCGTAGCTGGCCGCCAGCACCACCCCGCCGCCCACGATCACCGGCCGTCCGCGCAGCGCGGGAGCATCACGCTGCTCGACCGAGGCGTAGAACGCGTCGAGATCGGCGTGCAGCACGGTCGCCTCGTCCCGCATCCCGCCCCTCCCGCCGATCTCCCGTCGTGCGAATCGTTCCACGCACCGGGGACATGCGCGGAGGTGTCGCGGCAGTTCTCGATTGCTATGACCCGGATGCCCCGGAGCCGGCTCGCGGTCCTCGCGCGAGCCGGCCCGAGTGGCGCCCGGGGGAGGAGCTCAGCCGACGGGGACGGTCGCGTTCTGCGCCGCGGCGACGATGACGTCCGAGACGACGTCGGGCTGCGAGATGAACACGGCGTGGCTGGCCGGGACGTCGGTGATCCTGGCACCGATGCGCGTTGCCATGTGCTGCAGCATCGCCTGGTCGAACGCGTTGTCCTCCGTGCCGATGACAGCCCAGCTCGGCTTGTCGTGCCACGCGGCGCTCTTCAGCGCGGTTCCGAAGACGGACATGTTGATCGGCACCTGCGAATCACGCAGGAATGCGGCCTCCGCGTCACTGAGATCCGCCGCGAAGCCGACCTTGAACCGGTCGCGGTCGAGGAAGCCGAATCCGTCCTCACCCACGTCGATGACGAATTCGGGCGTCCCCGCGAAACCCTCGTACTGCTGGGCGGTGGTCTCGCCCGCGTCGGGTGCCAGGGCCGACACGTAGACGAGTCCGGCGACGTTCGGGTGCACGCCGGCCTCGGTGATCACCGTGCCGCCCCAGGAGTGCCCGACGAGGATGCTGGGGCCGTCCTGCCTGCCGAGCGCTCTGGTGGTCGCCGCAACGTCGTCCTCGAGTGATGTGAGCGGGATCTGGGCGATCGTGACGCGGTAGCCCCGGGCGGTCAGGTTGTCGTAGACCGCACGCCATCCGGAGCCGTCAGCGAACGCGCCGTGCACCAGGATGACGTTCCGGATGCCCGAGTAATCGGTGCTCATGGTGTTTCTTCCTCTCCTTCTCGCGCCGGCTCGGCGCGGATCCGCGATCTGCCGAGAACTCGGCATGCGTCGCAATATATTGCATGCAATAACTCAGAGCAAGATGGGGACATTCCCCCGCGAGGGATTTGCGTCTCGCGGTGGAGCCAGCGCAATATATTGCATGCCAATCCCGCAGAATGCCGCCGCCGTCGATCGATCGCTCCTCCGCGACGACGTGTACCGACGGCTGCGCGACGCGATCGTGGACGGGACGTTCCTGCCGGGTGAGCAGCTGAAAGACGGGGAGCTCGCCGACTGGCTGGGTGTCAGTCGCACCCCGGTGCGCGAGGCCCTGCTCCGGCTCGGTGCGAGCGGGCTCGTCGTGGTGGTGCCGGGCCGCTCGACCACGGTCAGCACGATCGACCCCCAGGCGGTGCGGGATGCTCGCGACGTCATCGCAGCGATGCACGGCCTGGCGGTGCGCGAGACGGCCGGCAGGCTCGCCGCCGACGATGTGGAGCGGATGCGGGACGCGAATCGGCGCTTCGCCGAGGCGCTCGCCGCCGACGACGTCGCGACCGCGCTGGATGCCGACGAGGAACTCCACCGGATCCCCGTGGCCGCGCTGCGCAATCGCGCCCTCGAGGCCGTGCTCGAGCAGTTCGAGCCCTTGGTGCGGCGGGCGGAGCTGCTGCGGTTCAGCGGCGACGGACGGGCATCGGTCGATCGGCACGAGCAGCTCATCGAGCTCCTCGCCGCCGGCGACGCGGAGGGCGCGGCCTCGGTGAACTTCGACATCTGGCACAGCCTGCCCGCGGAAGACGACGCCGAGGCGCAGTAGCGGAACGGAAGCGGCCGGTATCAGGAGCTGCCGGCCGCGACTCCTGGCTGTGATGGCAATCGCCGTCGTCCATCACGGGAGGACCTCGCTATGTCCGGGCGTCAGAACATCCACAACCTCGGAATCGTCGCAGTCCTCACTGCGGCACTCATCGCGTCGGGAGCCGGCAGTCCGGCGCTCGCCGCGGCCGATGACGAGGCGGGGCCGCCTCCCAGGGTGTCGGTCGATCCGGGCAGCGGCCGCGTGGTGGCCGACCCGAACGGCGAGGCGCTGACGGCGCCGAGCGACGCCCCCGCGGCGGACATCGCCCTCGGCTTCGTGCGGCAGAATGCCGCCGACTTCGGGCTCACGGCGGACGCTGCGGCGCAGCTGTACCTCCACAAGGAGGTCGCGTTGTCGACGGGCGCGAGGTCCGTTCACCTGGGCCAGCGGGTGGATGGGCTCCGTGTGCGCGACGCGGTGATGACCGCGGTCGTCGCCGCCGACGGGAGGGTGCAGTCGGTCGCGGGGTTCCTGGCGGCGGGAGACGGCACGGGGAAAGCGGCGAAGCTCACTGCACAGACCGCGCTCGACGTCGCCGCCGAAGCGCAGGACGCCGACGCCAGCCGTCCGCTCCGGGAGGCGGCCACGAGATCCGCCGCGCCGCGCGAGTATGCGAACGTGTACGCCGAAGGCGTGACCGAGCCGGCGCCCGTGACGGCCGAGCTCGTCTGGTACCCCGACGCGAACGGCACCGAGCTGCGCCTCGCGTGGCTCACCGACATCGAGTCCTCCGACCAGGCCTGGTTCGAGACGGTCGTCGACGCCGGGACCGGTGAGATCCTCGATCAGCGCAGCCGCTACGCGCACGCAGCACCCGAAGGCGACGTGTTCCGCGAGCAGCACCCCGACGCCGCGGGCGCCGCCCGGCAGACGACATCCTTCGCCGGTATCAACGGCACGTGGGTCGCCGACCGCACCACGAGCGGCAACAACGTGAACGCGTACCTCGACCGAAACGACGACGACGGGAACAACGAGTACCAGCCGCAGACGCCGGCAAGCGGCGACCCCGGCTACCAGGAGTTCGCGTACGCGTGGACGGATGCCTGGCGCACCACCGCCGATGTGAACTCGGTGCCCGCGCTCGACGCCGATCGCGACGCGATCATCACGCAGCTCTTCTACTACACGAACGTGCTGCACGACTGGCTCTACACCCACGGGTTCGACGAGGCGAGCGGGAACTTCCAGGTCGACAACTTCGGCAACGGCGGCAGCGGCGGCGACGCCGTGCTCGCCGAAGCGCAGGACGGGTGGGACATGGGCTGCGTGGACGACATGGGCACGGAGGGCGATACCTCCGACGACGTCGCGATCCGCTGCCTGAACAACGCGAACTTCGGAACGCCCGGCGATGGCTCGAGCCCCCGCATGCAGATGTACATGTGGGCGCAGCCGGACCGCCCCTTCCGTGACGGCGACATGGACGGCGACGTGATCGCGCACGAGTACGGGCACGGCGTCTCGAGCCGGCTCGTCGGCGGCGGCAGCCTCGGCTACAACGGCGGCGACCAGCGCGGCGCCCTCGGAGAGGGCTGGAGCGACGTGGTCTCGTACCTCAAGTGGGGCGACGCCGTCGTGGGCGAGTACGTCACGGACAACCCGACGACCGGCATCCGCTCCGTCGCGTACGACAACTCGAGTCTCACCTTCCAGGACTACAACACCAACTCGGGAAGCGGCCATGGCAACGGCCAGATCTGGGCGTCGGCCGTGTACGACATCAGGGCGCAGTTCCCCGGCGGTGTCGAGCCGATGGCGACCCTCGTGCTCGACGCCATGAAGGCGACACCCGCGAACCCGACGTTCATCGACGCGCGCAACGGCCTGCTGACCGCGGATAACGGGGCCAACAGGTGCCTCATCTGGTCGGCCTTCGCGGGACGCGGCCTGGGCGTCGACTCCACGACCGGGCTCGACACCGTCCCGACGGCGAGCGCGACAATTCCGGCCGAGTGCCGGCCCACCGCTGACGCGGGCGGACCGTACGTGACGCCGGAGGGGACGGATGCCGCCATCGACGGCACCGCGTCGGCCGGCGGCAGCGATCCGAGCGCCGGCGCGATCACCGCCTACGCGTGGGACCTCGACGACGACGGGCAGTACGACGACGCCACGGGGCCGACCCCCTCGTTCGCCGCGGTGGGCCAGGACGGCGTCTTCACGATCGGCCTCGAGGTGACCGATGAGTTCGGCAACACCGCGACCGACTCGAGCACGGTCACCGTCACCAATGTGGCCCCGACCGTCGCGATCGACGCGATCGCCCCCATCGACGAGTTCGGCACGGTGACCATCACCGGCACGGTGACCGATCCGGGCTGGCTCGATGATCTGTCGGCCACCATCTCGTTCGATGATGGAGCCGCCGCCGTCGTGCTGAGCGGCGCTGAGGAGAACGCGCGGCCGGATGCCACGATCGCCTTCTCGGTGCAGCACCAGTACGGAGACGACGGCGACTACACCGTCGAGGTGTGCGCCGCGGATGACGACACGACCGGCAACTGCGACACCGAGGTCGCCGCGGTGGCCAACGTCGCTCCGACAGCAACGATCGACACGTCCGGCGAAGAGGTCTACGACGGCGTCAGCGGGTTCATCCTCGAAGCGGGGGAGGAACTGACGGTGCCCGCCGGTTCGACGGATCCGGGCAGCGATGACCTCACGCTGACGTGGGAGTGGGGCGACTCGTCGTCCGACTCGGAGACGTCGCTGGTGAACCCGCCCGCGGCCGACCCCGCGAAGTCGCCCTCGGTGCAGCCGCGCGACATCGTGCTCGAGGCCAGTCACACTTACGGTGAGGCCTGCCTGTACGAACTCGGTGTCACCGCCGAGGATGACGACGGGGGCGTGTCGGCCACCGACACCGCCGCCGTGCTCATCACGGGAAACGCCACCGAGTCGAAGGGGCACGGGTGGTGGCTGAACCAGTACCGCGTCAAGTCCTCGAACGACTTCACGCCGGTCGAGCTGCAGTGCTACCTCGACATCGTCGGCTACCTGAGTCTCGTGTTCGACGAAGAGACGGATGCCTCGACCCGGGCAGCCGCCACGACGGTGCTCAACAATCCGGCGAAGTCGCCGGCCGCGGTGATCTTCGACCAGCACGCCCTGGGCGCCTGGCTGAACTTCGCCAACGGCTCGGTCAGCCTGAGCACGCCGGTCGACACCGACAAGAACGGCACGCTCGACAGCACCTTCGGGGCCGTCATGCTGGCGGCCGAGACGGTCAGGGTCGATCCCGCCTCGACCGGTGCGCAGATCAAGGCGCAGAAGGACATCATCGAGCGCATCGCCGTGCAGAGCGGGAATTGAAGGGCCCGGCCATGATGCGGTGGGTTCCCGTGCTCGTCCTCGTCGCACTGCTGACGGGATGCGCGAGCGCGGGATCCCCCGCACCCACGGGCGCAGTCGAGACACCGCCCCCGACGCCCTCGTCGGAGGGCCCGGCCGCCACGGTCCCGAGATTCGTCGGGCCGGCCGATGACGGCATGACCTACGTCATGGCCGTCGGGCAGACCACCGCGCTTCGGACCGGAGCTCGCGAAGCGGCCGAGCCGGTCGCGGAGGGGCGGGCCGTGCTCCTGGTCGAAGTGGTCAACGTCACGGACAGCGGCACTCGCGAGTGGGAGGTCCGGGCGGTGCGACCGGGCGCGTCCGTGATTCGCGGCGGGGTGGGGGAGACGGCGTGGGAGATCGCGCTGCGCGTCGAGGACTGACACGGCGCGCGCGCCGCCGCCCGATCGTTCCTCGGCGCGACTCCGTCCACAGCGCTCAGCCCTCGAACCACCCCGGAGCGTGGTAGTCGGCGGTGAACGCGTGGCGCGACGTCGACCCCGCGGCCCACCGAACGCCGTTCGCGAGTACGCGCTGCACGTCGGCGTGGTGGTAGACCGGGAACTCCTGGTCCCCGGGGGAGAAGTAGAAGACCCGTCCCATCCCGCGTGAGTACGTGACGCCGGAGCGGAAGACCTCCCCGCCCTCGAAGGTGGAGAGGAAGACCGTCTCGTCGGGCGCGGGGATGTCGAAGAACTCGCCGTACATCTCCTGCTCCGGGATGACGATGGGGTGCGGCACGCCCTCGGCGATGGGATGACGGGGCGCGACCGTCCACACGAGTTCGCGCTCGCCGTCGTTGCGCCACTTGAGCGAGCAGGTGGTGCCCATGAGTCGCTTGAAGATCTTGGAGTAGTGGCCGGAGTGCAGCACGAGGAGGCCCATGCCGCCGAGCACCGCTTCGTGCACGCGGTCGACCACCTCGTCGGCGACCTGGTCGTGCCCGGCGTGGCCCCACCAGAGCAGCACGTCGGTGCGGTCGACGACCTCCTGGGTGAGCCCGTGCTCGGGCTCCTGAAGGGTCGCGGTCGCCACCTCCGCGGCCGCGCCGAGCTGGGAGCGCAGGCCGTCGGCGATGACGGTGTGGATGCCGTCCGGGTAGTGGGCGATGGCCTTCTCGTCGCCGGTGCTCTCGTGGATGTTCTCGTTCCAGACGAGCACGCGGAGCGGGGAATCGGTCATGGCGGGAGCCTCTCTCTTCGGGGACCGTTCAGGGACGGCGGACTTCTTCGACGCGGCCGGATGACGCGGACCGCGCGGCCGCTTCCATGAGGGCCAGGCTGCCGAGGTTCTCTCGGCCGGTGCTCTCCGGTGCGTTCCCGCCCGTCACCGCACGGGCGAAGATCTCCAGGCCGGCGGCGCGGTCGACCATGTCGGCCGGCTCCAGCGGCACCTTCTTCGGCCGGCGCTTGCCCGGGCGGCGGAGGGTGACGAGATCCCCCGACGCGTCCTCCACCTCCCCGCCGGCGCGGGAAGTGAAGAACAGTTCTCCCTTCTCGCCCTGGATGCTCCACTCGCCTGCCCAGGCGGTCTCGGGCCCGCGGCTCAGCCAGCTGCCGCGGTAGCTGACGACGAGCCCGTCCTCCATCTCGATGATGATGGCAGCGGAGGCCTCGTCGTCGTACTTGCTGAAGGACGGGTCGGCGACCTTCGCGTAGACGCTCGCGGCCTCGTTCCCGGTGATCATGCGCAGCAGATCGAAGTGATGGATCGCCATGTCGTTGATGAGCGGGTGCGGGAACGCGTAGTGCCGGTGGGTCTCTTTGGGCGCGTCGTTGTCCCACTTGCGGAAGTCGATGTTGATCGTCGCGAGTTCGCCGAGCGCGTTCTCGCGCAGCAGGTTGCGAACGGTGCGCGGCGCGGGATAGTTGCGGTAGTTCTGGCTGACCTGAAGGATCAGCCCCAGCTCTTCCGCTCGGGCGGCGGCCCGCCGCGCCTCGTCCACCGTGTTGGCCAGGGGCTTCTCGACGAGCACGTGCTTTCCGGCATCCAGCGCCATCAGCGCGAGCGGGACGTGGGTCCCCACGGGCGAGGTGATCACGACCGCATCGGCCTCGACGGACGCGAGCGCGTCCTCCAGGGACGCGAAGCCCGCCGCCGCGACGAGCCCCGTGTCCACCGCCACGGACTCGCGGGTGGTGGCATCCGGGTCGACGATCGCGACCACCTCCACCGAGGGGACGGCGGGGATCACGGTGCGGGCCCAGTTGCCGCCCCAGCCTCCGAGGCCGGCATGGATGATTCGGACGGAAGTCATCGCGCCAGTATCGCCCACCCGCCTGACATCCGGGTGCCGACTTCGCCGGACCGGCGGAAGAAGACGCGTCGCACTGAGGGATTCGCCCGCCGGGTCAGTCGAGCGGGGGCGTGCGCGGCGGCGCGACACGGCGCGGGCGAAGCGCCTCGAACGAGCTCGCCAGTCGCAGCAGAGCCGCATCGTCGTAGGCGCGTCCGGCGAACGTCAGGCCCACCGGCATCCGGATGTCGTGCATCAGACCCATCGGGACCGTGACCGTCGGGATGCCGAGGTGCCGGATCGCGAGGTTTCCGTTGGCCACCCAGACGCCGTTGCGCCAGCCCAGGTCGGCCGATGCGGGGTTGACGTCCATGTCGGCCGGGCCGACGTCGGCGACGGCGGGGAACACGACGGCATCGAGGCCGTGGCCGTCCATCCACTCCTCGAGGTCGAGGCGGCGCGTCCGCTCGAGGCCGCGGACGCCCTGCTCGAGGTCGGCGAAGTCGCTCCACGCCGCGCCGGGATGCGTGCGGACCCAGTCCGGGTACTCGGCGATGTCGTCGTCGAAACCGGTGTAGCGATCGAGCGCCGCTCCGCCCGGGTGGGGGAAGATGCGGCTGCCGTCGACGTCCGCGAGGGTCGACAGGGCGGGGTCGCCGTTCGCGGCGAGGAAGTCCTCCCACGCCCACGCGGACAGATCCCGGATCTCGCGCGCCAGGTACCCGGACGTGACGAGCCCGCGGGTGGCGATGGTCGGCGCACCCGGCCGGTCGCCCTCGTAGTTCGACACGACGGGGAAGTCCACCTCCACGACGACGGCGCCCGCCTGCTCGAGGTCGCGGCGCGCGGCCTCCCAGAGGTCGATCACCGACGGGCGGGTGTCGATGCGGGTGCCGGTCGGCCCGCCGATGCCGGGGGAGGATGCGGTGCCGGCGAGGTCGTCGGCGTTGATGTACATCCGCGGGATGCCGATGCGCCGTCCGGCCAGCGCACTCCGGGCCTCGTCCGCGCTCGCCGCCGCGAGGGCGGCGTAGGAGTCGGGACGCAGCGTCGAGGCCGCCGGGATCTCGACCCACGGCTGCACGCGCCAGAAGTCGCCCCGCGTGTCCGGGTCGTCCGCGACGACGATGTCGAGCACGGCCAGCAGGTCGGCCATCGTGCGGGTGTGCGGCACGACGACGTCCATCGTCGGCACGAGCGGCCAGTTGCCGCGCACCGAGATGACGCCGCGCGATGGCGTGTAGGCGCAGAGGGCGTTGTTGGATGCCGGGCCCCGGCCGCTCGACCAGGTCTCCTCGCCCAGCCCGAACGCGGCGAAGCTCGCGGCCGTGGCCGTGCCGGAGCCGTTCGACGAGCCCGAGGCGAACGGCGCGGTCAGATAGTCGGCGTTGTAGGGGCTCTCGGCGCGGCCGTAGAGGCCCCGCTGCATGCCGCCGTTCGCCATGGGGGGCATGTTGGTGAGGCCCAGGCAGATCGCGCCGCCGGCGCGGAGGCGCTCGATCGTGAACGCGTCGCGCTGCGCCACCAGATCGCCGAACGCGGGACTGCCGGCGGCGGCCGTGAGCCCGCGCACGAGGTAGCTGTCCTTCGCGGTGTAGGGGATGCCGTCGAGCGGCCCCAGCACCCGGCCCGCCGTGCGGCGGGCATCGGATGCCGCGGCCTCGGCCATCGCGTCGGGGTTGCGCACCACCACCGCGTTGAGGGCGGTCGCGGTGCCGGGGCCGTCGTACGCGTCGATGCGTCGCTGGTATGCGCGCACCAGCGCGACGCTCGTGGTCTCGCCGGACTCCAGCGCACGGCGCAGGTCGGCGATGCCCGCCTCCACGACATCGATCCGGCCGGCGGTGCCGGGGTCGGTCACGGCGTCGCCCGCGCCGGTCATCGCGCCGCTCCGTCCACTCGCGGCTGCTGCTGGGTGATGCAGTGCACGCCGCCTCCGCGGGCGAAGATCGGGCGCGCGTCCACTCCGACGACCCGTCTTCCGGGATAGGCGTCCTCGAGGATGCCGCGGGCCGCGGCATCCGCCGCCTCGTCGCCGAACGCGCAGGCGATGACGCCGTCGTTGACCACGAGGTGGTTGATGTAGCTCCAGTCGACGAAGCCCTCGTCGTCGCGAAGCGTGGACGGGGCGGGCACGTCGATGACCTGGAGCGGCCGGCCGGCGGCATCCACCTCGTCGCTGAGAAGATCACGCAGCTGCCGCGATACGGCGTGGTCGGGGTGCGCGGCGTCGTTCTGCGCGTGCAGCAGCACGCGCCCGGGGGAGGGGATGGTGGCCACGATGTCGACGTGACCGTTGGTGCCGAAGTCGTCGTAGTCGCGGGTGAGGCCGCGAGGAAGCCAGATCGCGCGGCTGCTGCCGATCGTGCGCGCCAGCTCGGCCTCGACGTCGGCCCTGGTCAGCCCCGGGTTGCGGCGGGGGTCGAGCTGCACGGTCTCGGTGAGCAGGACGGTGCCCTCTCCGTCGACGTGGATGCCGCCGCCCTCGTTCACGAGCTGAGAGGAGATCTTCTGGGCGCCGACCAGGCCGGCGACGAAGGCGCCGATGCGGGCCGAGAGCTCCCACTCCGCCCACGCGGGGTCGCCCCAGCCGTTGAAGACCCAGTCCACGGCGCCGAGCGCGCTCGGACGCTCGTCGTCGACGACGAATGTCGGGCCGAAGTCACGCATCCAGAACTCGTCGAGCGGCGCCTCGATGATCTCGATCTCGGCGGAGAGCATGCGGCGCGCCCTCGCGAGTTCACTGGGGTCGACGACCATCGACACGGGCTCGAACTCGGCGACGGCGTGCGCGGTCGCCGTCCAGGCCGCGTAGCACTCCTCCCGTTCCTCCTCCGTGTCCCCGATCGTCTGTCCGGAGCGGGGGAACGCCATCCATGTCCGTTCGTGGGGCGTCGTCTCCGAGGGCATCCGCCAAGCCATCCGTCGCACCTTCCGTCGCAAGTTGATCACTTGATCAATTTGACCTCACGGTACAGAATCGACAGTGATGTCG
Organism: Microbacterium sp.; assembly: GCA_036280835.1. GTDB lineage: Bacteria > Actinomycetota > Actinomycetes > Actinomycetales > Microbacteriaceae > Microbacterium. Next base: position 5,105 of record DASUQB010000386.1, on the reverse strand, counting down.
TCAATACGCACACGAAGATCAGCGGGCGAGCGCATCGCCGAGATCGGGGATGCCGCTCGCGCGATCGCGCTGGAGTCGGGACTGAGCGCCGTCACCCTTCGAGGGGTGGCGCAGCACATGGGGGTCGCCTCCGGACTCGTGGCGCACTACGCGCCCAGCATGAACGACCTGGTCGCCGAGACCTTCGCCGCGATCGTCGGAGCGGAGCTGACGGAACTGCGGCAGCTCGCGGGCGACCAGGACGGGCATTCCGGCGCGCTCGTGGCCGTGCTCGGGAGCATGCTCGACGAGGGCCGGGCCGACGTGACGCTGGTCTGGGTGCAGAGCTGGGCGCTCGGTGGCCGCAACCCCGCGCTGGCGGAGAGCGTCCGCGAGCAGATGGATCTGTGGCGGTCGTTCCTCGCCGGCCTGCTCGCTGACGGGCACGCGGCGGGCGAATTCCGCTGCGACCACCCGACCGCCATCGCAGGGCAGGTGCTCGGCATGATCGACGGGCTCAACGCGCATTCCCTCGTCGGGTGGCAGCGCCCGCGGGAGCGCACCGAGCTGCTGATGGGCTCGGTGGAGTCGATGCTCGGGCTCTCGCCGGGGGCTCTCATCGACCGGATGCCGTAGGCGGCGGGCGCGCGGAACCTCCCACGCGACTCGGACGGCTCGTCAGCCCAGGGTGTCGAGGATCGACGTCAGCAGCTCGATCGTGGTGAGGGGGCTGATGATCGCGAAGCGCAGCACGGGCTCGCCCGCATGGGAGCTCGGCACCACGAAGGCCTTCTGCTCGGCGAGCAGCCGGTCGGACCAGGCCTGGTATTCGGCGGCCGACCAGCCCTCCCGGCGGAAGACGACCACCGACAGCTCCGGCTCGCGCACCAGCGACAGGTGCGGGCGACCTGCGATCTCGTCGGCCACGGTGCGGGCGAGGGTGATCCCGTGATCGATGGCCGACCGGTATTGCTCGGTGCCGTGCGCGGCGAGCGAGAACCAGAGGGGCAGACCGCGGGAGCGCCGGGTCAGCTGCACGCCGAGGTCGGAGGGGTTCCAGTCGGCGGACTCGGTGAGGGTGTCGAGGTACTCGGCCTTCTGCGTGTGGGCGAGGCGCGCCTGATCGGGATCGCGGTAGAGCAGCGCACAGACATCGAACGGGGCGAACAGCCACTTGTGCGGATCGACGATGACGGAGTCCGCGTGCTCGACGCCGGCGAAGGTCGGACGCATCCGTTCCACGAGCATGGCCGCCAGGCCGTACGCTCCGTCGATGTGCAGCCACACCCCGCGGGAGCGGGTGACCTCGGCGATCGACGCGATGTGGTCGACGATGCCGAAATTGGTGGTGCCGCCGGTCGCCACGACCGCGAACACGGACGAACCGTGCTCGTCCAGCGCCCGGGCCACCGCCTCGCCGCTGAGGCGGCCGCCGGCATCCGGGGCGGCGGCGACGACGTCGATGTCCATGACGGCCGCTGCCGACGCGATCGACGAGTGCGCTTCGGCGCTGCACAGCACGACCCACCGCGCGGGATCGGCGGCGCCCTCATTGCGATTGCGGCGGCGCGCGGCATCCCGAGCCGTCACCAGCGCCGAGAGGTTCCCGATCGTGCCGCCCTGCACGAACACCCCGCCGGCGGCCGGCGGCAGCCCGAACTCGCGCGCGAGCCAGTGCAGCACCTCGTTCTCGGCGAAGACGGCACCGGCGCCCTCCACCCACGAGCCGCCGTAGATGGCCGAGGCCGAAACGACCAGGTCGAACGCGATCGCGGCCTTGCTCGGGGCCGACGGGATGAAGGACAGGTACCCCGGGTGGTCGGTCGACAGGCAGGCGGGCGCCAGCACGTCCTCGAACAGGGTGATCGCCCTGTCGGCTCCCAGCCCAGCGGGCTGGATGGAGCCCGAGGCCGTCTTCGCGAGCTCCTCGGGCGTGACGGGGTGATCGAGCGGGATGTCCTTGTACAGCACGCGGTTGCGGGCGTAGTCGAGCACCGCCTCGATCACGTCGTGCGTCTCGTCGGTGATGGCGTGCATGCGCGCGGGTGCGGCTGTCTCGGACAAAGGGGCGCTCCAGGGATGAGGGGGTCGCGCCCGGCGGGAGCGCACGGCTGCCGCGGCAACCCCTTCAGCGTAGGGACGACCCGGGTGCACGATCAATCACCGGAGTGCGCGTTCTCAGCGATCGAACGTGCACTATGCGCAGGGTGACTGTACCTTGTGCGCATGGAACCCGTTCTGGACGAACTCGACCGTCGGCTCGTCGCTCTTCTCCGCGACAATGCCCGCGAGCCGCTGGTGACCCTCGCCGCACGACTGGGGGTGACGCGGGCCACGGTCAACAAGAGGCTTCGCCGGCTGCTCGACACGGGTGCCATCCTGGGCTTCTCCGTGCGCGTGCACGACGCGACCGAGAGCGCGACGATCCGCGCGATCACCCTCATCGCGGTGGAGAGCCGCGATGCGCGGGATGCCATCCGCAGCCTGCACGGCATTCCGGATGTCGCCGCGCTGCACACCACCAACGGGCGCTGGGATCTCGTGGCCGAGCTGCGCTGCACCAGCCTCACCGCGCTCGATGGCGCACTCGGTGCGATCCGCAGCATCGACGGCGTACGCGACAGCGAGACGAGCATCCTGCTCAGCACCGCAACGGCGTGAACCCGGGCGCCGGCGTGCGCTCCGGCGCGGTCCGGAGCCCGGACACCGGCCCGGAGGGAACCTGTGGGCCTCCTGTGCAAGCGCGGGCGCCCGTTCGATCGGCTGCGCTGCAGGAGTAAGGTCGCCCACGACCGGGCCGCTTCGGTCTCGGTGTCGGGGCGTCGGCCTGTGCGGCGAGGAGCAGCGGTGCGCATCATCAAGGTCCGGTTCGACAACCAGACTTTCCTGCTCGATCCGGATCAGGACGTCGAGGAGACCAAGCGGGCCATCGTCGCCGCCGCGCGGGAAGGTTCGGAGTTCGTGGACTTCCGCACCGTCGGGCACGGCACGATCTCCCTGCTGGTGACGCCCAACCTGCCTGTTCGCTTCGAGGTCGTCGAGCGCTCGGAGGAGGAGCTGGAGGCCCTCGAGGCGGACCCGCCGCCCATCGATCTCTTCGAGTGGAAGAACTGGGACTTCTGAGGATGTCGATCCCGGTGGAGTGCGCCTAAGGCGATCCCCGACCGCGGCCCTCAGCGGCCGGAGGGCGTCGGCAGCTGCGTGCGCAGCACGGCGTCGAAGCCGCGGGAGCCCAGCGCGGCGCGGGCCGTGACGAGACCGTGGGCGGTGACCCCGACGAGATAGCGGGGGCGCGGCCGCGACGCCGACAGGGCGCGCTGGATGACGCGCGCGATGTCGTCTGGAGTGTTCGTGCCGCGACGCCCGCCGTACGCCGCCGCGTTGCTGCGGGCCACCGCCTCGCCGAACTCGGCATACACGCCCTGCTCGCCGCCTGCGGTCGTCGCCTCGTCGACGAAGTCGGTGGTGACCGGTCCGGGCTCGACGAGGCTCACCCGCACACCGAACCCGCGCACCTCGAAGCGCAGCGCATCGGTCAGCGACTCCAGCGCGTACTTGCTCGCGTGGTACGCCCCGCCGCCCGGGAGCGTCATCCGTCCCCCCATCGAGGAGACCATCACGATGCGTCCGCGGCCCGCCTGGCGCATCCCGGGCAGCACCAGCTGGCACATCCTCACGACACCGAAGACGTTGGTCTCGAACTGGCGCCGCCAGCGGTCGATCGACACCTCTTCGACGGGGCCGTATTCGCCGTAGCCGGCGTTGTTCACGAGCCCCCCGACCGAGCCCCGCTCGGCGGTGATCTCGTCGACCACCGCTCGGGCGGATGTGTCGTCGGTCACATCCAGCGGACGCACGACGCAGCCCGCCGCTGCGAGGTCGGCGAGCGAGTCCACGTTGCGGGCGGTCGCCCAGACGTCATAGCCCGAACCGGCGAGCCGGAGCGCCGTCGCCCGGCCGATTCCACTCGAGCAGCCGGTGATCAGCACCGGCTTGGCGGCACGTGAGGTCATGGTGGCTCCTTCGCCGGGACGGGATCCCAGGCTACCGGCGGCCGCGAGGACATCGGCCTCACGTCCTCGCTTACAAAGCGCTTCCGAGCCGCCCGGGCTCGAGCCCCAGCGCCCATTCGGCGACGTCGGCGAGGAAGTGCTTGTGGGCGGGATGCTCGACATCGGCCGCGCTGTTGACGTACGACCCCGCTCCGTCGACGGCGATGAAGATGCGGATGCAGGCGGTCTCGACATCCACGTCGGCGAAGTCGCCCGATGCGATGCCGTCCGCGATCAGCGCGCTCAATCGCTCGCGGTCGAGGCCGTCCTGCTCCTCGACCGCCGCGCAGAGCGGTTCGCTGAAGCGGGAGAGGTGCCGCGCGTTCAGCCAGAGGCGGGCGAGCGATGCGGAGGCTCCGCTGCCGATGTAGCCGATGAAGTGCGCGAGGCGCGCGACCGGCGCTCCGTCGGCGGGGAAGAACCGCTCCCGCTCGATGATGGCCGCCCGGGCGAAGGCCTCGATCACGAGGTCCTCGGCGGCCGGGAAGTAGTGGGTGATCAGGCCCGGCCGCACCCCGAGCCGGTCGGCGACCGCACGCAGCGTGATCCGCTCGAGGCCCTGCTCGAGGGCGATGTCGGCGGCGCGCGAAAGGATCTCCTCCCGGCGCTCCTCCGGACGCTTCCGCGATCGCACGGGAACGGGGCTTGACGTCATAGCGTCGATGCTATTGAATGTGTGACCAATAGTCCATTGGGCGTATGACCAATAACGGTATGACCGGAAGCGAAGATGCTCGGTCCGAGAGGAACCCCATGTCCCACACCCAGGCCCACGATCCCACCTTCGCGGACACGGCCGCCCGCCCGGAGACGCGGGGCATCGAACTCATCGACGACGCCGAGCGGCACGGCCGCGCCCGCGACCTGTTCTTCATCTGGGCGGCGCCCAACGTCAGCATCCTGAATCTGACGATCGGGGCGACGCTGATCCTCCTCGGTCTCGAGGTGTGGCAGGCGATAGGGGTGATCGTCGCCGCCTCGGTGCTCTGGATCCTCCCCGGCGTCATCGCCGCGAGCGGCCCGGCCGCCGGCACGTCGGGCTCCGTCGTGACGCGGGCGATGTACGGCATCTTC
>DASUQB010000385.1:0-5863 GCA_036280835.1 Microbacterium sp. | reverse complement strand
GGGTAGCGCCTCCTCGCCCAGGTCCTCTTGCAACCTCAAGGTTGCACGGCGCGCCGGCCGAGACGGTCGACGCCGATCACTCGACGGTGTTCACCTTCACGCTCGAGGCCGTCGCGGACGGCACCGAGCTGACCGTCGTCGAGACCGGCTTCGAGACCACCCCCGACCCCGCCGCGAACCTGGAGAGCCACCGCGAGGGCTGGAACTCCGAACTCGACAAGCTCGTCGCCCTCCTGGAGGGCGGCGCGTGACGCACACGCTGGTTCCGGTGTTCGCGGCGCTCGGCGACGAGACCCGGTGGCCGGGCGCCTGCCCGTCAGCCGGCAGGCCATCGCGAAGCACCTCGCCGTGCTGCAGGACGCGGGACTCGTGGAGCCCGTGCGCGTCGGACGCGAAGTGCGGTTCCGCGTGATCGGCGCCGAGCTGAGCGCGACGGCGCAGCGCCTCGACGCCATCGGCGCCGAGTGGGACCGTCGTCTCGCCGTGATCCGGGACATCGCGGAGGGCCTGCAGAAGTAGGCCCCGGCTCAGCGCGACACGATGTCGTCGACCGCCCCCGCCAGCTCGGGATGGTCGAACGTGAACCCCGCGTCCGTGAGGGTCGCAGGAACCGCCCAGCGGCTCTTGAGCACGAGCTCGGGCTCGGTCCGCAGCACCCACATGGCCGGCTCGAGCATCCATCGCCATGCGGGGAGGCCCACGGGCGCGCCGACACGGCGGCGCAGCGTCGCCATCAGGGACCGGTTGTCGCTGGGGTTCGGGCTGGCCACGTTGACCGGGCCGCTCAGGTCGTGGCGGTCGCGGAGGAAGCGGATCGCGCGGATGACGTCGTCGATGTGCACCCAGCTGAACCTCTGCCGGCCGCGCGTGCGGTGCCAGCCGTGGCCGCGGCCGCCCGTCGGGTGGTCGCCGATCCCGCGATACCGGCTGTGCGGAAACCACCAGCCGTCGATCTGGGGGCCTCCGAGGCCGAGACGGGCGAGCCGCAGCAGGAGATGGGTCGCGGGGCCGTCGCCCAGCACGATCGCCATCCGGAGGGCCACGCGGCGGGTGCCCGGCAGCTCGCCGGCGAAGAACTCGCGCTCCCAGCTGGTCGCGACATCCACCGAGAAGCCCTCGCCGATGCGACCGTCCGCCTCGGTGTTGGGGCGGTCCATGGAGTGCCGATAGATGGTGGCGGTCGAGGCGTTCAGCCAGACGCGTGGAGGACGGGCCGCCGCGGCGACCGCTTCGCGCAGGGCCCGCGTCGTGTCGAGGCGGGAGGCCAGGATCTCGTCGCGGTTGCGGTCCGTGTAGCGGCAGTTGACGGACTTCCCCGCCAGGTTCACCAGCACGTCGGCGCCATCCACCGCTCGCGCGATCGCGGCCGGGTCAGCCCACGTCACATCGCCGCTGCGGCCGATCCGCACCACGTCGTAGCCGTCATCGACGAGCGCATCGACCAGCGCGCCCCCGACGAAGCCGCTCGCACCCGCCACGACCGCCACCTGCGTCATCCGCGCCTCTCCGTCCCCGCCCACGGCATCCGGGCTCCCAGCGAGCCTACCCAGCGGGCTGACGCGACCGAACGCGCGGCGATGGCGCCGTTTCCCGCACCCCTTCCTCCGCGTCTGTCAACCCCGGCCAGCCAGTCGAAGAGCCGGGCTATCGTCGAACACATGTCCGATTCCAGCAACTCCGGCGAAGTCCTCGGCGCCACCGAGTCCACCGACAACCCCGCCGCCAAGGATCCCTCGCAGTGGGTCACCGGCGACGAGCCCATGACCGCCTCGCAGCGCAGCTACCTCGACACGCTGGCCCGCGAAGCCGGCGAGGAGATCTCGGCCGACCTCACCAAGGCGGAAGCGTCCGAGCACATCGAGCGTCTGCAGGAGAAGACCGGTCGCTCGCAGGGCTGACGGCTGACCCCGGGCGGAGCCAGGCCGGCGCGGGTAGGATTCAGGGGGATCCAGGAGGGCCACCCCCATGAAGATCACCACGACATCCGACTGGCGCCAGTCGATCGCGTTCGACGCCCCGGTGCTCGTCGCCGACGTCGTTCCGGGAGAGCCGACCCGCTGCTTCGTCTGCGGCAACGCGTCCGAGCCCCGGCCCCGCACCGAGCTCTGGGCCATCAAGCACCGGCATCCGAACGACCACGCCGGATATGTGCGGTTCTACTGCCGCGAGCACCTGCCCGCCGTCCAGGCGCGGCCGGCGGAGGAGATCCGGGCGAAGCCGGCCGCGGCTCCGCGAGCGCGTCGCGCGCCGGCGCAGCGGAGCACGGCGACCGCCCCGAGCGACCGCGTGCGGGCCATGTGCCCCGACTGCTACGTCGAGATCTCCGCGACCGGCGTCTGCGGCATGTGCGGCAGACGCGTCGGGTGAGCCCCGCAACAGGAGCCTCGGTGAGCCTCGACCTGTGACGCACCGCCTCACGCTCGATCAGGCGCGCCGCATCGCCGTCCGTGCCCAGCTGCTGGATGCGCAGCGGCCGGGTGATGTCGTCGAGGTGGCGGAGCAGCTCGGCGCGGTGAAGATCGATCCGACCGCGACGATCGCTCCCTGCGAGCACACGGTGCTCTGGTCGCGCATCGGCTGGTCCTACGAGCCGGGGCAGCTGCGGAAGGCGGTCGAGATGGACCGCCTGCTCTTCGAGTTCGACGGCACGTTCCGCCCGTCGAGCCTGCTGCCCGCGATGCTGCCGTCGATGCGCCGGTGGCCGCGGCGCGAGAGCAGCCGCCAGTGGCTCGAAGCGAACGACGGCTTCCGCGCCGACGTGCTCGCACGCCTGCGCGCCGAAGGTCCGCTGCTCGCGAGCCAGATCCCCGACACCGCCCAGGTCAGCCGGCCCCCCGATGGGTGGTCGGGGCGCAACCAGGTTCCGCACATGCTCGAGTTCCTGATGCGGCAGGGCGTCGTCACCGTCGCCCGGCGCGAGGGCCGGCATCGCGTGTGGGATCTCGCCGAACGGGTCTACCCGGCGGACCTGCCCGAGCTCGGCGACGACGAGGCCGCGCGCCTGCTCGACGAGCGCCGGCTGCAGGCTGCGGGCATCGCCAAGCAGAAGTCGCCCTGGACGCCGGTCGGCGAGGCGGGCGAGGCCGCGAGGATCGAAGGGATGCGCACCACGTGGCGCGTGGACCCGGCGGCGATCGCGTCGCTCGAGGAGGACGACGGCGGCCGGGTGGCCTTCCTGAACCCCTACGACGGGATGCTGTTCGACCGGCCACGCCTGCGCGACATCTTCGAGTTCGAGTACGTGCTCGAGCAGTTCAAGCCGAAGCCCCAGCGGCGATACGGCTACTTCGCCCACCCCATCCTGCTCGGCGATCGGTTCGTCGGCATGCTGGATGCCGAAGTGGACAAGCCGCGGGAGGCGCTGCGTGTCAACGCGGTGCACGAGTTCGTGCCGTTCGAGCCGGAGGAGGAGGAGATGGTGCGTGCCGAGATCGACGACCTCGGGGAGTGGCTCGGCATCGCCGTCGCCGACGCGCGCTGAGCCACTCCCCCGCTCCCTAGGCCGGGACGTCTCCGCGCCAGGCGCCGGTCTCAGCGCCCTGCGACTCGATGAACTCCTTGAAGTTCTTGAGGTCCTTCTTCACCGCGTGCGAACCGGCGCCCACGAGGGGGCCGACCTTCTCGATGAGACCCTGCGGGTCCCAATCGAGCTGGACGGTGACCCGGGAGGTCGTGTCGCTGAGCTTGTGGAACGTGACGACGCCCGCGTGCTCGGTCTCGCCGCCCGTGCTGTTCCACGCCACCCGCTCGTCGGGGTGCTGCTCGGTGATGACGGCATCGAACTCGCGCTCCTGACCGCCGACCTTGATCTTCCAGTGCGTGTGCGTGTCGTCGAGCTGGGTGATGGACTCGACCTCGTCGAGGAACTTCGGGAAGCTCTCGAACTGAGTCCACTGGTTGTACGCCGTGCTCACGGGGACGTCGACGTCGATGGTCTCGATGATCTGCGCCATGGAGTTACTCCTCATTTCGGTTTCGATCGGTACGTCTCCATTCGACCCGATCCCGGAGGGACCGTGGGAGGGCTTGACATCTCGCCCCGAGCCACTAGGACGGGGCCCCCGCCGCGCCTGTTCGGCGCGCACCGGCGGGCCTGCGCTGCCGCTGTCTTCTGAAGCGGCTTCTCGTGAACGGGGGTGTCTGGGAGGATGACGCCGTGCACCACGTCGCGTTCTTCCGCAACGTCAACCAGGGGCAGCGCGGCCATCCCTCGACGAGCGACCTGCTGCGCGCGTTCGCGGACATCGGCGTGGGCGGCGCCGTCCCGTTCCAGAGCAACGGCACCGTGGTCTTCACGGCCGATGACGGCCAGCGCGTCGCCGACGGGGTGCGGGAAGGACTGGCGGCGCGGGGCGTGTTCGACGACGGGGTGTACGCGCGACCTCTGGAGCACATCGAGCTGCTCGTCGACCGCAGCAGCGCGGGCGCGGACGCCGGCCGCACGGAACTCACCCTCTTCCCCGTCGAGGCGGTCATCGTCGACGAACCCGCCGCGGCGAGAGCGGGCGAACGCCGACGCTGCCGGGTGGTCGAACACGGACCGGGCTTCGCCGTCGTGGTCAACGACCACGACCGGCAGAGCAACGGCACCCCGACGATCGAGGCCGTGCTGGGGGTGCCTGCGACATCGAGGGGGATGCCGACCCTGCTGCGCCTGATCGACCGCTTCGGGCGCTGAGCGGGGCGCTCCCCGGCGACGGGTCAGTCGGGGGACGCATCCGGGCCGACGGCCTTGAGCATGTCCTCTTCGACCGCGTTGTCGGCATCCAGCTGATTCTCGGTGGTCTCGCTGCCGCCCGTGGGACCGTCCTGCTCGTCTGGATGCTGCCGGCCGCCGTGCTGCTCGTCGTGAGGATCGCTCGCCATACTCGTAGGCTACGCGCGTCCGGGTCCGGAAGCACCGGGGAAGCCTCCGGGCATGCGAAACGGCCGGGGTCGAAACCCCGGCCGTCTCTCATCGGCGAATCAGCGGAAGGCATCCTTCACGTTCTCGCCGGCCTTCTTGATGTGCGCCTCGCTCTGATCGGCGTGGCCCTCGGCCTCGAGGCGCTCGTTGTCGGTCGCCTTGCCGAGGCCTTCCTTGGCCTTGCCGGCGAGGTCCTGAGCGGTGTTCTCGATCTTGTCGTCTGCACCCATGATGGTCTCCTTCATGATTGCCGCGCCGTTCGACCTGCGCGCGGTTCTTCATCCATCTCACGCCTCCCCGCACCCGCAGGGCAAGGGGTTGACGACCGGCGTCGGAGCGGTCAAGACACGTTCAGACGACTGCCAGCAAAGCGGCGATCGGCGGCGGAATGCGCTCCAGCGGCAGTGCGGCCGCCATCAGCACCGCGTAGCGGAGCTTGTTGCCGCTGCGTCCGCCGAAGAAGCGCGCCAGCTGGCGCTCCGGAGACCGGTCCCGCTGCGCGGGCTGCCGCTGGAGGCGCCGGAACGACTCGAGCTCACCCTGGGCGTCGATGACCGCTTCGACACCGGAGACGCCGAGTGCTCGTACGAGCTCGCCCTCGAGGTCGGGATCGCAGACGAAGACGGTCTCGAAGAAGCGCTCGAAGTCCCGGCGCTCGCCGGCATCCACCAGACCCAGAACCCGGGCGCCCGCGAACCGCTCGGCAGCGCGCCGTGCTCCTTTCGACCCGCCGACGGCCGGCATCGTCAGACCCAGGCGCGCCCCGACGGTCTCGAGCGCCGCGCGGTCGCTCTCGCCCTCGACGATCACCACGGCGGAACCGGCCGACTCGTCACCGGGCAGCGGCCACGCGGGCTCCGGTCCGTCGGAATCCATGCCCCGACGATACGCCCGCGCTACAGCTCGACGCCCAGGTCGAGATCGGCGATCGCGACCGCCTGACCCGTCTCCAGCGAC
>DASUQB010000384.1:0-5774 GCA_036280835.1 Microbacterium sp. | reverse complement strand
AGAAGTGCAGCGCGTGCAGAGAAGTGCAGCGCGTGCGGAGAAGGGCAGCGCGTGCGGAGAAGTGCAGCGCGTACGGAGAGGTGCAGCGCCTGCCGAGATGTGCAGCGCGCACGGAGGGGTGCAGCGCGAGCGGCGAGCCCGAGCGACCCCGCCTACTCCTTCGCGACCAGCGTCAGCACGTCGTAGGTCGCCACGAGGTCGTCGCGCTGGTTGCGGATCACGGCATCCCACCGCACCTCGCCGTACTCGTCGGTCTCGCGCGGCGTGATCTGCTTCGCGGTCAGCTCCACGCGGATCTCGTCGTCGGGGCTGACCGGCGTGACGAACCGCAGGTTCTCGAGCCCGTAGTTGGCGAGCACGGGACCGGGCGCCGGGTCGACGAACAGCCCCGCCGCCCACGACACGAGCAGGTAGCCGTGCGCCACCCGGCCGGGGAAGAACGGGTTGGCGGCGGCCGACTCCTCGTCCATGTGCGCGTAGAAGGTGTCGCCCGTGAACTCGGCGAACGTCTCGATGTCGTCGAGCGTGACCGGCCGCGACTCCGAGATCAGCTGGTCGCCGATGCGCAGCTCGCCGAGGCTCTTGCGGAACGGATGCCGGTCGTCGCTCCGCGCCTTCGCCCCCGGGTGCCACACGCCGGTCATCGCCGTCAGCATGTCCGGCGAGCCCTGGATGGCGGTGCGCTGCATGTGGTGCAGCACGGCCCGGATGCCGCCGAGCTCCTCGCCGCCGCCGGCGCGGCCGGGGCCGCCGTGCACGAGGTGCGGCATGGGGGAGCCGTGCCCGGTGGAGGAGCGGGCGTCGTCGCGGTCGAGCAGCAGCACGCGGCCGTTGCACGAGGCGATGCGCGAGGTCAGCTCCACGGCGAAGGCGGGGTCGTGCGTGGCGACGCTCGTGACGAGCGACCCCTCGCCCCGCGCGACGAGGTCGGCCGCGTCATCCACCGTGTCGTAGCCGAGGATCGCCGCGACCGGCCCGAACGCCTCGATCTGGTGCACGGCGGGCGTGCGGGCATCGGCGAAGCGCAGCACGAGCGGCGTGACGAAGGCGCCGTCGCCGGCGGGTCCCCGCGTGCCGTCGGCGTGCACCACCTCGGGCGCATCCATCGAGCCGATCGCGATCTCCCCGCCGGCCTCGACCAGCCGGGACACCTGGCGCAGCACCTCGTCGCGCTGCTGCACCGACACGAGGGGGCCCATGGTCACGCCCTCGCCGCGCGGGTCGCCGAGCACGGCGCGCTCGTCGAGCCGAGCCCGCACCGCATCGACGACGGCGTCGACGGATGCCGCGGGCACGATCGCGCGCCGGATCGCCGTGCAGCGCTGTCCTGACTTCGCCATCAGCTCGGCCACGAGCTGCTTCACGTACGCGTCGAACTCCGGGGTCCCGGCCGCGGCGTCGAGGCCGAGCACGGAGGCGTTGATGGAATCGGTCTCGGCCTGGAAGATCGCGCCGCTCGGCACCCGCGCGCGCAGCATCGCCGCGGTGGACGCCGATCCGGTGAAGGCGACGAGATCCCCGAGCCCGAGGCTCTCGAGCAGGCCGGGCACGCTGCCGCAGACCAGCTGCAGGGCGCCGTCGGGCACCTCGCCGGAGTCCACGAGGATGCGCACCATCGCCTCGGCCACGAACGCGGTCGGGGTCGCGGGCTTCACGATCGTCGGCATGCCCGCGAGGAAGGCGGGCGCGAACTTCTCGAGCGCCCCCCACACGGGGAAGTTGAAGGCGTTGATCTGCACGGCCACGCCGGGCAGCCGCGTGTAGATGTGCCGTCCGAGGAACGAGCCGTCCTTCGACAGCTGCTCCGGCGGACCGTCGACGTACACCCGCGCGTTCGGCAGCTCGCGCCGGCCCTTCGACGAGTAGGTGAACAGCACGCCGATGCCTCCGTCGACGTCGACCCAGGCGTCGGAGCGCGTCGCGCCGGCCTGGGCGGAGAGCGCGTAGAGCTCGTCCTTGCGCTCGGTCAGGATCTGCGCGAAGCGCTTGAGCAGCAGCGCCCGCTGGTGGAAGGTCAGCGCCCCGAGGCTCGCCTGCCCCGTCGTCCGCGCGAAGCCGACCGCCGCGGCGAGGTCGAGCCCGTCCGCGCTCACCTCGGTGATCAGCTCGCCCGTCGACGAGTCGTGCACGGGGACTGCGGCGCCCCCGGCATCCGGTGTGGACCAGCGTCCGACGGTGTAGCTCGGCAGCATGCCCATGGGTGTCCTCCTCATCGAGAACGGATTAGTGACCGATCGTTCAGGAAGTCTAGCCGAGGAGGGCGATGGGCAGGAGACCCGTCCCGAGACCGGCAGCGGGGCACGACAAAGGGCCCCTGAGTATTCTCTGAGGCCCTCCGTTGTGCACCACCATAGGGCAGTCCCCGAGGCTCGCGGAGGGGCCTTGCCTTTCCCTGTGGAAAGCGCTACTCGATCTGCGGCGGCGACCTGTCGCGCTCGCGGCATCCGTGGCACACTCGCCCCATGCGCTTCGAGACCACCCTGTTCCTGGACGGCAACAACACCGGCATCGAAGTGCCGCCGGAGATCATCGAGCAGCTCGACGGGGGCAAGCGCCCCCCGGTGGTCGTCACGGTGAACGGCTACGAGTACCGCAGCACCGTCGCCGTGATGGGCGGCCGGTACCTCATCCCGTTCAGCTCCGACAAGCGGGCGGCCACGGGGCTCGCCGGCGGCGATCCGATCATCGTCGAGCTGACGCTGGACACCGCCCCGCGCACGGTGGAGGTGCCGGACGATCTGGCCGCGGCACTCCGGGGCGGAGACGCGCGCGAAGCCTTCGATGCGCTCTCGCCGAGCGCCCGCAAGGCGCATGTGACGAACGTCGAGGCCGCGAAGGCGCCGGAGACGCGCCAGCGCCGGATCGACGCGATCGTCGCCAAGCTCGTGCGCTGATCGCCGGGGCTCCTCGTCGGGCCCGCGATGGCGACGGGGGCACGCCCGCTAATCTCTGAGGGAAGGAGGTGGGCGGCTGTGGGGAGAAACGCGGATGCCGTCGCCGAGGGAATCTCGATCGCCATGGCCGCTGCGCGGCTGAGCGTGAAGAACAACATCCTCGTCGGCACGATCTCGCTGGGCGAGCCCTTCGAGACGTCCCGCTTCGTGCCCGTTGCCCGTGATGCCCTCCTCTCGCTCGCGACCGAGGCCGAGGAGGCCGCGACGCTCGCCAAGCGGCAGCGCAAGGCCGCGTGGGGCCAGTACTCCCAGCCGGACGGCACCCACGACTACCGCGACCGCGATGTGCGCAACCTGCGTCGCCGCGGCCGCCAGTACCTGCGGGTCGCCAAGGAGCTGCGGCGCCGGGGCGATGACCCCGACGCGCTCGCAGGTCTCGTGGAGGCCGCCCGCGAGGCGGCGTGGGCGGATGTCGAGTCCAACCTCGAGCGGCGGCTGCGGGTCGAGGGCATGCGCCCCGAGTCCGACCCGGACTACGAGCGCATGCGCGCTGCGCGCATGCAGTCGCTGCGGCTGGTCGACCTCGAGCGCCTGGCCGCTCAGCACCGGCGGCGCCTGGGCGATTCCGACGAAGATGCCGTGTTCGATGAGGGGGCGGATGCCGCGCCGGACGACGACGCCACGGAGTCCGGCGCCGCCGAGCGCTGACGGCGTCGGTCGCCCCTGACACAATCGGGGCATGTCCGATCCGCAGCCGCATCCGGCGCACTTCGCCCCGGACCACCCCTTCGTCGTGCGCGTGCGCGAGGTATGCGTGCGGTACCCCGAGGTGGCCGAGGTGGTTGCGCACGGACGCGTCACGTGGCGCGCCGGCACGCGCCAGTTCGCGATCGCCGGCGCCGCGCACGAGCCGGCCGAAGCGGTCGTGGTGCGCGTCGACCCCGACGAGCGCGAGGCGCTGCTCGAGCGAGAGGATGTCTGGGTGCCGGCCTACGACGGCGCGTACGGGTACCTCGCGATCGCGGCCGGAGTGTCCGCGGACTGGCGGTGGATCGGAGAGCTCATCGACGCCTCGTACCGTGCGGTCGCGAATCAGCGTCAGCTGCGCGCGCTCGACGCTGACCCGGTCGTCCGCCTGGGCGGCGACGGATGACGCGCCTGGATCGCAGCGGGTTCGAGCTCGAGTTCGAGGACGACTTCACCGGCGACGACATCGACACGTCGAAGTGGATCCCCGCGTATCTGCCGCAGTGGAGCAGCCGTGCGGCGACCCGCCCCCGCTACTCGCTCGCCGGTGGCGTGCTGACCCTCAGGATCGAGGAGGACCAGGCGCCGTGGTCGCCGGAGTTCGACGGCTCCACGTACGTCTCCAACCTGCAGACCGCGGTGCGGTCGGGACCGCTCGGCTCGCGGGACGGGCAGCACCGTCTGGGCGAAATGGTGGTGCGCGAGGAGCAGCGGCGCGAGGTGCTCTACGCGCCGAGCAGGGGGCTGGTGGAGGTGCGCCTGCGCGCCACCCGCGACCCCGACGCGATGGCGGCGCTGTGGCTCGTCGGCGTCGAGGACCGGCCGGAGCAGTCGGGCGAGCTGTGCATCGCCGAGATCTTCGGCCGCGACATCCACGGCGACACGATGCAGGTCGGGATGGGCGTGCACCCGCACAACGACCCCGATCTTCCCGACGACTTCTCCACGGTCGAGGTGCACGGCGCCGACGACTTCCACGAGTACGCGGCCGAGTGGTCGGAGGAAGGCGCGCGGTTCTACGTCGACGGCGAGCTCGTGCGCACCGTCGCGCGGGCCCCGGCATACCCGCTCATGCTGATGCTCGACCTCTACGCGTTCGGGCGGCCGGACGGCGGTCGCGGCGTGCTGCCCAAATCGTGCGACGTGGACTGGGTGCGGGGCTGGCGTGCGGGCTCCCCGCGGTCGGGGGAGTGACCTCGGTTCGCGGCATCCCCGCGCGTGGGGTATTCTGGACGCTGGCCTGCGCGCCTGGCGCCAGGTGAACTGCGCTCGTAGCTCAATGGATAGAGCATCTGACTACGGATCAGAAGGTTGGGGGTTCGAGTCCCTTCGAGCGCACACTGTGTTGAGACAGTGAATGGGAAAAGGGCCGGTAACGGCCCTTTTTCTGTTGCTGAACTCTTTGATCAGCGTCTGACCGGTAATCAGAGAGTCTGAGACCTGCGCGGCTGCGCTTCCTCGTATTTCCGAGGCAACAGGCTTCAGGGGAGCGGCAAAGCAGAGAGTTTGTGTGCACCAATGTGTGCACCTATGTGTGCACCTGGATCGCCATCGGGCCGTGCGCTGAACCTCCGGCGGTGCATTGACCAGACGGCAGCGGTCAGGCCTCGTTGTCGGCACCCGTTGCACCGCTGAACGCCATCTGTGCCATCTACCGACTGAGACCGGCGCTGTCGGCACGCACGCTCGAGAGGAAGGGCACGAACGGGTCGCCAGCGGAGTGTCGCTGTGACCGATCATCGCCAGCGTGTCGAGGTGCTCATCGAACCGTTAGGGCGGCGGCTGAGCAGAGCCCGACTTGTGCCGGCTCAGCGACCGATCATCCAGGGCCGAGGAGGTAAGCGGTGATGGAGCGAGCGAGCTCGGCAAGGAAGACGTCGTCGGGAAGCGGCCGGGTCGACTCGAAGTCCGAGCCGTGCGAGATGCGTCGGGCCGTCATCGAATAGAGCATCCGGAATGCGAAATCCGCGGCCGTCTCGGGGTCCGGATGGCGGAACTCGTCACGGCAGACGAGAAGGGCTGCCTCGAACTGCTCGGCGACACGTTGCGAGCCGTCGCGGCCGCGCACGAAGATCTCGGGATCCTCGGGGCCTCGACGCATGAAGGCCCGCAGGATTCCGGCGTTGGCGAGCA
>DASUQB010000383.1:0-3269 GCA_036280835.1 Microbacterium sp. | reverse complement strand
ACGCGCTCACCGCTGACCGGGTCGACGCTGGTGTGGGAGGTTGCCACGCTCTGACGCTTGCGCAGCATGAGGACGAGTCCGATCAGGAAGACGACGAGGCCGGCTCCCATCAGGATGTATCCGATGAGGTCGAGGTTCACGTATTCGACTTCGACGTTGACTGCGAATGTGAGGATCGCCCCAATGACGAAGAGGACGATTCCTGTCCCGATGCTCACGATGATCTCCTTCCGGCGGCTCGATGGCGAGGCCACCAACGGCACGCCGGATATCGGCGGCCGCGACTCACCATAATCCCGGTCCGCCCCTGAACGCGGTAGCCGCTTGACAACGATCTGGAAACGTCGCTAGGTCGACGCGGCCGAGCCGAGCTGCCGTGGGCACGGGTCGTGGTCCTCGTCTAACGGGTGAGGAAGGCTTCGAGGCGGTCGAAGGCGCCCACCCACACATCGGACTCGAAGAAGTCCCGCACCTCGGGCACGGGGAAGCCCGACTGCACGACCGTGACGAGCGTACCGCTCCCCTCGGCCTCGAAGGAGATGTCGATGCGTGTGGTCATCGTCATGCCGTCCGGGCTGCTGCCCGTCGACTCGGTGACCAGACGGCGGGGGCGATCGATCTCGAGGAATGTCTGCGTCTCACGGAACAGGGTGTTCTCGTCCGGTCCCCAGACGGCCGTCTGCACTCCCCCGACGCGAAGATCGGTCGTGATCTCGACGATGCCGGGCCGCTCGTCGAGGATGGTGAACCAGATCTTCTGCTTCTCGGCATCCGTGTAGGCGTCGAAGACGGCCTCCGGGCTCGCCGGGATCAGGCGCGTCATGCGCATCTCGATCGTCTCGGCGTCCTGCGCCGGGCTCTGCTGCGTCATTGCGATTCTCCATTCGTGTGGGGATTGAGGGTGAAGTAGGCCTCGAGACCGTCGAGCCGGCGCTCCCAGAGCCTCTGGTAGAACGAGATCCAGGCCATCGCGTCATCCAGCCGTTCGGTTCCCAGGTGGCACTGCCGGGTGCGCCCCACCTTCTCGGTGACGACAAGTCCGGCATCCTCCAGCACCTGCACATGCTTCTTCATGCCGGTGAGCGTCATGCCCGTCGGCTCGGCGAGCTGGGTGATGGTGGCCGCTCCCCCGCCCAGGCGCGCGAGGATGTCGCGCCGGGTCGAGTCGGACAGGGCCGCGAAGGCCCTATCGAGTTCGTTTTGCTGAACCATAAGGTTCACTGTATAACACTGAACCGAAAAGTTCAATGATGCGGATGTCGGAGGCGCTGGCTACCGTGATCCCATGCCGCGCACGATCTTCTACACCGCGTCCACCCTCAACGGCTTCATCGCCGACGAGGCCGATTCCCTCTCATGGCTGTTCTCGGTACCGGGCGGCGAAGGGGGCGACAGCGGGTTCACCGACTTCCTCGCAGGCATCGGCGTCATCGTCCAGGGCTCCACGACCTATGAGTGGGTGCTCGATCACGAGCAGCTGGTCGAAAACCCGGAGAAGTGGCCCGAGTACTACGGCGAGCGGCCCACCTTCGTGTTCACATCGCGCACACTGCCGCTCATCCGCGGCGCCGACGTGCGCTTCGTGTCCGGGTCTGTGACCGACGCATGGCCCGCCATCGTCGAGGCCGCGGGCGGCAAGGACGTCTGGGTCGTCGGCGGCGGAGACCTCGCCGGGCAGTTCGCGGATGCCGGTCTGCTCGACGAGCTGCTCGTGTCCATCGCCCCCGCGACGCTCGCATCCGGTCGGCCGCTGCTCCCCCGCCGCCTGGAGTGGCCACGGCTGAAGCTGGAGAAGGTGCGTCAGGTCGGGCAGTTCGCCGAAGTGACGTACTCCGTGCACTCCGCCGATGGCTAGGTCCCGCATCCGCGTCACGCTCGAGGAGTCCGACGATGCGGGCGCCGTGGTGGACGCACTCGAAGCATCGGCCGTATTCGCTGCGCCCTGGGGGCGGGACCATCGCCTCTGGCTCGTCCGGGCCGATGGCGAGGAAGCGGGGTTCGTCGAGGCGGCGCACGCTGAGGAGCGCGTGGACCTCGCGTTCTTCGTCGCGGAGTCGTGGCGGGGTCGCGGGATCGCATCCGCCTCCCTGGGGCGGTTCCTCGGGCTGAGGGCGTGGCCGGATGCCGAGATCCTGCGCGCGGCGATCGACCCGAGCGATGCGGCCGCGGCTGCCGTGCTGCGCTCGGCCGGCTTCGCGTCGTCCGATGTCGACGGCGCTGGTCTGGACGTGTGGGAGCGCGGGGCGCCGCGGGCGAAGCGGCCGCGCACCGGACCCGAGCGGTTCGTCACCGAAGACGGCCGCATCGACCGCTGGCCCGTCCAGGCCGAGGACCGGCTCGAACTGCTGAAGTGGGTGGCCGATCGTGCCCTCGTCCCTGGCCAGGTGCTGTCGGAGCGTGAGATCAACGCGCGCTTGAGCGCCTTCACCGGGGACGTCGCGCTTCTTCGGCGCCTCCTCGTGGACCACGGAGTGCTCGAGCGCACCCGGTCGGGGTCGGAGTACGCCCTCGCGCGCTGAGCTGTGGATAACTCCGCTCACCGGTGGGTGGGCGGATTACCGTAGTCCGGTGACCTCTCGCCGATTCGTCGCCCTCTCGGCCCTCGTGCTCGTGACCGGGCTGCTCGCTGGGTGCGTCGGCGAGCCCGAGCCCGTGGAGACGACGCCCGGCTTCGCGAGCGAGGAAGAAGCGTTCGCGGCGGCCGAGGAGACGTACCGGGCCTATGTGGATGCGCTCAACCAGGTCGATCTGAGCGACCCCGAGACGTTCGAGCCGGTGTTTGCGTGGACGACAGGTGAATTGAACGGCACCGACCGCAAGAGCTTCAGCGCCTGGCACGCGAGCGGCTACGCGATCCTAGGCTCTGCGGTCGTCGCCAGTGTGGAGCTTTCGGCCGGGGAATCGGGCACTAAGGCTGAGGAAATATCAGTCGATGCGTGCTACGACGTCTCGGGCGTAGACGTGTTGGATACCGAGGGTGTGTCAATGGTCGATGGCTCGCGGCCCGATGTACAAGCGCTCACGATTTCGTTTGCGCAATCTTCAGCTACCCCTACGGGCCTTGTCGTCGCCGCGATCGACCCGGCCGCAGGTGAGAAGCAGTGCTGACAGCGGTCGCTGTGCTTGCCGTTGGCGCCTGGCTGACGGTTCTGCCAGGTGAGACGTCGTGCGGGTCGCTCGGCACCTTGATCTCCGCCTGCTCCGCTAACGAAGGAGATCGGGTCGATATCGGTGGCACAGTCGAGGCGCCCGGAAGCGGAAGCGATAAC
>DASUQB010000382.1:0-5160 GCA_036280835.1 Microbacterium sp. | reverse complement strand
AGACCCCGAGTGCGTACCGCTGCACCTTGAACAGGTCGGTCGGGTAGCGCACGTGGCTCATCAGGTCGCCGGACATCTCGCTGATCGGCTTGACGGTGGTCGGGTAGACGTTCTGCCACGCCTGCAGCATGGGGTCCTCGTCATCCCACGCGTACAGCGTCACGGAGCCGTCGTACGCGTCGACCGTGGCCTTGACCGAGTTGCGGATGTAGTTGATGTTGTCGAGGGCGAAGCGCTGGGCGGTCGCGTTCGAGTCCGAGATCGCCTGCTGCAGGCTCACCGTCGTCGAGTACGGGTAGTTCGCGCTCAGCGTGTAGCCGTCGATGATCCAGACGATCCGGCCGTCGACGACGCTCGGGTACGGGTCGCTGTCGATCTCGAGGTACGGCGCCACCTTCTGCACCCGCACGCTGGGATCGCGGTCGTACAGGATCTGCGAGTCCTCGTTGACGTAGTCCGAGAAGAGGATCTGCTCCGACTGGAAGCGGAGGGCGTAGATGAGCCGGTTGAAGACGCTGCCGATGCTCGGCCCGCCGTCGCCCTCGAACGTCGTCTTCGTCTCGCTGGCGCCGTCGGCGCCGGACGGGTAGTCGAGCTCGACATCGGGGGTGCCCTCGGGCGCGCCGACGATCGAGTACGTGGGCGAGTACTCGCCGAAGTAGACGCGCGGCTCGAAGTCCTCGAGGTCCGACAGGAAGCCCGCCGCGGGGATTCCGCGCTCGAGGAAGACGGGGTCGCCGTCGGTGGTGCGGTCGTTGCCCTTCGCGGCGACGACGCCGTAGCCGTGCGTGTAGACGAGCGTGGTGTTCTGCCACGACGCCGCAGCGCCCAGCTGGTCCATGTTCAGCTCGCGCACCGACGTGACGGTGTCCTGGGACACCCCGTCGATCTCGTAGCGATCGACATCCAGGGGGTCCTGGAACTGGTAGTAAGAGCGGTACTGCTCGAGCTGCCGCACGGTGGGGCTGATGACGGTGGGGTCCATGATGCGGATCTGCGC
Source organism: Microbacterium sp. (assembly GCA_036280835.1). GTDB lineage: Bacteria > Actinomycetota > Actinomycetes > Actinomycetales > Microbacteriaceae > Microbacterium. Next base: position 4,160 of record DASUQB010000382.1, on the reverse strand, counting down.
CGTGGTGGCGGCATCCTCACGCAGCTGGTTGGGACCCACGTCCGTCACGGCCTCGAAGTTGGTCTTCTCCAGACCGTCGATGCCGTAGGCCTCCTGCGTCATGTCGATGCCGCGCTGGTAGTAGTCCTTCTCGAGCGCGAACTGGTTCGGCTGCACCTGGAACGTGTTGACGATCCACGGGTAGCCGACGCCGACGACGATCGCCGACACGATGAGCAGCGCCGTCGCGATCAGCGGGTAGCGCCAGCGGCCGATGACGGCGGTGACGAAGAAGAGGATCGCCACGAGGACGGCGACGATGGAGAGGATCGTGAGGCCGGGGATGACGGCGTTGACGCCGGTGTAGCCGGGCCCGGTGATGCGCTCACCCGGGTCGACCAGCGTCTTGTAGCGGTCGAGCCAGAGGCTGGCGCCCTGCGCGAGCAGGTAGAGGCCGGCGATGACGGCGACCTGGATGCGTGCGCCCTTGGAGATGCGCAGCTCGCGCTGGCCGACGCGCACCGATCCGTAGAGGTACGACACGACGGCGGTCACGAGCAGGCAGAGCAGCAGCACCGCCGAGACGAAGCCGAGGACGGCCGAGTAGAACGGCATCGCGAACAGGTAGAAGCCGGTGTCGAGGTTGAACTGCGGGTCGGTCGTGTCGGTGGCCACGCCGTTGAACCACAGCCACGTGGTCTCCCACTGGGACGACGCGGCGAAGCCGGCGAAGAGGCCGAAGAAGATCGGGATGCCCCACATCGCGAGGCGGCGGAGCGGCTCGACGACCTCCTGGTAGCGGTCCAGCTGCGAGCTGAGGCGGGCGTAGACCGGGCGCAGGCGGTAGGCCAGCTGGATCGAGAGCCACACCGGCACCGCCATGCCGAGGAACCCGACGAGGAACATCGTGACGCGCGCCACCCACTGCGTGACGAGGACCGACTCGAAGCCGAGCTGCTCGAACCACAGCCAGTCCGCGAAGAGGCTCGCGAAGACGAAGAAGCCGATCACGATGGCGGCGATCACCACGAGCGAGATCGAGATGATCCGTCGGGAACGGTTGGGGGGAGTGGCGGGGCGAGGGGCCGACGTCGAGGTCACCCGTCCATCCTAGGCGGGCCCATCTGGGGGTAAGCCGAGCGGATGCCGTCAGCTTGCCGCGCCGGTGCAGGTGGGCAGCGCGTCCAGATCTCCGCCGCCCGCGATCGCCTCGAGGGCCGTCATCGACTCCTCCAGAGTGGCGGTCGAGAAGACCCGAAGTCCGTCCGGCACATGCCCCACGACCTCGTCGCAGTTGTCCGCGGGCGCGAGGAAGAACTCGGCTCCCGCACCGCGCGCGCCGTACAGCTTCTGGCGGATGCCGCCGATCGGCCCGACGTCGCCCGCGGCGTCGATCGTGCCCGTCCCGGCGACATCCTTCCCGCCGTTGAGCTCGTCGGGGGTGAGGGTGTCAATGATGCCGAGGGCGAACATCATGCCGGCGCTCGGGCCGCCGACGTTGTCGAGCTGGATGGTGACATCGATCGGGAAGTCGTAGTCGTGGATGAGCGTGACGCCGATCACCCACGTGTCCTCGCCGTTGATCTCGCGCTGCTCGGGCGTCACGCTGACGGTCTGCTCCTCACCCCCGCGGAGCACGGTGAGCTCGACCGGCTCGCCGGCGCTGCCCTGGATGATCTCGCGCAGCGTATCGGCCTGCTCGATGGGCGTGCCGTCGGCGGAGAGGATGATGTCGTCCGGCTCCAGCGCTCCCTGTGCCGGCGAGTCCTCGATCAGCTCGACGACCCGCACGCTGGACACGACGTCGTAGTCGAGCTCCGTCAGCGCCGCCGCCGTCGCCTCCTGCTGCGAGTCGACCATCAGCGTCGCGTTCTGCTCGTTCCGCTGCTCCTGCGTCACGTCCTCCGGAAAGACCGAGGCGATCGGCACGACGGCCTTGGACGGATCGATCCAGGCGCTCGCCAGCTCGAACCACGACGGCGTGCGCTCGCGGTTGCCGATGACCTGCACCGTGGTGAGGTCGAGGGTGCCCGACGTCTTGAACGTCTCGGCGCCCTCGACGGAGATGAGCGGCACCTGCGTGCCGTCGGCGGCCGTGGCGGTGCCGAGGGTGTTGTAGACCGGCCCGGGGCGCTGGATCACATAGGAGGTCGGCAGGAACGTGATGATGAGCAGCACGACCAGGGCTACGGTGAGGGCCCAGATGCCGACGAGCGTGCCTCGCGGCATCCGCCGTCTCGGCGCGGGCGCCAACGCGACCGACTCATCGAACAGCGCCACGCGGAACCTTTCTGGCTGGTCGTTCGCGACCGGCGTAAGGCGAGGGGTTCGCGGCCGGCGAGTGCGAGGACTCGTGCGACTAGCGTAGATGGCGACCGTGATCCGCGGCTGAAAGGCGGCTGAAGTGGCAGATGAGGACCGGACTCCCGAAGAGGAGTTCCAGGAGCTGATGCGCCAGCTGTTCGGCGCGTCCGGGGGCAACCTCGACCCCGAGCAGCTGTCGAAGCTCTCGGGCATGGACATCGACCCCGCCATGATGGCGACGGTGATGCAGCACCTGCAGAGCGCCTTCGCGGGGGGCGGCACGGGCGGCATCTCGTGGGACATGACCAGGACCCAGGCCCTGCACATCGCGAATCAGGGCGGCCTGAGCGTGACGGCAGGGCAGCGCACCGACCTCGACCAGGCCTTCGTGCTCGCCGGACTCTGGCTGAGCGAGGCGACCGAGATCTCCGAGCTCGCCTCCCCGCCCCGCGCGATGACACGCGGCCAGTGGGTCGAGGCGACGCTCCCGGTCTGGCAGGAGCTCGCGGAGCCGGTTGCGAACAGCATCGCCGATGCGCTCACGTCGGCGCTCGAGCAGCAGGCGCCGGAGGAGCTCAAGGGCGTGGTCGAGGGCGCGGGGCGCCTGATGCGCAACGTCGGCGGGTCGCTCTTCGCGACGCAGCTGGGTCACGTCGTCGGCCGGCTCTCGACCGAGGTCGTGAGCGGCGGAGACGTCGGCATCCCGGTCATGCCGTCGGGCGAGGCAGCGATCCTCCCCCAGAACTTCGCCGAGATCGGTCAGGGCCTCGACATCCCCGACGACCAGCTGGCCCTCTTCATCGCGGCGCGCGAGCTGGCCCACGCGCGGCTGTTCCGGCATGCGAAGTGGCTGCGGCTGCACGTCATCTCGCAGGTCACGGAGTACGCCCGCGGCATCCACGTCGACACCGATGCCCTCGAGGAGCTCGCGTCGCGGTTCGACCCGAGCCAGCCCGACGAGCTGCGGCAGGCGCTCGAGAGCGGCGCGCTGCTCCCCCGGCAGTCCGAGGCGCAGAAGCTCGCGCTGGACCGGCTCGAGAACCTGCTCGCGACGATCGAGGGATGGGTCGATGTCGTCACGACCGACGCCACGTCGCGCCTCCCGGATGCCGACCGCATCGGCGAGACCGCGCGGCGCCGGCGCGCCGTGGGCGGTCCGGCGGAGCAGGCGCTCGGCGCGCTCGTCGGTCTGCAGCTGCGGCCGCGTCGCCTCCGCGAGGCGGCGGCGATGTGGCGCGCGGTGACGGATGCCGTCGGCATCTCGTCGCGCGACGCGCTCTGGGACTACCCGGACCTCATGCCCATGGCGTCGGACATCGATGACCCCTCCGCCCTGATCGCGCGGCTCGAGGCACGAGCCCGCGGCGAAGAGCCGGCGCAGGACGAGATGGACGACGCCCTCGCCCGCCTCCTGTCGGGCGAGGACGACGCGCCGGAGGGCGGGTCGCCGGAGGGCGGAACGCCGGAGGGCGGGACGCCGGAGGGCGGGTCTGGTGGGAGCGGCTCGCTGCAGGGCGGGTCGCCTGAGGGCGGGTCCCCGGAGGGCGGGTCGCCGGAGGGCGGGTCGCCTGAGGGCGCGACGCCGGAGGCAGGCGACGGCCCCGACGAACCTCGACCGGTCTGACGTCGGGCTTCGGGCTTCGGGCGTCACCGAGTTCGGAGAATGTCACGGGCTTCGGAGGATTGAGCCGGATTCGTCCGACATTCGCGACATTCTCCGAAGTTCGTGACGCTCGGCGTGTCCTCCCCGGAGGCGCTGAGGCACGGCCCTGGGGCCGGAGGGCGGGTCCACTGAGGGCGGGTCGCCTAAGGGCGCGGCGCCGGAGGGCGGGACGCCGGAGGGCGGGTCGCGGAGGGCGGGTCGTTTAAGGGCGGGA
>DASUQB010000381.1:0-6673 GCA_036280835.1 Microbacterium sp. | reverse complement strand
GGGAGTCGTGATGAGGATGTCGGGCGGATGCTGCACGAGCTGCCGGCGCTCGGAAGATGTGGTGTCACCGGAGCGGACCCCGACGCTGACCGCCGGCGACTCGATGCCCAGCCGTCGTGCCGCCTGGGCGATGCCGACGAGCGGCGAGCGCAGGTTGCGCTCGACGTCGACGCCCAGCGCCTTGAGGGGGGAGACGTACAGGATGCTGGTGCGCTCGGGCTCTCGCTCGATGCGCTTGCGCCCTCGCCGGGCCGGTTCTGCCGCCGGCGGGGCCGCGGCATCCTTCTCGTGGAAGACCCGGTCGATCGCCCAGAGGAAGGCCGACAGCGTCTTGCCGGATCCGGTCGGCGCCACGACCAGCGCGTGCTTGCCGTGGGAGATCGCGTCCCAGGCGCCGATCTGTGCGGGCGTCGGGCTGGCGAACGCGCCGCGGAACCACTCCCGCGTCGCGGGACCGAACCGCTCGAGCACATCGGCCATCCCTCCATCTTCGCCCCTGCCACCGACACTGGGGTGGGCTTGCGCTTCGCCGCCCTGCGGTCAAGGGGTCCGCCGTGCGGGGGATGCCCGCCGGCCGTCGTCCTCGCAGCGTCGAAGAAGGGACGAGAGCCCGTCACGACGACTCCGCCATCGTCCCGTCGGCGGAGAGCTCCAGCCGCAGGTCGAGCCCCAGCCGCGCCAGGAAGACGTCGTCGTGGCTGACGACGAGCACGGCCCCGCGGTACGCCGCGAGCGCCTCGACCAGGCGGTCGACCGTGTCGATGTCGAGGTTGTTCGTCGGCTCGTCGAGGACGAGCAGCTGCGGCGGGGGATCGGCGAGCAGCAGCCGGGCCAGCGCGACACGGAAGCGCTCGCCGCCCGACAGCGTTCCGACCGGCCGCTCCACCGCGTCGCCCCGGATGAGGAAGCGCGCCAGCCGGTTGCGGAGGTCGCGGTCGGGCACCGTGGTCGCGGTCGCCCGCACGTTCTCCATCACCGAGGCACCGTCGACGAGCCCGTCCACGCGCTGCGGCAGGTACGCGATGCGGTCGGTGTGCGCGACACAGTGCAGGAGATCCGTGGGCAGATGTCCCCGTGCACCCGCTTCCTCGCCCGCCGCCGAAGGATCTCCTGTTCCGCGCACGTCGGGCTCGGAGACACCGTCGGACCCGGAGACCCAGCCACCCCCGGAGCGGCCATTGACCAGCCTCTCCAGCAGCGTCGTCTTCCCGACACCGTTCGGCCCGACGACGGCCACGCGCTCCGGTCCCTGCACGATCCACTGCCGGGCGCCGTCGCCGATCGTCGCGATGCGCCGGCTCGTCGGCACATCGGGGTCCGGCAGGTCGATGCGGATGCCCTCGTCGTCGCGCACGCGCCGCTCCGCGGCATCCAGTGCCGACCGGGCGGAGCCCTCCTTCTCCAGCATCTCGACCCGCAGCTTGCCGGCCGACACCTGCGCCGAGCGCTTGCGGGCGTTCGCGACGATCTTCGGTACGCGCTTCTCGAGCTCCGCCTTGCGGCCCGTGCGGGCGCGGTGCGCGAGCTTGGTCTCCGATTCGATGCGGTCCCGCTTCTCGCGGCGCACCAGCTGTGCCGCCGCCCGTTCGGCCTGCTGCGCCGCCGACTGCTCGGCATCCAGCCACGCCCGCCACTCGGAGTACGGGCCGCCGAAGAACGACAGCTCGTTCTCGTACAGCTCGGCCGTGTCGTCCATCAGCTCGAGCAGCGCGATGTCGTGGCTGACCACGACGAGGGCGCCGCGCCATCCGCGCACCATGTCGTAGAGCCGCGCCCGCGCGTCGCGGTCGAGGTTGTTGGTGGGCTCGTCGAGCAGCGTGATGGGCGCACCGCGCAGCCGGATGCCGGCGATGGCGACGAGCACCGCCTCGCCGCCGGAGAGGGTCCCGACGCTGCGGTCCAGCGCATCGTCGGGGAGTCCGGCCTCGCGGAGGGCGGCGCGGGCGCGCGTCTCGATGTCCCAGTCCGACCCGATCGCGTCGAAGTGCCGGGGGTCGACGTCGCCGGACTCGATCGCCCGCAGGGCGCGCAGCGGCGCCGCTATCCCGAGCAGTTCGGCGACGGGGCGGTCGACGTCGAGGGTGAGGCTCTGCGGCAGGTATGCGACCTCCGCCCCGGCGAGGACGGCGCCGGATGTCGGGGTCAGCTCACCCGCGCCCAGGCGAAGAAGCGTCGACTTTCCTGAGCCGTTTCGGCCGGTGAGCCCGGTGCGGCCGGAGCCGAAGGCGCCGGAGACGTCCGTCAGCGCGACGGATCCATCGGGCCAGACGAACGAGACCCGGTCGAGAAGAAGAACAGAGGAGTGCGTGGGCATGGTGGTGCTCCCATGGCGCGAAGAGACGCCGGTCGTGAGTGGATGCACTGACACCGGTGCCCCGCGAGGGGCGTGCTCACACGAGTGGGGGAGCGTCGACGGGTCAGCGCGCGGATGCGGGCGCGGAAGCGTCGATCAGTCTCACCGGAGGATCCTCACGTAGGGAACAGAGAACGATCAGTGTAGGGGATGCCGGCGCCGCCCCGCAACGACGCGGCGCCGGCTCCTTCGCTACTTCAGCTGGCCTCGCACCTCGCCGCCGGGGTACGTCGGCGTGTGCACGTTGACGTAGTACGCCTTCGGGTTGGCTTCGATGGCCGCCAGAACGGCCGGTGCGGCCGTCACGCAGTCGCTGACCTCGAAGCTCGTCCCCTCGCCCACGTCGAGGCCGATGACGACCGGCCCGGCGGTCTCGCGCGGCCCGATGTGGATGTGCGCGAACAGGGCGGGCGCGGTGAGTCCGTCGACCTCCATGGTGTAGCAGAGCTGGTCCCCGTCGATCGAGTAGGTGAAGAAGCCGTGGGCGCCCCCCTCGGCTCCCGTCGTCTCCTGCCCGTTGTTGAGGGGGATCGCCGGTGCTGCCTGGGCGGGAAGAGCCCCGCCGAGTGCGAGTGCCGCGACCGCCGCAGCGGCGAGCGCGGCGCGTGTGACCCGATGCATGATGTGACCTCACTTCGTCGTGATGGCCCGCGTCGCGGCCGCGCCGCGGGACGGGGTCGACACGCGAGACGCCGGTGTCCCCTCCCCCTTGATCGCACGGTACTCCCGCGCGCCGGGCCGCGACAAGGTCGGCCGGATACCGCGGGGCGAAGCGTCGCGCGACTATGCCGTGCCGGTCTCGCCCGCCGCCGCGCCGCCGCCCCCACCGTCGCCGGTCGCATCCTCCAGGCGCTTCTCGAGGAACACCCGCACGTCGGCGAGTTCGGGCTCCGACACGCTGTGCGTGAGACCGGGATAGACGCGCCCGCTCAGCGTCGAGTGCTCGGGCAGCCACTCGGTGGTGTGCGCGATGAGGAACTCCGGGATGACGTCGTCGTGCGTGCCGCGCCCCCAGAACACCGGCGGCCGGCTCTCGGCGAGCACCGCGTCGCCGGGCAGCGGACCCGGGGCGGCGTAACCGCTGAGGTTCACGACGAACCGGAACCTCCCCGGCTCGAGGCGCAGCGCCTGCAGGGCGACGGACGCGCCCTGGGAGAAGCCGAGCAGACCGATGGATGCCGCGTCCCCGCCGGCCTCGCCGAGCCAGGCGATCAGCTGACGGGCCGCGAGCGTCACCGGTTCGGGATCACGGCTGTCGAGCCCCTCGATCGCGTACCAGGAGAAGCCCGGTGCGGGCCACGGCGGCGCGAGCGGGGCGCGCACGGCCGCGACGACGTATTCCGGGGGCAGATAGGGGACGAGCCCGAACAGGTCGTTCTCGTCGGCCCCGTACCCGTGCAGCAGCACGAGCAGCGGCCGCCCCGCGCGTTCGCCGGGCTCGGCGGACCACAGCGCGAGGGAGTCGTCGAGGGAGCTGATCTCGGACATGGTCCCATCCTCCCAAACCCTCGGAGATGCAGAAGCCTGGGGTATACAGGAGGCATGCCGGTACGCACACCTGATCCCGACCCCAGCAGCCGGGACGACGACGACAGCAGCAGCGGCGGCCGCGATGGCCGGTCGCTCGGCGACGGGTCGTTCGGCTCGCCCGCCCCGGGGAGCGCGGCGAACCCCGGATGGCTCACCGAGATCGAGCTCGCCGAGGCCCGCCGGCGCCTGCCGATCCTCTACGTCGAGGCCGTGCCCGTGCGCACAGACGGCGTCGGCGCGGTGACCGAGGTCGGCATCCTGCTGCGCGCGACGCCGGTCGGCGAGATCACCCGCTCCCTCGTCAGCGGTCGGGTCCGCTACGGCGAGTCGGTGCGCGACGCCCTCTTCCGCCACCTCGAGAACGACCTGGGGCCGATGGCATTCCCGCTGCTGCCGCCGCAGCCGGTGCCGTTCACGGTCGCTGAGTACTTCCCGATGCCCGGGTTGTCGGCGTTCCACGACGACCGCCAGCACGCGGTGTCGCTCGCGTTCGTCGTGCCGGTCACCGGCACGTGCGAGCCGCGGCAGGATGCGCTCGAGGTGACGTGGATGGCGCCCGCCGAGGCGGCATCCGAGTCCCTCGCCTCGGAGATGGAGGGCGGCCGGGGGACCCTCATCCGCATGGCCCTCGCGAGCGTGGGCGCCCTGCGCTGAGCCGCCGCCGTCGCCGCCGTCCCCTACGACGCCGTCTGCGGCACGACCGTGAGCACGCGGCGGACGAACGTGTAGTACTGGCTCATGAAGTCGGCCAGGAACTCCCTCGTGCCGTCATCCGTGACGTCGCCGTCATCCGTGATCAGGCCTTCCTTCATCTGCAGGTAGCCCTCGACCGAGTTGAACATCGGCGAGTTGCAGAACGCCATCATGCCCTTGAGGCTCTGCTGGGCCACGGCCGTGCCGATCGCCCCGATCGAGGCGCCGATCACGCCCGACGGCTTGCCGCGGAACGAGTTCGTGCCCCACGGCCGGCTCGCCCAGTCGATGGCGTTCTTGAGCGCGCCGGGCACGGCCCGGTTGTACTCGGGGGTGATGAAGAGGATGGCGTCGACGTCGGCGATCGCCTGCTTGAGGGCGCGGCCCTCCGGTGGGTAGTCCTCGTCGTAGTCGTAGCTGTAGAGCGGCAGGTCGCCAATGGGGATCTCGCGGAATTGCAGCTCCTCCGGGGCGAGCCTGATGAGCGCCTTCGACAGCGTGCGATTGATCGATGCCTTCGCGAGGCTGCCGACGAAGAATCCGACGGTGTACGGCGGCTCGTGCTCGATGATCTCGGTCATGTCGACCTCCTGGGTGAACGGGGAATCCGTGCTCCCACGATCCCCTCCCGGGGCGCGCGTGTCACGGGGGTGACGCTCCCGGAGGATCGGTGGGAGACTGAGCGTCTGACGGTGTGGGATGCCGCATCCTGAGTCTTCTCTGTGTCCCGAGACGGCGAGCCCCGACCGGCGTAGCCTGGGCGCATGAGCCCCGCTCGACCTGCTTCGCATCGCCGCGCGCTGGCGTGGACCGCCGCGCTCTCCGTCCCGGTGCTCGCGGGCGCCGCCGTCCTGGTGCCGATGGCCGCCAGCGGTGCCGTCGACCTGCCCGACAAGACCGTCGAGGAGCTGCTCGAGTTCGCCGCCGCGAGCGACGTCGACGCGCTGAGCGGCACGGTCGAGCAGACCTCCGAGCTCGGCCTGCCCGACCTCGGCGCCCTGATGGGCTCCGGTGACGATGGCGCGCCGGAGGAGTCCGGGGCCGCGAGCATCGATGACTTCATCGCCCTCGCGACCGGCACGCATACCGCGAACGTCTTCCTCGACGGCGACCGGGCCCGACTGCAGGTGCTCGATCAGCTCGCAGAGCGCAACGTCTACATCGACGGCGATGCCCGGGAGGCCTGGTTCGTCGACAGCGAGACGCAGACCGCCACGCGCTTCACGCCCCCCTCGGAAGCCGAGCTCGAGCAGCTGAAGGCCGAGTCCGGTGCGAAGACGGACGACGCGCCGACGGCCGAGGAAGGGCTCCCGACGCCCGACCAGATGCTGGATGACGCGCTGGCCCGCCTCGACGAGACGACCGAGGTCACCGTCGGCACCGACGCCCGCGTCGCGGGCCGGGACGTGTACGAGCTGATCCTCGAGCCGCGCACCGGCGACACCCTGATCGGCGACATCCGCTTCGCCATCGACGGGCGGAACGGCACGGCGCTCGCCGCCTCCGTGACGGCGCGCGGGGCGGATCAGCCGGCGTTCGAGGTCGCCTTCACGAAGGTCAGCTTCGAGGCTCCGGATGCCGCCGCGCTGGCCTTCACCCCGGGCGATGACATCGCCGTGGTCGACGAGAAGCTCCCGCTGCCGAACGCCGACGAGTGGGGGAGTGGCCACGCCGAGGACGACGCGGTGGATGCCGAGCGCCCCGCCGTCGCCGGAGAGGGCTGGTCGGCCGTGGTCGAGCTTCCCGCGACGGGCGACTCCGGCGACGTGTTCGCCGGGCTCGACGCGGAGCAGCGCCAGATGCTCGAAGGCGTCACGTCGGAGGTCGACGGCGGGCGCGTGCTGCAGACCTCGCTCGTCACCGTGTTGATCACCGACGACGGGCGCGTGCTGGCCGGTGCGGTCCCGGCCGACAGGCTCGTCGAGGTCGCCCAGGCCGGTCGCTGACGGCACGCCTGTGACGATCTCGACCCCCGAGGCCGACCTCGCCATCCAGACGAACGGGCTCACCAAGCGCTTCCGCGCCCAGACGGCCGTCGACGCCGTGGACCTCGCTGTGCCCCGCGGCGCGGTCTTCGGGTTCCTGGGTCCCAACGGG
>DASUQB010000380.1:0-3250 GCA_036280835.1 Microbacterium sp. | reverse complement strand
CGTCGATGCCGACCGCGAGGACGACGGCAGCCATGCCTACGAGATCGACATCGCGGTGCAGGACGGCGAACGCGTCGAGGTCAGGCTGGACGAGGCGCTGAACGTGCTCGACGTCTCGCCCGAGGACGCGCCCGACGACGGGACTTCCGACGACGACGGCGCCTCCGACGACGACGGCAGCTCCGATGACACCGACGACAACGGCGGCCAGCCGGTCGACGCGGCCGACGCGGACCGCGCCTCGGAAGCCGCCCTCGCGCACACCGGCGAGGGCACGGTGACCGAGGTCGAGCGCAGCGACGACGCCGACCACGTGTGGGAGGTCGAGGTCACCCTTGCCGACGGCACGGACGTCGACGTCGAACTCGACGCCGACTTCGCCGTGACGAAGGCGAACTGACCCGGCGTGAGAACGGGCACCCGGTCGATGACCGGGTGCCCGTCGCCGTGTGCCGATCCGGCGTCAGGCGAAGAGCTCCTGCATCCGGCGGACGCCCTCGAGCAGCGCGTCGTCGCCGAGCGCGTACGAGAGGCGCAGGTAGCCGCTGGGGCCGAACGCCTCGCCCGGAACGACCGCGACCTCGGCCTCTTCGAGGATGAGGTCGGCGAGCTCCAGCGACGTCGTCGGCGTCTTGCCGCGCCACTCCCGTCCGAGGAGGCCCTGCACGTCGGGGTACACGTAGAACGCGCCGAGCGGGTTGGGGACCGTCACGCCCTCGATCTTCGCGAGCTCGCCCACGATCAGCCGGCGGCGCCGATCGAACGCGAGGCGGAACTTCTCGGCCTCGCTCTGCGGACCGGTCAGCGCCGCGAGCGCCGCGCGCTGGGCGATGTTGTTCACGTTGCTCGAGAGGTGCGACTGCAGGTTCGCCGCGACCTTGATCGCATCCTTCGGGCCGACCATCCAGCCGAGCCGCCAGCCGGTCATGGCATACGTCTTCGCCACCCCGTTCACCAGGATCGTCTGGCCCGCGAGCTCCGGAACGGCCTCGACGATCGAGACGGCCGTGATGCCCTCGTAGACGAGGTTCTGGTAGATCTCGTCGGAGATGACCCAGATGCCGTGCTGCAGGGCCCACTCGCCGATCGCCCGGGTCTCCTCGCCGGTGTAGACGGAGCCCGTGGGGTTCGACGGCGACACGAAGACGAGCGCGGTCGTGCGGTCGGTGCGGGCGGCCTCGAGCTGTTCGACCGTGACCTTGTAGTTCTGATCCGCCCCTGCGAACACCTCGACGGGCACACCGTCCGCGAGTGCGATCGCCTCGGGGTAGGTCGTCCAGTACGGGGCGGGAAGCAGCACCTCGTCGCCCGGGTTGAGCACCGCCTGGAACGCCTGGTACACCGCCTGCTTGCCGCCGTTGGTCACGATGATCTGCGACGCGTCGACCTCGAGCCCGGAGTCCCTCAGGGTCTTCGCCGCGATCGCCTCGCGCACGACGGGGAGGCCGACCGCCGGCGTGTACCGGAAGTTCGCCGGGTCGCGCAGCGCCGCGGCGGCGGCATCCACGATGAACTGCGGCGTCGCGAAGTCCGGCTCGCCGGCGGCGTACGAGATGACGGGCCGGCCGGCGGCCTGCAGGGCCTTCGCCTTGGCGTCGACCTTGAGGGTCGCCGACTCGGCGATGGCGGAGAGCTTGCGGGAGAGGGGAGCGCGATCTGTCACGCGTACGAGCGTAGCCGGGGGGCGGATGCCGCGGCATCCATCCTTCTCGTGCGATCCGTGCCGGCTCCGCGCCCGCAAACCGCAGAGTCGAAGCCTGCAGCCAGAGTCGCGCTACTTCTCTCCGGCGCGCAGCAGGGCACGTGCGGCGTTGCCGATGATCGCGCTGTAGGTCGGATAGGCGAACTTCACGCCCGCCAGCGTCGCCACGTCGATGCCGGCCGCCATGGCCGTGGTGACCGACTGGATGACCTCCACCGCGTTCTCGCCCACGGCGTGCGCGCCGAGGATGAGCTCGCGGCGGTTGTCGGCGATGAGCTTCAGGAAGCCGATCCCTCGGTCATCGATCACGGCGCGTTCGAGGTCGCCGTAGCGGGCGGTCGCGACGATGCAGCGCGGGTCGCGCTCGCGGGCCTGCTCCTCGGTCAGCCCGACGCCGGCGTAGTCCGGATCGGTGAATCCGCCGGCGGGCAGCAGGTGGTGCGGCGTCCGGCGGTTGGCGTCGAGCACCGCGTTCTCGGCCGCCGCCTCGCCCTCGAACTGCGCGGCCTGCACGAGCATGTCGCGGCCGTTGGCGTCGCCCACGGCGAAGATGTGCGAGACGCTCGATCGGAAGTACCGGTCGACGGGAATCGAGGAGCGGGTCACCTCGACGCCGGCGTTCTCGAGGCCGAGGTCCTCGACGTCGGCCGGCCATCCGGTGGCCATCACCACGGCGTCGAAGAGGTCGCTGCGCTCCGAGCCGTCGCCCGTCCAGGTCAGCACGATGCCTCCCTCTTCGCCGCGCGCGAGGGACGAGACCCCATCGATGCCGGTGTGCACGGCGATGCCCTGCGCCTCGAACGACTCCGTGACGGCGGCCGCGACATCCGCGTCGGAGGGCATGAGGATGCGCGGCGCCAGGTCGAGCAGCACCACGTCCGCGCCGAACGAGCTGAAGACGGTCGCGAGCTGCACGCCGGTGTTGCCCGCGCCGATGATGGCCACGCGGCCCGGCAGGCCCGGCAGGTCGAGCACGTGCTCCGGCACCGTGGCCAGCTCCGCGCCCGGGATCGGCAGCAGACGCGAGTGACCGCCGACGCAGACGAGGATCGTGGATGCCTCCACCCGGCGCCCCGAGTCGAGCACCAGCGTGTGCGGGTCCTCGAACCGCGCGCGTCCCTCCTGCACGAGGGTGATGCCCGCGTCTTCGAACCGGACGGCCTCCGCCTTGATGCCGCGCACCTTGTCGACGCGCTCGCGCACGCGCGCGACGGTGGCCGCCCAGTCGATCGGCTCGGGATGCGTCGTGATGCCGTAGGCGGATGCGGCCCGGACGTCCCGCATGAGGCGCGCGGACTTCGCGAAGACCCTGGTGGGCACGCAGCCGGTGTTGACGCACGTGCCGCCGAGGCGGTCCGACGACTCGAGCACGACCACCCGGGCGCCAAGCTCGGCCGCGCGGATCGCGGCGGCAGTGCCCGCCGGGCCCGCACCGATCACGGCGACGTCGTAGCGGTCCGGGGTCGTGGGGCCGGCGGCTTCCGGGGTCGTGCGGGGGTCGGAGATCGTGGTCATGCGGTCCTCTTCCTCGTGCCTCGCCCCAGTCTG
>DASUQB010000379.1:0-2567 GCA_036280835.1 Microbacterium sp. | reverse complement strand
GCCATCGCGTTGGAGTGCGTCGCGTTGCGCAGCCACAGGTCGCCGTCGAGCAGCGCGAGCAGCTGCGCCGAGACGAACCGCATCTTGGACGACAGCTGCATGTTGAGCTTGCGGAGGTAGGTCAGCCCGGCGGATGCCTCGGGGTCGAGCACCACGATCGCCTCGCCGAGCATCGCCCCGTTCTTGGTGCCGCCGAAGCTCAGCACGTCGACACCGGCGTCGCGCGTGAACGCGCGCAGCGGCAGGCCGAGGGATGCCGCCGCGTTCGAGATGCGCGCGCCGTCCATGTGCAGCCGCATGCCGCGGGCGTGCACGTGGTCGGCGATGGCCCGGATCTCCTCGACCGAGTAGAGGGTGCCCAGCTCCGTCGACTGCGTGATCGATACGGCGAGGGGCTGCGCGCGGTGCTCGTCACCCCAGCCCCAGGCCTCGCGGTCGATGAGCTCGGGCGTGAGCTTGCCGTCGTCGGTCGGCACGGTGAGCAGCTTGATGCCGGCGACGCGCTCGGGCGCCCCGCCCTCGTCCACGTTGATGTGAGCGGTGGATGCCGCGATCACGGCGCCCCAGCGCGGCAGCATCGACTGCAGCCCGACGACGTTGGCGCCCGTGCCGTTGAAGACGGGGAAGACCTCGACGCCCTCGCCGAGGTGATGGGCGAAGACCTCCCGCAGCCGATCCGTGTACAGGTCTTCGCCGTAGGCGACCTGGTGCCCGTCGTTCGCGGCGGCGATCGCGGCAAGCACCGCCGGGTGGATGCCGGAATAGTTGTCGGATGCGAATCCCCGGACGGCCGGGTCGTGGAGCGTGGTCACGATCCTCAAGCCTACGGCCGCGGCATCCACCCCGTACTTCCCCGATGTCGGGGACGCTCGCTACTCTCTCTCCATGACCTCGCACGGCGACGAGATCGACACCTCCGCACCGAGCACCCCCGACGGCCCCGTACCCCCGCCCGGCGGCATGCGCACGTTCCTGCAGGTGCTCGTCAACACGATGATCGCCAACGTCACGACGAGCTACCTCTGGTTCGGGCTGACCTTCTGGGTGTTCCTCGAGACCCGTTCGGTGCTCGCGACCGGCATCATCGGCGGCACCTACATGCTGCTCGTGGCGCTGTTCTCGATGGTCTTCGGCACGATCGTCGATCGGCACCGCAAGCACCGCGTGATGGTGCTCTCGAGCGTGGTCACGCTGTCGGCGTTCCTGATCGCGGGGGTGCTCTACCTCCTGCATCCCGAATCGGCGCTCGTCGACATCGGCGGACCGTGGTTCTGGCTGTTCGCCGGCATCATCCTCTTCGGCTCGGTGATCGAGAACATGCGCAACATCGCGCTCTCGACCACGGTGACCCTGCTCGTCCCGGTCGAGCGGCACGCCAACGCGAACGGGCTCGTCGGCACGGTGCAGGGCGTCGCCTTCATGGTGACGAGCGTGTTCAGCGGACTCTCCATCGGCCTGCTCGGGATGGGCTGGACGCTCGCGATCGCGATCGTGTTCACGTTCGTCGCGCTGGTGCACCTCTTCTTCCTGCGCATCCCGGAGGAGAGGCCGAAGCACGAGGAAGGTCACTCGAAGGCGATCGACTTCCGCGGCAGCATCGATGCGATCAAGGCGGCGCCCGGGCTCTTCGCCCTCATCATCTTCTCGACGTTCAACAACTTCATCGGGGGCGTCTACATCGCCCTCATGGACCCGTACGGCCTGATCCTCTTCCCCGTGGAGCTGTGGGGGATCGTGCTGGGCGTCACCTCGACCGGCTTCATCATCGGCGGTCTCGTGATCGCCAAGTGGGGCCTCGGCAAGAACCCGATCCGCACGATGCTGCTGGTCGTGATCGCCATGGGCATCCTGGGCGCCCTGTTCACGGTGCGCGAGTGGTGGCCGCTCTACGCGATCGGCATCTGGCTCTACATGTGCCTCATTCCGGCGGTGGAGGCGTCCGAGCAGACGGTCATCCAGAAGATCGTGCCGTTCCAGCGGCAGGGGCGGGTGTTCGGCTTCGCGGCCGCGTTCGAATCGGCGGCGGCGCCGGTCACGGCGTTCCTCATCGCGCCGATCGCGCAGTTCTGGATCATCCCGTACATGGAATCCGAGGCCGGCCAGGCGACGTGGGGCTGGCTGCTGGGTGAGGGAGACGCGCGGGGCATCGCGCTCGTGTTCTTCTTCAGCGGGATCGCGATGATCGTGATCGCGATCCTGGCGTTCTCGACGCGGTCCTACCGGATGCTGTCCGAGGAGTATCGCGCGGCGCCCGAGCCGCCGGCGGACGGGGAAGCCGTTCCGGACGAGGAAGGCGCTCCCTCCGACGGAGGTGCCCCCGACGGGGCGGACACCCGTCAGGCGGCCGATGCCGCCAACCGCCCTGCCCGCTCGTCGTAGAGTCCACGCGCCCGGCGGCGACGGCGCGTGGCTAGAGTCGGTCCATGCGTGATCCCGTCGCCGACGCCGATGGCGCGACCGATGTCACCGCGGCTGACGTCACCGCGGCCGATGTCACCGCGGCGCTGCTCGAGATGTTCCCGTCCGGCCAGCTCATCCTTGACGGGGCGCGGCTCGACCACTACGCG
>DASUQB010000378.1:0-2832 GCA_036280835.1 Microbacterium sp. | reverse complement strand
AACATGACGTAATCCATCACACGTCACCCCCCTCGCGGGGAGACAGGCGGTGGGGCGAGGGTCTACAAGGAGGAGGGTCGTCCATCGTGCCGTCCATGTTACCGGAGCCCCACCGTGCACTCGCCGGATGCCGGAAGGCGGAGGCCCTCGCCGCTCAGCGAGTGGCGGGATGCCGGAGGGCCGGACCCCGCGGCGCTCACCAGCTGACGGGGAGCGCCTTTCCCTCCTCGTAGCCCGCCGCGGACTGGAGGCCGACGAGTGCCTTGTCGTGGAACTCCGCGACGGAGGTGGCGCCCGCGTACGTGAACGACGACCGCACCCCGGAGGTGATCATGTCGAGCAGGTCCTCGATGCCCGGGCGCAGCGGATCCAGGTAGATCCTCGACGACGAGATGCCCTCGGCGAAGAGCTCCTTGCGCGCCAGCTCGTAGGGATCGAGCCGCCCGAAGCGGTCGTGCACCGCCTTGGTCGAGGCCATCCCCCAGGATTCCTTGAATGTTCGGCCTGCGGCATCCACCTGCAGTTCGCCGGGCGATTCGATCGTGCCCGCGAACCACGAGCCGATCATGACGGATGCCGCGCCCGCGGCGAGCGCGAGCGCGACGTCGCGCGGGTAGCGCACGCCCCCGTCGGCCCACACGTGGGCGCCCATCAGCCGTGCGGCCTCCGCGGTCTCGAGCACGGCCGAGAACTGCGGGCGGCCGACCGCCGTCATCATGCGCGTCGTGCACATGGCGCCGGGACCCACGCCGACCTTGACGATGTCGGCGCCCGACGTGACGAGGTCGTGCACGCCCTCGGCCGTGACGATGTTCCCCGCGGCGACAGGGATGTCGAGTCCGAGCTCCGCGACCGTGCGCAGCGCGCGCAGCATGCCCTCCTGATGGCCGTGCGCGGTGTCGACCACCAGCACGTCGACCCCGGCGGCGGCGAGCGCTCGGGCCTTCGCTGCGACGTCGCCGTTGATTCCGACCGCGGCGGCGACGACGAGCCGGCCGGCGCCGTCGACCGCCGGCGGGTAGAGCGTCGAACGCAGCGCGCTGCGCTTGCTCAGGGTGCCGACGACGGCTCCGTGGTGCAGGACGCACACGACGTCGGCCTGCGCGGCGACGATGAGATCGAACGCGTGCCGCGCCGACGTCACGTCGTCCGCGTCTATGGAGGCGGTGCGGCCGCGCGCCAGGTCGCCGAGACGGGCGTCGGCGAGGGCCGTGCCGAGCCGGGATGCCGGGACGATGCCCAGCACGTCGTCGATGAGCAGGGGCGACCCGCCGACCGGCGTCTCGGCGACGACGATCCCGTGGCCATCCGTCGCGGGCAGCAGGCGGGAGGCTTCGGCGACCGTCGCCTCGGGCGGCAGCACGAGGGGGGTGTCCCACGGCACGGGCTGCGCCTTGACCCAGCGGATCGCCGCGTCCAATCCCTGCAAGGGCATGTCCTGCGGAAGCACGCCGAGACCGCCGCGGCGCGCGAGCGTCGCAGCCAGGCGGGCTCCCGTGACCGAGTTCATGTTCGCGGAGACGATCGGGATCTTCGCGGCCGTTCCGTCGCCCGGGGAGAGATCGACGTCGAGACGGCTCGTCACATCCGAGCGCCGAGGCACGAGGAACACGTCCGAATACGTCAGGTCGACACTGGGCTGGTCCCCGTAGAACTCCATGCTCTCTACGCTATCCACCGCGCACAGGAGTGACCACAGAGGCGCCCGTGCGGATACTCTGCGTCCCGCGCGGGGGCGCACAACTGGGTTACGCTTAACAGTCGTGCGCGTGAGCACCATTTCTGCCGCGTGAACAAGAGGAATTCAGCGAAGAAAGTGGGCGATCGACTGTGTCGAGCCAGGTGACAGGCGTCGGTGCTTCGAGCGATGGGGAATTCGGGGCCAACGAATGGCTCGTGGACGAACTGTTCGAGCAGTACAAGGTCGACAAGAACTCCGTGGACAAGGCGTGGTGGCCGATTCTCGAGGGCTACCACCCGGTCGACGTCGAGGGCGACGGGAAGTCGGCGCCCGCAGAGGCGGCCGCACCCCCGGCCCAGGCGCCGGCAGCCGCCGCTCCTGCTCCGGCACCGCCGGCCGCGGCTCCGGTCGCTCCGGCCCCCGCCGCACCCGCGTCCCGCACCCAGGCACCGCCTGCCGAGCCGCGCCCCGTCACAGCGCCGATCCCCGTCGTCGGCGGACAGCCCGTGGCCCGCACCACCGCGAAGCCGGCCGCGCCGCAGCCGATCCCGGCCCAGGCGCCGTTCGCGAAGGCGTCCTCGTCCGAGGAGTCGACCGAGCAGGACAAGGTCACCCCGCTCCGCGGCATGACGAAGACGCTCGCGGCCAACATGGACGAATCGCTGACGATCCCCACGGCCACCAGCGTGCGGACCATCCCGGCGAAGCTGATGATCGACAACCGCATCGTCATCAACAACCACATGTCGCGCACGCGCGGCGGCAAGATCAGCTTCACCCACCTCATCGGCTGGGCCCTGATCCAGGCGCTCAAGGAATTCCCGAGCCAGAACGTCTTCTACGCCGAGATCGACGGCAAGCCGTCCGTCGTGGCACCGGCGCACATCAACCTCGGCATCGCGATCGACCTGCCGAAGCCCGACGGCACCCGCGCGCTGATGGTGCCGAGCATCAAGCGCGCCGACACCCTCACCTTCAGCGAGTACCTCGCCTCCTACGAAGACCTGGTCGTCCGTGCGCGCGGCAACAAGCTCACCGCCTCCGACTTCCAGGGAACGACGCTGTCGCTCACCAACCCCGGCGGCATCGGAACGGTGCACTCGGTTCCCCGCCTGATGAAGGGCCAGGGCTGCATCGTCGGCGCCGGCGCC
>DASUQB010000377.1:0-3932 GCA_036280835.1 Microbacterium sp. | reverse complement strand
TTTGGCGCGCGTCATGTCGCCCCGGGCGATCAGGTAGCGCGGAGATTCCGGGATCGTGAGCGCGAGAGCGCCGTAGATGATCGCGGGAACCAGCGCGGAGAGGAACATCCACCGCCACGCGTCGAGGCCGAACAGCCACGGCGCGGTTGCGGTGCCGGCCGCCGCGACGATCCCCGCATCGGTCAGCAGCGCGACGAAGATGCCGGTGACGATCGCCAGCTGCTGCAGGGAGCCGAGCCGCCCGCGGTAGGCGGGCGGGGACACCTCGGCGATATACGCCGGGGCGATCACGGAGGCGGCGCCGATGCCGAGGCCGCCGACGATCCGCCAGAACGTCAGGTCCCAGATGCCGAAGGCCAGACCGGAGCCGATCGAGCTGATGACGAACAGGGCGGAGGCGATCAGCATGACGCGGATGCGTCCGTGCCGGTCGGCGATCTGCCCGGCGAACCACGCACCCACGGCGCAGCCGAGCAGGGCGGATGCCACCGCGAAGCCGAGCAGCACGGGGCCCGCGTTGAACTTCTCCCCGATGGCCGCGACCGCGCCGTTGATGACGGCGGTGTCGTAGCCGAAGAGGAAGCCGCCGAGGGCCGCGGTGGCCGCGACCAGCACGACTCTCGCGATCGGGACGGTGACGTTGTCGTCGGATGTCTGGGCCGAGCTCATGGCGGTCCTCCTCGTGAAGCCCCCCGCGACGAACAGGCCTGCCCGCCTGCGGCCCACCCTGGCGCGCCCCGAGCGACGATGTCAAGGGGCGGCGCGTGCGGAAGCGGCAATCCGCGCGGCTACAGTGAAACGCATGCCCGTGACACTCCTCGGCGCGTCGGAGATCCGCCGCCTGGCCGCCGAACTCGATGTCACCCCGACGAAGAAGCTCGGGCAGAACTTCGTGGTCGACGCCAACACCGTCCGGCGCATCGTGCAGGTCGCGGGTGTGCGCGCGGGCGAGAGCGTCGTCGAGGTCGGGCCGGGTCTGGGCTCCCTCACCCTCGCGATCCTCGAGGCAGGGGCATCCGTGACCGCCGTCGAGATCGATCACCGGCTCGCCGAGCGCCTGCCGCGCACGGCGCAAGCGCACGGCGTCGCCGACGGTGCGCTGAGGGTGGTGGATGCCGATGCGCTGCGCGTCACGGAGCTGCCGGGGGATCCGACGGTGCTGGTGGCGAACCTCCCGTACAACGTCTCCGTTCCCGTGCTGCTGCACTTCCTCGAGCACTTCCCCGGGCTGGAGCGCGGCGTGGTCATGGTGCAGTCGGAGGTGGGGGAGCGGCTCGCGGCCCCGCCGGGTTCCAAGATCTACGGGGCGCCGAGCATCAAGGCGGCCTGGTACGGGCGGTGGCGACTGGCCGGCAACGTGTCCCGGCAGGTGTTCTGGCCGGTGCCGAACGTCGACAGCGTGCTCGTCGCATTCGACCGCGCGGCCGCTCCCCTCGGCTCGGAGGAGGAGCGCACGCGCACCTTCCAGATCGTGGATGCCGCGTTCCAGCAGCGCCGGAAGATGCTCAGGCAGGCGCTCTCGAGCGTTCTGGGCGGCAGCGCCGCCGAGGCATCCGCCGTTCTCGAGGCCGCCGGCGTGGCCCCCACGGCGCGTGGCGAGGAGCTCGGCGCCGAGCAGTTCCTGGCCATCGGACGGGTGCCGCCGCCCTCCTGAAGGTGCGGAATTCCCGGCGTGATCGGCCCGATCGGGGAATTCCCGGCCTGTTCACCCCGCGTTCCGGAAACATGTCTGTAACATTTCGCGCGTGACCTCCCGCCAGGCAGAGCACCCGAGACCCGACCGGGTGCTGCTCCACATCAGCGACACACATCTTCGAGACGCGGGCGGACGGCTCTACGACCGCGTCGACTCCGAGGCCTACCTGCGGCGCACGATCGAGGGCATCGAGGCCTCCGGCGTCCGGCCCCAGGGGATCGTCTTCACCGGCGATCTCGCCGACCTGGGGGAGCGCGCCGCCTACCGCGCGCTCCGCGCGCTCGTGGAGCCCCTCGCCGAGCGGCTCGGCGCCCCGGTGTTCTGGGTGATGGGCAACCACGACGACCGCTCGGCGTTCCGGCGCGTACTGCTGGACGAGGACGTGCCCGCCGATCCCGACGCGCCGATCGACCGCGTCGACGAGATCGACGGCTTGCGCCTCATCACCCTCGACACGAGCGTGCCCGGTGCTCACCACGGCGAGGTGACCGATGGTCAGCTCGCCTGGCTGGCGGAGCAGCTCGCGGTGCCGGCGCCCTACGGCACGATCCTCGCGATGCACCATCCGCCCGTGCCCTGCGTGCTCGACCTCGCCGCCACCGTCGAGCTCCGCGATCAGGCGCGCCTGGCGGCGGTGCTGCGCGGCACGGACGTGCGCGCGATCCTCGCGGGGCACCTGCACTACTCGACGTTCGCCACCTTCGCCGGCATCCCGGTCTCGGTGGCCTCTGCCACCTGCTACACGCAGGACCTGACCGTGCCGCAGGGCGGCACCCGCGGCCGCGACGGTGCCCAGGCGTACAATCTGGTGCACGTCTACGACGACACGATCGTCCACTCCGTCGTGCCGGTGGACGTCGCCGATGCGCTCGACTTCGTGGATGCCGAGGAGACGCAGCGCCGCCTCGACCTGGCCGGCGTGCGCATCCTTCCCTCGATCAGCTCCGCGATGCGGAGCGAGCCGCCGACGGCTCCCATCCCGGTGCTGCACTGAGGCCGAGCGGCGCTCCGGGAGCGGTCACGGCGCCGACGCGCTCCGCGTCGGCCAGCTCCCACGGCGCCCGGATCGGGTAGTACCGCTCGAGGGTGGCGCGCAGCACCGGCACGCGCACCTCTTCGGGGATCTCGGGCGTGCTGCCGTCGTTGAGGCAGAACATGTCGACGTCGCGGCGGTCGAGCAGCTTCTCCATCTGGCCGAGGGATTCCTTCAGCGTCGTCTGGATGTACTGCACGCGCGGCTGCGTCGTGGGCAGCGCCCGACCTGTGAGCAGCGCGTAGTAGTGGTACAGGCTGTTGGTCACCGAGATGTCGGTGGCCGAACGGAAGCGCGAGGCGGCCGTGCGGGCGTAGTCGTCGGCGAACTCGCGCTCGAGCTCCGCCGCGATGCTGCGGCGCATGGGCGCCGCGCAGTGCTGCAGGTCGCGCGTGATGACGCGGTCGAAGCGCTCGCGCAGCAGGGCCCGGTTGACACGCAGGCCGTTGTCGTGGCCGCTGCGGTGCGTGCGCGCGGGGCCGACGCCGATGCGCACCGGTGCCTCGACGAAGGTGCTGAGACCGCCGGAGGTGAAGAAGAGCTCGGGCGTCACGGGACGGCCGAAGAACATGTCGTCGTTCGAGTACAGGAAGCGCTCCGCGAGCCCGTCGATGCGGTGCAGCTGGCTCTCCACGGCGTGCGAGTTGTGCGTGGGCAGCACGCTCGGGTCCGCGAAGAACTCCTCGCTGCGCACGACCGTCACCTTCGGGTGATCGGCGAGCCAGGCGGGGCGCTCGGAGTCGGTGGCGATGAAGATGCGCCGCACCCACGGCGCGTACATGTGCACGCTCCGCAGCGCGTAGCGCAGCTCGTCGACGTGCCGGTAGCGGGTGTCGCCGTCATCGCCCTCGCCGACCACGTACTCCTGCATCTGCAGCGCGCGCTGCCGCTGGAACTCGCTGGAGGACCCGTCCACCCACGAGAACACCATGTCGATGTCCTCCGTGACCTCGCGGGGGTGGCGGTCGAACATGCCCTCCAGCGTGCGCCACGTGCGGCCGTAGCGCTCCACGGTGGTGAAAGCGAGATCCTCGGCCGCCAGCACTCGCCGCGACAGGGCGTTCGCCCGGGGCGCCTCGACGGTCTTGCCGCCGAACCGCCAGAACTCGACCCGGACGCCGAACTCGGCGCCGTAGCGCAGGGAGCCGTTCCTGCTGACCCGCGGCCGGAAGAGCGTCACGGCCGAGACGACCGGCTCCGGCG
>DASUQB010000376.1:0-9028 GCA_036280835.1 Microbacterium sp. | reverse complement strand
AGCGCGGCGCGGTCGGGGGCGTCGACCACGACGGCCTGCTCCGTCTGGTCGGAGAGCTCGTCGAGGCGGCCCTGGAACACGAGCCTTCCCTGGGCGATGATCAGCAGCGCGTCGACCGTCTGCGACACCTCGGAGAGCAGGTGCGACGAGACGAGCACGGTGCGTCCTTCGCGGGCGAGCTGGCGCAGCAGTCCGCGCATCCACTTGATGCCCTCGGGGTCGAGCCCGTTCGCGGGCTCGTCCAGCACCAGCACCCCGGGATCGCCGAGCAGCGTGTACGCGAGTCCGAGGCGCTGGCGCATGCCGAGCGAGAACCCGCCGACCTTGCGACCCGCGACATCCGAGAGCCCGACGATGCCGATGGCGTCGTCGACCCGCGAGGTCGGCAGACCCGCAGCCTGGGCGTAGACCTTGAGGTGGTTGGCCGCCGTTCGCCCGGGGTGGAAGCTCGACGCCTCGAGGGCGGCGCCGACGCTGCGGAGCGGGTGCGCGAGCTTCGCGTAGGGGAGCCCGCCGATCGTGGCGGTGCCCTCGGTGGCGCGGACGAGGCCGAGCAGGATGCGCAGCGACGTGGTCTTGCCTGCGCCGTTCGGGCCGAGGAAGCCCGTGACGACCCCCGGCTCGACGCGTGCGGCGAAGTCGGACACGGCGGTCACCGGACCGAAGCGCTTGGTGACGCCGGAGAACTCCAGCACCTGACCGTCGGGCATGCCGAAGCCTCTCCTCATTGTGGGCAGTTCCCCCCATCTTGGCGGAAAACCCCTTCCGGTACGTGCTCCGCGCCGGGCGCGCGCCAGCAAGCCGGGGGTTTGGGGCGGAGCCCTTCGGGGGCCACGGCCGGGGAGTAACCTAGCCGACGTGACAGATGCGACACGCGCCCCGAGTGCGAGGGTGCGTGCCCGCACCGCCGGTGGCCTCGGCCACCTGACCCTGGATCGGCCCGAGGCGATCAACGCCCTCGATCTCGGCATGATCCGCGATCTCTCCGCCGCGCTCGACGCGTGGAGCACGCATCCCGACGTGCAGCTGATCCTGCTCGACGGCGCCGGGGAGCGCGGTTTCTGCGCCGGCGGCGACGTGCGTGGCCTGTACGAGCAGATCGTCGCGGGGGAGGCGGATGAGACCGGCGGATTCTTCCGCGAGGAGTACGCGCTGAACGCCCGCCTCGCGGAGTATCCCAAGCCGATCGTCGTCTTCGCGGACGGCATCACGATGGGCGGCGGCATCGGGCTGGCCGGACACGCGGCGATCCGCATCGTGACCGATCGCTCCCGGCTCGCGATGCCCGAGACCCGCATCGGGTTCGTGCCGGATGTCGGCGGCACCTGGCTGCTGGCCCACGCGCCCGGCCGCCTCGGCGAGTACCTCGGCCTGACCGGCGCGTCGATGACGGCATCCGATGCCATCTACGCCGGCTTCGCCGACCACTTCGTCCCCTCGGAGCGGCTGGTCTCCCTCGCGGAAGCCCTCGAGACGCGGGCGGATCCCTCGAGCCCGACCGAGCTCGTGCTGCTGTTCGACGAATCGGTCGAGCCCGGCCCGCTGCAGGCCGCCCAGAGGTGGATCGACGAGGCGTTCTCCGCCGAGACGGTTGCCGAGATCATCGAGCGGCTCCGGGCGAGCGGGGTGGATGCGGCATCCGCCACCGCCGACACGCTCGAGCAGCTCTCGCCCACCGCGCTCGCCGTGACGCTCGCCGCCGTGCGCGCGGCGCGCGAGCTGCCCGACCTGCGCTCGGCGCTCGCCCAGGAGTACGCCCTCGTGATGTGGTTCGCCACGACCCAGCCGGACCTGCAGGAGGGCATCCGCGCGCAGCTCGTCGACAAGGACCGCAACCCGAAGTGGCAGCCGTCCGCGCTCGCCGACGTCCCCGCCGAGCGCCCGGGCGAGGCGCTGCGGCACGCGCCGGGAATCCCGCTCTGGTCGTGACCGAGACACCGGAGGAACGCGCGCAGCGCCGTCGGCGGCGGCGGTACTCCCGCGGCGCGGCCCTCGATTGGTTCTTCTTCACCTTCGCGGGCCTCGCGTCGATCTGGCTGGCCTACCTGAGCTTCACCGAGAGCTTCCGCGTCGGCTGGTGGGGCCTGCTCGCTGCCGTCGCGTTCTGGGTGCTGCTGGCCTACCTGGTGCTGCCCCGGCTGCACCGCATCCTCACCACCATCTACGTGCCGGACTACTTCATCGGCCGCGCCCGCACGAGCGACGGGCTGCTCGGCGACCCCGTGAACCTCGCCCTCATGGGCGAGGCGGAGCAGATCCACGCCGCCATGGCTGCCGCCGACTGGACGCGCGCCGACCCCGTGACGCTGTCGTCGTCGCTGCGCATCGTCACCTCGACCCTGCGCCGCCGCAGCTACCACGAGGCCCCCGTCAGTCCGCTCTTCCTCTTCGGTCGCCAGCAGGACTTCGCCTATCAGCAGGAGGTCGACGGCAATCCGGCTCAGCGGCACCACGTGCGGTTCTGGAGGTGCCCGGACGAATGGATGCTGCCCGGCGGCATCCGGGTCGACTGGCTGGCCGCCGGCACCTTCGACACCGCGGTCGGACTGTCCCTGTTCACCCTGCAGGTCACCCACCGCATCGACGCTGACACCGACATCGAACGCGACCACATCATCGCGACGATGACCGCCGCGGACCCGCGGATCACCGTCGACGTCGTGCGGGACTTCTCTACGGGCTACCACGCGCGCAACGGCGGGGGCGACAGCATCCGCACCGACGGCGACCTGCCGATCGTCGACGTGCGGCGGGTGACGGGGCACGCGGCCCCGCTTCCGACGCACTCCGCGGAGGCGACGTGACCCAGAACAAGCGACCGGCGTACGAGCCTGCGGGCCGGCTGCTCGAGCGCCCCCGATACGACCCCGAGATGCGGCGCCCGCTGTCGATCGTCGCGGGTGCGGCGATCGTGCTGCTGCGCGTGATCGCCGGAGTGGTCTGGCTCGCGGCGCTCGCCGTGGAGTGGCCGAACCTCGTCAGCACCGACGACATCGAGCTCGAGGGAGTGATGGTCGGCCCCGATGTCGTCTCGGGCACCCTCACCGTGGTGCTCGTCATCGGCGCGCTCGGGCTGGCGGTCGAGGCGCTGCTGGCGGTGCTCATCTACCGCGGGGTGAACTGGGCCCGGGTCGTCGTGATGATGTACGCGGTGGTCTCGATCTGCATCTCGTTCGGGGCCTGGTGGGCCGAAGACCAGGAGATCACGATCAACACCACCTTCGTGACGCTGGCGCTCGACATCCTCGTGCTGCTCGCGCTCTCCAGCAGGGACTCCGCCGCCTACGCGAGGCGCAACGAGGGTCGCTGAAACCTGGGAGCCCCTCCGGTTCCCGGGGGGTAGCCTGTAAGCCGCCCGGTGGACGGGCAAGCCCGAGGGGAGGCGCCGGTGTTCGACAGTCCGCTCTCGGCGTCCGCCTACCAGGTGCTCGGCGTCGAGCCCGACGTCGACGTCGAGTCGCTGCGCAAGGCCTACCGCCTGCGCCTCCGCCAGACGCATCCCGACACGGGGGGCGACGCCGCCGTGTTCGTGAGCGTGCAGCGCGCGTGGGAGCTCGTCGGCACACCCGAGGCCCGCGCCGCCTACGATCGCGGCCACGGCTTCGGCGCCGCACCCCCACCCGCCGACTGGTCCGGCTGGCGTCCCGCCGCCCGCCCGCCCGCGGACACGCGTCCGAAGGCCCGCTCGCAGGGACAGCCGGGCGGCTGGCGGCGCGAACGCTACCTCGAGCTCATGCGCGAATGGGTGGGCCGGGGCGTTCCGCTCGATGACCCCTACGACCCGGCGCTCGTGCGCCGGGCCCCGCGAGAACTGCGGCGGATGCTGGCCGATGCGCTCGCCGAAGAGGCCACCGCGCGCCTCGTCTCCGACCTCGGCATGGGCTTCACGGTGTGGCATGACGTCGCCGCGGCCGGGCGCGGCGGCGGCAACGACGACAAGCTCGACCACATCGTGCTGAGCCCCTCGGGCCTCTACGCCGTGCTGTCGGAGGACTTCGGCGGTGCCGTCGGCGTGCGCCGCGGGGACCTGACGGGGGAGGGCGTCGAGGGCTCGCCCGTCGCGGACCTGCTCGGCCGCATGCGCGTCGTCGGCCGTGCCGCCGGCGTGCGATTCGGTGGTGCGATCGTCGTGCTCCCGGATGAGGACCTCGACCAGGCCATGGTCCCGCTCGGCCGCGTGCGCGGCATCCCGGTCGTCGCCGTCGCCCGCGGCGCGCTCGCCAACGTGCTCCGCCAGGGCGTGCCCGGGGCCCGCTCGATCGGCGGCAACGAGATCTTCGACATCCGGACGCGCCTGCAGCAGACCGTCCGATTCGTCTGACGCGACCGAGTCGCCCCGCGGCCCCGGCCGCCGTGCCCGTCGCTACGCTGGGTGGATGCCGGACGATGCCCTGATCGGTCCGGTCGAGCCCCCGGCTCTGCACGTGATGACGTACAACATCCGGCGCCGGACGGCGCGGGTGTCGCCGCGCAGCCCCGATTACGGCCCGAGGCGGCGCCCGCTCCTGAGAACCATCCTGCAGCGTGAACGGCCGAGCATCCTCGGCATCCAGGAGGCGATGCCCGATCAGCTCGAGTTCGTCCTCGGCGCCCTCGGGTCCGCCTACGTCGCGGTCGGGCGGGGACGCAACGCCGACGGCGGCGACGAGCTGTGCCCGCTCGTCTACGACGAGACCCGGGTGGCGCTGGAGAGCTGGCAGCAGGTCGCGCTGTCGGCGACCCCGCACCTGGCCGGCTCACGGACCTGGCGCAACCTGCTGCCGCGCGCGCTCGTGCTCGCCGAGCTGCAGGACCGGGCAACCGGCATCCGCTTCCGCGTGCTCAACACCCACCTCGACCACCTCTCGCGCACGTCGCGGGCGCGGTCGGCCGAGATGATCAACTCCCTGGCGAGCGAGGACGACCGTCCGACGATCGTGCTCGGCGACATGAACACGGGCGTGGCGACCACCCCGTACGAGATCCTGACCGGCGGCTCGCTCCGAGACGCGTGGACGGCCGCCCGGGAGCGCCTCACCCCGGAGTGGGGCACGTTCTCCAACTACCGGGCGCCCAAGCGCGGGGGAAAGCGCATCGACTGGATCCTCGTCAGCGGCGGCGTGACGGTGGACGCGGTGGGCATCAACGCCGTCCGGTTCGACGGGGCGGCCGCCTCGGACCACGAACCGGTGCAGGCGCGCGTCCGGCTCTGATCCGTCCCGCCCTCCGTGCGGCGGCATAGCCTGGAGGCGTGAAGGCGACATTCCTCCGGCCTGCTCGCGGGCCCGCAGAGCTCTTCGCGGATGCGGTGCGCGTGCTCGGCCTGCTCAGCATCCTCGCGACCCTCATCTGGTGGTCGCCGGTGGATGTCGCGGTCTTCGCGCTCGTGCAGCTCGGTCTCGTGGCGCCGCGGTTCCTGGGGATCCGGCCCGCCCTCGATGCCGCCTTCGGCGTCGCCCTGCTGGTCGCCGGCTGGAGCGCCGTGCTCGACCTCTACACCCGGGTGCTCTACTGGGACCTGGTGGTGCACTTCACCCTGAATGGCCTGGTCGCGGCGGTGCTGTACATCGTTGCGGTCCGCGCGGGGGCGGTGCCCGACCCCGCGCGCGAGCGCGTGCCGCTCGGCGCCATCGTCGGCCTGACACTCGCCTTCGGGCTGGCGGCCGGGGTGGTGTGGGAGCTCGCGGAGTGGGTGGGGCACACGTACATCGACCAGACCATCTACGTCGGCTACGACGACTCGATGGGCGACCTGGCGATCGGCGGGCTCGGGTCGCTCGTCGCAGGGTTCTGCGGGCGCTACCTGTCGGCCGAGAGCCGGTACGTTCCC
The DNA here is from genome assembly GCA_036280835.1 of Microbacterium sp. Taxonomy (GTDB): domain Bacteria; phylum Actinomycetota; class Actinomycetes; order Actinomycetales; family Microbacteriaceae; genus Microbacterium. Next base: position 3,219 of record DASUQB010000376.1, on the reverse strand, counting down.
GCGTCCTCGGTCGCCCGTGTCCCGGCATCCTGACCCGCGCCCGGCGTGACGTCTGGAGGGACCGCCTCATTACGCTGACCCCGTGGATCCCGTCGTCGCCACGCTCGTGATCCTCGTGCTCGCGGTCGCGCAGCGCGCCGGAGACGCCGGCGGGGAACTCCACGAGGTCGATCTGATTGTGCTGAGCCATGGCAAAGGCGTAACATGACCCGGCGACATCCGCCGCCCGGCGCCGAAGGCGGGCACACCGGCGGATGTCGAGCGGGTACGCCCGCCCCCTTTCCGCCGTGAGCGGACGAAGCCCCCGATCGCGTGAGCGTGTCGGCGGTTCGTGGCACGCTGAATCGTCGGCGTCGCCCGCCTGACAACCCCCCCATCCCCCCTTCCGGAGACTCCCGTGCTCGGCAAAATCCTCTTCCAGTACTTGAAGCAGTACCGGTGGCTCCTGCTCGGGGTGCTGGTCTTCCAGTTCATCTCGGCCATGGCGTCGCTCTACCTGCCCCGACTCAACGCCGACATCATCGACAACGGCGTCTCCAAGGGCGACACCGGCTACATCTGGTCCACCGGCATGGTCATGCTCGTGATCTCGCTCGGCCAGATCATCGCGGCCATCATCGCCACCTACTTCGCGGCCCGCGCCGCGATGGCGGCGGGGCGCGACATCCGCCGCGACGTCTACGAGAAGGTGAGCGGCTTCTCCGAGCGCGAGGTCTCGAAGTTCGGCCCCGGCTCGCTCATCACCCGCAACACGAACGACGTGCAGCAGGTTCAGATGCTCGCCATGATGGGCGCGACCATGCTGGTCACGGCTCCGCTCCTGGCGATCGGCGGCGTCTTCATGGCGCTGCAGCAGGATGTCGGGCTGAGCTGGCTGATCGCCGTCTCCGTGCCCGCCCTCCTCCTGTTCGCCCTGATCATCGTCAGCCGGATGGTGCCCCTCTTCCGCTCCTTCCAGAAGAAGCTCGACGCGGTCAACCGCGTCATGCGCGAGCAGCTCACGGGCGTCCGGGTCGTCAGGGCGTTCGTCCGAGAAGACATCGAGGAGGAGCGCTTCGCCGTCGCGAACACCGACATCATGGTCGTCGGCCGCAAGGTGGGATCGCTCTTCGTGCTGCTGTTCCCGGTCGCCATGCTCGTGCTCAACGTCACGGTCGTCGGCGTCATCTGGTTCGGCGGCATCCAGGTGAACGAGGGCACCGTCGAGATCGGCACCCTCTTCGCGTTCATGCAGTACGTCGGTCAGATCCTGATGGGCGTCCTCATGGCGAGCTTCATGACGATCATGATCCCGCGCGCGGCCGTCTCGGCCGAGCGCATCGGCGAGGTGCTCGGCAGCGAGTCCACGCTGACCCGCGCGGCGAACCCCGTCAGCGACTTCCCCGAGCGCGGGACGGTCGAGTTCGACGACGTCGAGCTGACCTACCCGGGCGCCGAGTCGCCGGTCGTGCGGGGCATCAGCTTCCGCGCCCGCAAGGGCGAGACGGTCGCGATCGTGGGCTCGACCGGTTCGGGCAAGACGACGCTCGTCTCCCTCATCCCGCGCCTGTTCGATGTGACAGGCGGTGCGGTGCGGGTCGGCGGCGTCGACGTGCGTGAGGCCGACCTCGACGAGCTGTGGAAGGGCATCGGCCTCGTTCCGCAGCGTCCGTTCCTCTTCAGCGGCACCATCGCCTCGAACCTCCGGTACGGCCGCGAGGAGGCGACCGACGAGGAGCTCTGGAAGGCGCTCGAGATCGCGCAGGGCAAGGACTTCGTCGAGGAGATGGAGGGTCGGCTCGACGCGCGCATCGCACAGGGCGGCACCAACGTCTCCGGCGGTCAGCGACAGCGTCTCGCGATCGCCCGGGCGATCATCCACCAGCCGGACGTGCTCGTCTTCGACGACTCGTTCTCGGCGCTCGACCTGACAACGGACGCCCGATTGCGGCAGGCCCTGTGGCGAGAGCTGCCGGAGGTGACCAAGATCGTCGTCGCCCAGCGCGTCTCGACGATCACTGACGCCGACCGGATCGTGGTGCTCGAAGACGGGCAGATGGTCGGACACGGCACTCATGAGGAGCTCTTGAACACGAACGCCACCTACCGCGAGATCGTCGAGTCGCAGCTGGGGGTGGAGGCATGAGCACTCCGGACACCCTCACCGAGGAGGAGCGCCTCGAGCTCGAGCTGGCCGAGCAGGCCAGACAGAACTCGGGCGACTGGGACAGCGTCAAGCCCGGCAAGGCCAACGACTTCGGCAAGAGCTTCGGCCGGCTGATCGGGCTGCTGCGCCCGCACGCGGTCGCGTTCATCTTCGTCTCGATCCTGGGCGCCATCGGCGTCGTGCTCGCCGTCATCGCCCCCAAGCTGCTGGGCGAGGCGACGAACATCGTGTTCGAGGGCGCGGTCTCCAACTCGCTCGCCGAGCAGTTCCCGGCGGGCACCTCGCAGGAGCAGGTCGTGACGGCGCTGCGCGGCGCCGGCCAGACCGATATCGCGAACATCGTCGCCGCCATGAACGACTTCGCGGTCGGCGCGGGCGTCGACTTCGAGGCCCTTCGCATGGTGATCGTCGCCGTGCTGGCGATCTACGTCGTGTCGTCGTTCCTGAGCTGGATCCAGGGCTACGTCATCAACATCATCATGGTGCGCACCATGTGGCGCCTCCGCGAGTCGGTCGAGACGAAGATCAATCGCCTTCCGCTGTCCTACTTCGACAAGGTGCAGCGCGGAGAGCTGATCTCGCGCGTCACGAACGACATCGACAACATCACCCAGACGATGCAGCAGTCGCTGTCCTCTGTCGTGACGTCGGTGCTCACTGTGATCGGCGTGCTGATCATGATGTTCTCGATCTCGTGGCAGCTCGCTCTCGTCGCCCTCGTCTCGCTCCCGCTCATGGCGATCATCTTCGGCGTCATCGGTCCGCGCTCGCAGAAGGCCTTCAACACGCAGTGGCGCAAGGTCGGGCGGCTCAACGCCCGCGTCGAGGAGTCCTTCTCGGGTCACGCCCTCGTCAAGGTGTTCGGCCGTGAGGCCGATTCCCGCGAGAAGTTCCAGCTCGAGAACGAGGAGCTCTTCGAGGCCAGCTTCAAAGCGCAGTTCCTCTCGGGCATCATCATGCCGGGCATGATGTTCATCGGAAACCTCACCTACGTCGGCATCGCGGTGCTCGGCGGCCTCATGGTCGCGAACGGCCAGCTGCGCCTCGGCGACGTGCAGGCGTTCATCCAGTAC
>DASUQB010000375.1:0-21203 GCA_036280835.1 Microbacterium sp. | reverse complement strand
AGCAGCATCACGTTCCTGCTCTTCGGGGCGATCCTGCTCGGGCCCGCCCTCGGAGAGCTGACCTGGAGCCTCGTGCTCTACGCCGTCCTGAGTCTCACGGTGGTGCGGATGCTCCCGGTCGCGATCGCGATGATCGGCTCGCACGCCCGCCTGCCGACGCTGAACTTCATGGGCTGGTTCGGGCCCCGAGGGCTCGCCTCGATCGTCTTCGCCGTGATCGTCATCGAGGAGTCAGCGCTCGACAACGAGCACCTGATCCTGCTCGCGATCTACCTCACCGTCGGGCTCTCGGTCTTCGCCCATGGCCTCACCGCGGCTCCACTCGCCTCGCGCTACGCCAATTGGTTCGAGGCCCACCCCCGCGACAAGCAGCCCCCGATGGAAGATGCCCCCACCGACGCGGAACGAGTGCGCGGGCCGGCAAAGCAGATCGCGTGAGATCGAAGATGCGCCTCCCGCCCAATATCTCCCAGAGCGACCTTGTGCGCCTCTCGCTGCTCCTCTGTCCCTCCTCTAGCGGAAACGCGTCAAGTGCCGGCTCTCACGGCCGACCTAAGCGTTGAGCAGTCACGCTCGGCAACACCTCGCCGGCGCGACATGCGCCCGGCTGCGAGCGGCGCTGGTGCGCGGCCGGAACGGCCGTCGGGTTGATGGGCGAGGCGTTTCTCTGGGGCCTCGTCGCCGGCTCCTCCCTGGTCATCGGCGGGATCCTGGCGCTCCGCTTCCGCTTCGCTCCGCGCACGATCGCGCTGATCATGGCCTTCGGCGCGGGCGTGCTCGTCAGCGCGCTCTCCTTCGATCTCGTCGCCGAGGCGACCGACTTGGCTGGAGGGCATGGGAGCCCCGTCGTCGGATTGTTTGCGGGTGCAGCAGTGTTCTTCACCGGGGATTGGCTCATCGATCGAAACGGCGGCAGCGCGCGCAAGGACTCTCAGGGCGGCCAGGAGAGCGGCTCTCCGCTCAGCATCGTGCTGGGGACGGTTCTCGACGGGATTCCGGAATCCATGGTGATCGGCCTGACGATCGTCTCGGGAGGAGAAGTGAGCGCCGCCTACCTCGCGGCGGTGTTCCTCTCCAACCTGCCCGAGTCGATCGGATCGTCGACCGGCCTTGCCGCGGCCGGCTGGACGAATGCGCGGATCATCGGCCTCTGGGCCGGCGTCGCACTCGTATCAGGGATCTCGTCCGCTCTCGGCTATGGCCTCCTCGAGGACGCGTCCGACGGCACGGTGGCCTTCGTCCAGACCTTCGCCGCCGGCGCGATCCTCACCATGCTCGCGGACACGATGATGCCCGAGGCGTACAAGCACGGAGGCAAGCTGACCGGACTGATCGTGACGCTCGGCTTCGCGACGGCCTACGGGATCCATCTCTTCGAGTAGGACCCGTGGAGCTCCTCGTCTGTCGCTACGTTGAGGATCGGAGCCGTGACGACCAGCCTGCCGACGAGGTAGAACCAGGACAGGGTCGTCGTCACCACCCCGATGGCCCCGTACACGCCCGTTGAGCGCTCGAGCTGAGGGACCAGGAGGAGGAGGGTCGCGAGGTGGAGGATCGCCAACCCGACGCCGAACAGCAACGCTCCGGGGAGAAGCGCCTTCCAATGAGCGCTCCGGTGAGGAAGGCGAAGGGATACGAGCAGCCACAGGCCGGCAAGGCTCGTGATCGTCAGGGCCGCGGCAAGGACAGCGCCGAACCGCATCACTTCGTGGAGCCAGGACGTGGCCGCGATCGTGAGCATCACCGCCAGCGCCACCCCCGTGAAGGCGAACGACATCCTGACGGCGCTGGGTGTTCGCTCCGGATGCTCCTCCCAGACCAACGCGTGGATGAGGATCACCGCTTTGGCGCCGGTGTACCCGGCCCAGACGACGCCCACCACGCCGCCGGCCAGCAGCCACCAGCCTGCTGAGCCGGCCTCCCGTGCCATGTCGCCGACTGCGTTGGCGGCTGCCGCGGGAAGGCCGCCGGACTCAATCGCCTGCTCGGTGCTGTCCGCGTCGGCAAACCCGAGCGCGCCGCCCGTGACAAGGGCGAACGGGATCAGCCAGAAGAAGAGCCGGTAGGCGATCCCGCCACCGAGCGCACTCGCTGCGACGCGCCTGTTCCTGTCCGCCGCACGGAACGGCACCGCGACCGAGATGTGCGTGTGGCGGGCGTCCTTCGCCCGCGCGCCGGCCGAGACGGCTTGAGCTCGCAGACGCCCGCGCTTGATCGCGTCGGGCATCGGGTCAGGCCGGCTGTCGAGAGGCGCGGGGCACGAAGCGACCGGTGCTCAGGAGCGTGCGGGTCATGCGCGGGGCGCGCCTCCGGGCGGCACGCCACCAGGCGCCACGTCAGGAGCGCCGATCTCCTCGTCGCCCTTCTGCCTGCGCCGGTAGACGAAGAAGACGATCGCGAGCATGGCCGACGTGACCAGCCCTGAGATGACCAGAGACGAGAGCGGGTAGTCGGCCAACGTGGTCGCGACGTTGTAGGCCACAGCGCATGTATAGACCGACCAGAGCGACCCCCCGAGGATGGACCACGGAAGGAAGCGCCGGTACGGCATCGTCGAGACCCCCATCGACGCGTTGACCGCAAAGCGCATTCCAGGTACGTAGCGCCCCGCGACGATCAAGAGCCCGGGAGAGGACTGGAGCATGTCCCACGCGACCGCGATCTTCTCGTTCTTGAAGGCCTTGTCGAGCTGAGGCTTGACCTTGGCCGAGCTCCGACGCGCGATCCAGAAGAGACTGGAGTCGCCGACGATCGCGCCGAGGGCGCCCGCGACCATGACCAGCTCGAGCTCGAGCCCGCCGTCGGCAGCGACCGTTGAGGCTGCGCTGAGCGTCGTCTCGCCCGGGAAGATCGGGACGACCGCGTCCAGGGCAACCAGCAGGAAGACCGAGAGGTAGGCCCATGCAGGCGACTGCTCGCTGAGCCACTCTTTGACATCCCCCTGGTCGAGGAGCTGACCGAGGACGATCACGCACAGCAAGAGGCCGAAGCCGGTGATGACGAGCAGGAGCGTGTGGCGGCGCCAGAACGATCCGTCCGCCCTGCGTGCGGAGCGCTCGGCTCCACTCGTCATCACCGTGCAACCTCCTTACTGTGAGCCCGGTTACTGGATCAGCTTGGCGAACTTCGGTGACACCGGGAGGTCGTACACGCCGTAGTCGTCGACGTTGTACGTGCCGCCGGTGGTCTGGACCCAGAAGTCGACCAGGAAGGCACCCGACTGCGCGCCCTCGGGCGCCTCGGGCAGGAAGCCCTTGTCCTGGGTCTGGGCCCGCCAGAACTGGAGGGCGGTCCGCATACGGCGCAGCACGGGCACGTACTCAGGGTCCTCCGCCAGGTTTCGCAGCTGATGGGGGTCCTGCTCGACGTCGAAGAGCTCCTCGAGCGGCCGGGTCTCGGCAAGGACCTGCTCCTGTTCGGGGGTGAGCTTGCCTTCCGCGCGCAGCCGGAGCATCTCGGCCACCACTTCGTCGTAGCCGATGTCGAGCTGCTGGTAGAGGCTGGGCGGGAAGAACCCGGGCTGGTCGGGCATGTAGTTGCGGATGTAGTGGAAACGCTGGTCGACCACGGCACGGCTGCGGTCGATGTGTGTGATCACGCGGTCGCGGTGCGCGAAGGCGAACCGCCGTTCCTTCGCGTCCGGGCCGAGGAACGGTGCGCCGTGCAGGTTCGGCGGGAGCTCTACGCCCGCCAGCGAGAGCATCGTCGGCGTGATGTCCACGCCACTGGTGAGCCGGTCGGACACGGTGCCCGGCTCGTAACCGGCCGGGCGGTGCTGCTCGGGGATCCATACGACCAGCGGCATGTGGATGCCGGCGTCGTAGAGGTTGAACTTCCCGCGCAGCATGTCGCGGCCGTGATCGGTCAAGACCATGATCACGGTGTCCTCCAGCAGTCCGTCCTGCTCGAGCATCTCGCGCACCTTGCCGACCTTCGCGTCGAAGACCTGCACCGACGACAGGTACCGCGCCCATGTCGTCCGCGTCTCCGGAGTGTCCGGGTAGTAGGGCGGGAGCTCGACCTTGTCGGGGTCGACGGCCAGGCCCTCCTCGGCGTACATCTCGAGCGAGTGCCACGGAGCGTGGGGCTCGAGGCACTGGAACTCGGCGAAGAACGGCTGATGGGCCTTCAGGTCGCTGAAGTCGGCGCTGTCGTAAAGGGACTCGTCGTGCTGCCCTGACCAGCAGAGGTCGCGCTTGCCGAAGCTGATGAACGGATACCCGTCGGGCACGTTGACGACGTTCGCCGTGAAGTAGCCCCCGTCGTCGCGCAGTCGCTGCGCCAGGTGCTTGACGTTCGGGGGGAAGTCGGGCGTGCTGTGATGGTGCTGCGCGTTCAGGTACGTCGGGTACATGCCGGTGAAGATCGCCGTGCGCGAGGGCGCGCAGGTCGAGGCTGCGGCGTAGTAGCGCGAGAAGTACATCCCTTCGCTCGCCAGGCGGTCGATGTGCGGCGTCTTGACTCCGGCGTTGCCTGTGAAGCTCAACGGCGAGCCCAGGTCATCGGCCATCACCCAGACAATGTTCGGTGTCCGCGGCATTCCAGTCGTCCTCTCGATATTGGTTCAGAGTGCCAGCGGCGGGGGGGACCCTCCGCCTGGCGGCGGTGCCGGAGCTTTCGGTGCCGGCTTATGGCCACAGGCTCAGCAGCACCGCCGCCTTCGGCGGAGCGGTGATACGGGCCCAGGCCTCCGTCAGCTCGCGACCGCGGCCTGGCTCAGGTTCTCCACCTGCTCGTCGGTCAGCTGCTGCCGGCTGACCTGGCGGTCCGCTCCGGCGGCGGCGATGAACTCCTCGGCGGTGGACGGCTCCGCCACCAGGATGAGCGCCGAGCTGTTGCGCGGCAGCGCGTCCTTGACCTGCGCCACCAGCGGGTCGTACGTACCGGTGCTGCCGGTGTCGCCGGCCACGCCGCCGGTCATCGCACCCATCGTCGTCCAGAACACGAGCCCCAGCGGACCGGCGATCGCGCCCAGCGCAAGGCCCGTCAGCCCGCCCGCCGTCGCGCCCGCGCCGACGTGACCCTTCTCGCCGTAGTCCGGCGTCGTGGCCTTCATCGAATACCGCCCGCCACGGTGATGCTCGAGCACCGCCACCTCGGTCAGCCAGGCGTCGTCCTGCGACGCGCGCAGGGCGCTCAGCGCCTTCTCGGCGTGGTTCGTCCCGTCGAACGTGATGACTGCCATCTCCATCGACATGAAGTCAGCTCCTCGCTGGTAGCTCGGTGCCGGCGATCGCCGACATCTCACTGCGAGTCTCCCGCCGGGCCTGCGGGACGACATCGCCCCGATGGGATGGAATCAGTGTGCTTGTGCGCGGGAAGCCGAGCGGGGGCCTGATGAGGGTGCCGTCGACCCAGCGTCCGATCGCGGGACATCACCCGATCCGGACGATGCGAGCGGCCTTCGATCGGTCAAGGCTTGGCTATGCGCGCGCCGGCGTTCGAGCTGCTGGAGTCGAAGCTGCGCCCGCCCCCCGGCCGCGCCGGGGCTGTGCCACGCAGCCAGCTGATCGATCTGCTGGAGCCGGAGTCGAGCGCGGTCCCGGTCATATTCATCTCGGCCGGACCCGGCTGGGGCAAGACGACGCTGCTCACACAGTGGGCCGCGCGATCACAGCGACCGTTCGCATGGGTTTCGATCGATGCGAACGACAACGATCCGATCGTCCTGATGACGTACATCGCGACCGCTCTCGGCCGGGTCTCGTCGTTGGACTCGAGCGTCTTCGAGGCACTGTCGGCCGGAGCCTCGATCGAGGGAACGGTCGTCCCGCGCCTCGGGATGACCCTGGCGACGATGGATGAGGCGGTCGTCTTCGTCTTCGACGATCTTCATCTGCTTGACAGCCGGCCGTGCTTGGACGCCATCGCCGCCCTCGCGATGCATGTGACCGCAGGCTCGCAGATGGTGCTCTCGGCCCGGGGGCGACCCGCCTTGCCTCTTGGGGCGCTGCGGGCGCGCGGACTCACGCTGGAGATGGGGCCGGATGAGCTCCGTCTGGACGAGACCGAGGCGCACCAGCTGCTCAGCGCAGCCGGCCTGGACCTGGCGGACCGCGAGGTCGCCGAGCTCACCGAGCACACGGAGGGTTGGTCCGCGGGCCTCTACCTCGCGGCGCTCGCCGCCAAGGCGAGCGGAGCGGGCGTGACGAGCGCGACCTCGTTCCGGGGGGACGACCGTTTCGTGGCCGACTATCTCGTCCCCGAGCTCCTCTCGCGGCTACCGCGCGAGGAGCTTCGCTTCCTGACCCGGACCGCCGTGCTCGAGCCGATGTCGGGTCCCTTGTGTGATGCCGTCCTCGAGGAGCGCAACTCTGCGGCGATGCTCGACTCGCTGGCGGGCTCGAACCTGTTCCTGGTACCTCTCGACCGTACCGGTGAGTGGTATCGCTACCACCATCTGTTTCGAGAGCTGTTGCGTTCGGAGCTCGAGCGGTTGGAGCCGGATCTCGTGACGCGCCTACTCGCGCGCGCGGCCGACTGGTTCGAGGCGAGGGGACAGATGGAGACCGCGATCGGGTACGCGCAGGCGGCCGGCGATCTCGATCGGGTGGCGAGACTCGTGGGACGCAGTTGCCTCGCCACGTACCAGAGCGGCCGGGCCGCCACCCTCGAACGCTGGATCGACTGGCTGGATGGACACGGGGCGCTCGAGAGGGACGCGTCGGTCGCTGCGCTCGCCGGGATCCTGGCTCCGGTCTGGGGCCGGGCGGCCGAGGCGGAGCGGTGGGGTGATCTCGCCGAACGCGCAAGCTATGAGGGCACCCTGCCCGACGGCACCCCATCGATCGACGCGTGGCTGGCGCTCATGCGTGTGATGAGCTGCCGGAGCGGGGCCGCGAGCATGCGGGCAGATGCCGAGCTCGCGGTCGCGACGCTCGCCCGGGGGAGCCTGTTCTGGCCGAACGCCCGGGTGATGCACGCGATCGCGCTGTGGCTCACGGGCGCGGTCGATCAGGCCGACGACCTGTTCGCTGAGGTCGCCGAGGAAGCGGAGGAGGTGGGGGCGGCCAACGCGGTCTCGGTGTGCTTGGCCGAGCGTGGCGCGATCGCGCTCGGACGAGGTGGATGGGTCCAGGCGGAAGAGCTTGCGGACCGGGCATTCCGGGTCATCCGCCACTCGTTCCTGGAGGAGTATCCGACCAGCTCGCTGGTCTACGCCGTGGGAGCCCGGGTGGCGGCTCACCGTGGGGACCCGCACGGGGCGCAGGTGTTCCTGGCCCGGGCCCAGCGTCTACGGTCGAGGCTCACCTACGCGCTGCCGTACTACGCGGTCCAGACCCGCCTGGAGCTCGCGCGGGCCTTCCTGGCACTCGCCGACGGCGGCGGCGCCGCCACGATGCTCCGCGAGACCGAGGCGATCCTTCGTCGGCGGCCAGATCTCGGCACGCTGCCGGCCGAGGTCTCGGAGCTGCGCGACAGCCTCAATACGATGCAGGTCCAAGCGCCCGGCGTATCGACCTTGACCGAGGCGGAGCTGCGCCTGTTGCCCCACCTCGCGACCCACCTCTCGTTCCGGGAGATCGGCGAGCGTCTGTTCCTGTCACGCCACACGGTGAAATCACACGCCATGGCCATCTACCGCAAACTCAACGTCGCCTCCCGCAACGCCGCCGTCGAGCGTGCGCGCGAGCTCGGACTGCTCTAGCGGGGTTACTCCGCTTGGGCCGCCGAGTAGGCTCGCGCCCGAGCCGTGACCGCGTCCTTGCCGGACCCGCGGTACGGGCCGACGACCAGGTCGCGATCCTCCTCGTGGATCGCGATCTCCACCGTCGCGCTTCCCATCTTGGCCTGGAAGACGACGGGGTGATCGCCGAGCCGTTTGACCTCATGGTCGCGGGCAGGGCCTCGCTCAGAGAGCCGGTCGGTGGCGAGGATCTCGTTGCGGAGCAGCGCCGGCGGCTTCGTCCAGACGAGGACGTCGCGGACCCAACGGCCGTATCCACGGCTCCACTTGGATCCAAGGCCGTCGATCTCGCCGTCGGCGACGCGGATCGCGCCGGGGAACGCCCCGGGCTGTCGCTTCACCCAGCGCTTGCGCGCGAGCACCAGTGCAACCAGTGCAACGATGACGATCAGGTCGACGCCGAGGACGGCGAGCAGTGCGGCGAGCATGGTCTTCTCCTAGAACTGAAGGGGGCTGAGCTCGTCTGCGGTGCCGCCGGCGGCGAGGGGGTCGTCGCACCGGCGGCACCGTGACGAGGGTCGATCCGTCCGTGATCTCCTCCATCGCAGCGGGGTGTGGATCAGGCGGCGGAGCGCTTGCCGTAGGCGAGGAGCCCGTAGATCACGAGAACGTCGATGGCGAACAGCGTCACCGACAGCAGCGGGAACCCGCTGATGAGGAACATCTGCAGGATCGAGTTGACGCCCGCGCTGATGATGCCGACCCAGCGGGCCCACCCCGAACGCGCCCAGATCCCGAAGGCGGCGAGGAACTGGATCGTGCCGATGCCGAGCAGGAACCAGCCGAAGGTCTGGAGGTCGGTGATGACGTACTCGGCGTTCGCTGCGTAGAACGTCGAGTTGTCGATCGCGGCGATCCCGTAGACGACGTTCAGGGTCCCGACGATCGCGAGCATGATTCCGGCGAATAGGACCCAACCGTCGCCGGCGGTGTCCTCGTAGGCCGGCGTGGTGACGTCGACGTAGTTCGTCGACGCTCCGGTCCGATCTGCGGTGCTCATTGCCCTGCCTCCTTCTGACACGTCGCCACCGGATGGGCGACACTGTCACGAGGCTATGGGGGCGATGCCCGACAGGCATCGCCCTGATGGCATGAATTACGCGGCGACCCCGAGTGGCCTAGCGTCGCTGGTGACCAGCGACGCGATCGCGCTCATCCCGAGCCGGACGCATGTACGGATTTGTGTCAAGTCGGTATCCACGTGTCCAAGCAGCCGGAGTCCTCGCTGGACCGTCACCTGTGTGACGGACGGGTGGCCGGCGGGATGTGACGCCAACGTCTCGAGCTCGTCCGCCTCGTCGTTGTAGCGCTCGGGCCGAGCTTTCAGCAGCGAGGCGACCGTGCGATCAGCGACTCGCATGGCGAGGCCCGTGGTCCGCCGGTATTGCGGCAGGCGGTGACTGGCGGCGCACGAGCGCAGGACCAGCACGTGGGTCGCACCCTCGCGCAGTGCGGCACGGTATGGAATCGACTCGAGAAAACCGCCGTCCACCAATAGCTCGCCGCGAAATCGGTGAGGCCCGCCGCTCAGGAGCGGCACGGAGCAGCTCGCGCGAACGGCGTTGAGAGCCGTGTCGTGGTCGCGCAGGTCAGCGAGGACATGGAGTTCACGCGTCCTCAGTGACACGGCGAGCGTCCGGAGGTCCGGGCCGGCGGCGAGTCCTTCCGACGAGAGTGGTCGTCTGCGATCGAGCAGCTCGTCGAAGAGCAGGTCGAGGTTCACGGCGGGCTCCCCCCGGGCCAGGCGCCGCACGTCGATGTACCGGCGGTTCGCGCTGTCCTCGTAGAGCGTCGCTCCTGACGAGGCTTGGCCCGCGGCGGTGAACGCGCCGTTGAGGGCGCCCGCAGAGCAGCCGTAGATGCGATCGAAGGCGGGGATCAGGCCGAGCGCCTCGAGTGCTGTGCACATCCCCGCGGAGACCGAGCCACGCATCGCTCCGCCCTCGACGGCGAGGCACACGACGTGCTCGTCGCGACGAACGCCCGGCCGACTGCCCGCCGCGATGCGGTCCAGGACGACCTGCAGAACCGGGTCACCTGGCACGATCGCCGGCGCCTAGGCGGGCGGGGCGCCCGCGTGTACGGGGACCAAAGCCGATGCGCGGCGCTGCAGACGGCGGGCCGCCGTCTCCTCATGGATGAACGCGTCGACGAACGACAGGTAGCACTGCCGGCGGTCACGCCGGCTCGCGGCGCACCAGTCGTCATAAGCGCTCGCCAGCTCCTTGGCCGCGACTCGCCATGCCTCGAGTTGATCTGCTTGCCCCGCCGCGTCCTCCGCGTCGGCGGAGAGCGACAGCTCCAGGTCGGGGATGACAGTTGATGAGGATTTTTTGGTCAGCCGGGGCATGTGAGCGAGCATAAGAAGTGGCACCACGAGTCTCATCGCCCCGATGGCATGAATGTCGGTGGTGCGCCGCCCCGGGCGATTCATCCCATCGAGGCGATGCCGTGCGCGCGACGGAACGAGACGATGAGACCGAATCCAAGCCGAGCGGCGCCCAGCGCTCCTCGGTCGACTCGATCGGAGTGACATACATGGAAGCCTTCGTCTGGATCTCTCTCGCGGTCCTGTACTTCACCGCACTCGTCGTGCTCGGCCTGTCGACGCTCCGCAAGGGCCACACGGCGCTGTTCTGGTTCGGGATCCTCATCCCGTTCCTGTGGATCCTCGGCGCCCTCATGGCGCCTACCGCTGAGGCGCAGGCGGATTACTGATACTGCGGTTAACCCCGCGACGCCCGGACGGCCCCGATACCTCTCGGGGTCGTTCACTCGTTAACGCACATCGAGCGCGTGCGTGGTGAGCTGCGCGACGGTCGTGCCGATCAGCGCGCCGGCCAGTACATCGGCGGGGTAGTGCACTCCGGTATGGACACGGGAATAGCCGACGAGTGCGGCGAGTGCGCGCAGCGGAACCGCGGCCACCGGAAGCACCGCACCGACACCGCCGGCGAATCCGAATGCGGCCGCGGCGTGTCCTGAAGGGAACGAGCGCGAGACCGGCATTCGCGCGTGGCGGGCGAGTGGGACGGCTCGCGCGACTCGGGCCGGTCGACGCCGGCGTGCGAGCGGCTTGATCGCGACGTTGACCGCAATCGCCGTGACCGCGAGCGAGGCGAGCCCTCGGGTCGCTGCGTGGCGCCCGGCCGGCCCCCCGGCGACCGCGAGCAGCGCCGCGGCGCCCACGGAGAGACGCGAGTAGTTCGCCGCGCGCGTGAGACGGCTCATCGCCGCGTCGAGTGTCGGCGTCGGCGTCGCGGCGACGGCAGCGTAGAGCGCGACGTCCATCCGCTCGGCGTCCTGGATCCATCTCCGGCTCAAAGCGACTCCTTCCCAGTGGGTGCACCACGTGGCCGGGGCCCCGCGTAGGCGGGGCCCCGGGGACCGGCGCACGGTTCGGATCAGCTGGCGACAGCAGTCGCGAGTCCGAGGGCCTGGGCGATCGAGTTGCCCGCGTCGGCCACGCGAGCCGTTCCGACCACGGGCGCGATGGCGATCAGGACACCCTGCACCTGCTCGACGCTCAATCCGAGGTCAGCGGCCAGCCCGAGGTTCAAGAGGTAGGCCTCCGGAGGGCCGCCGGTGGAGGCCAACGCGGCGATCCGCACGAGCATGAAGGTCTCGGGGTCGAGGCCAGAGCGCTCTGGCACTCCTTCGTTCATGTCGACCAGGACGTCCAGGACGGGTGAGCTCACTTCGGACATTGGGACTCCTCATGGAATGATCCTTACGGGGAACTGCGGCGTTCTCAGGCGGAACCGAGAAGGCGCGCCTTCTCGTGCGCGAACTCCTCGTCCGTGAGCACGTTCTGCTCGTGGAGCTCGCCCAGTTGCTTGAGCTCGTCGAGGACTTCGGGCGTCACCCCGCCTTCGCCCGCCGGCGGGGCCTGGCCGGCATCCGCCGACTCAGGCTGCGCTTCTCCTGCCGGGACTGCGGCCTCCTGTGCCTGCTTTGTGTCGTGATGGTGCTTCGCGGCGACCGCGGCCCCGCCGATAACAGCGGCCCGTCGCCTGCGTTGGCGCCTGTCTACGAGTCCCATCTTCACACCTTTCCTGGTTCGATTGCACTGCTCGGTCTTCTGACGAGCCGGCGCACACGCGCGCGTGTGACGAGGGCCGGCCTCGGGTGAGGTCGGCGCCGCCGGCGCCACGTGGCACATGTCATGCCTTCCGGAATGTCGGGCTCTTCCACGTAGAACGGCGATGGTGACGAGTGAGTCATGTGCTTTACCTGTCGTATGAGGATGCCGCTCCCCACGACTCCGGGCATCGCCCCGATGGGACGAACTCTCGCCTCTCCCGAGATTCATGCCAACGGGGGGATGCGTTCCAACGCCGGCCGCGGTTTGATCGCCTCGACTCCCGCCACGAACCCCGAGCGGCGCGAGCCTCGTTCCCATGCCTACTTCCCCTACGGCCCTCCCACGGCAGAACGCGCCCAAGGTCAGCGAGTACGAGAAGTTCGCTCGCATCCTCAATTGGGTCGTGTACCTCGCATACGGCTTCTTCGCGCGGCTGACGCTCTTGGGACTGTGGATCTTCACGGATCTGCTCGGCGACGCGTTTGGCGGCTGGATCATTGCCGCCATCGGATTCGTCCTGCTTCCGTGGACGACGCTGATCTATGCCTTCGTGTGGATCATCGGCTCTGACGCGGTGTCCGGGTGGGAGTGGATCGTGGTCGGCACCGCGTTGCTGGTCGACTACGTGTTCTGGGCCTGGAGCCGGAGCGCGTTCAGATGAGCTCGCCCGGAGCCGTCAGCAGCAGAGATGATGCGGCCAAGCCCGGCCTGGCGCACCGCATCTTCCCGATCCTCGGATGGCTGCCCACCTACCAGCGCGGCTGGCTGGCGGGCGATGCTGTGGCCGGTCTGTCGGTGTGGGCGCTACTCGTCCCGCAGTGCCTCGCGTACGCGACGCTTGCAGGCGTGCCGGTGGAGTACGGCCTCTACACGGCGTTCGCGGCGCTCCTCGCCTATCCCATCTTCGGGACGTCAAGGCATCTCGTACAGGGCCCGAGTGCGGCGGTCTGCGCGGTCTCGGCCGCCGTCATCACGCCGATCATCGGCGTGGAGGCGCTGGGAACCGGCACGGCCGTCGCGTACTCGGCGGCACTGGCCCTCGCGGCGGGGGCGATCTACCTCGTGCTCGGCCTGCTCAAGATGGGCTGGGTCTCGACGTTCCTCTCGAAGGCGGTGATGGCGGGCTTCGTCCTGGGCTTCTCGATCGGGATCATCATCGACCAGTCCGACAAGTTGCTCGGCGTCGACGGCGGCGACGGCTCCTACATGCAGCAGCTGTGGGAGACGCTCAAGCACCTCCCGGACACGAGCGCCGCCACGCTCGCCGTCGGTGCGGTCTCGTTGGGCCTGCTGCTCGTCATGCGCCGCTGGCTGCCGCGCTGGCCGCGGATGCTGATCGTCGTGGTCCTGGCCATCATCGCCTCGAGTGCGCTCGACCTCGCCGGCCACGGCGTCGCCGTCACCGGCGACGTCCCGACCGGACTGTTCTCCGTAGGCCCGCCTGACATCGATTGGAGTGAGGCAGCAGCGCTGCTGGCAGGCGGGCTCTCGATCGTGTTCGTCGGCTACTCGGAGTCGCTCGCCGCCGGGCGCGCGATGGCGCGCAAGCACGGCTATGAGATCGACGCGAACCAGGAGCTGATCGCGCAGGGGATGGCGTGCGGGGCCGCCGGTTTCGTCGGCGGCTTCGCGAGCGACGGCAGCCTCTCGAAGACCTCCGTCGCGGATGCGGCGGGACAGCGCTCGCAGATGGCCTCGCTGATCAACGCGGGCTTCATCCTGCTGACGATGCTGTTCCTGGCCGGGCTCTTCGAGACCCTGCCGAGCGCCACGTTGGGCGCTGTGGTCATCGACGCGATGCTCGGGCTCATCACGTTCGTGGAGTGGCGGCGCTATCGCCGGGTGAACCGCCCCGACTGGTTGTTCTTCATGGGTGCGGGTCTCGGGATCCTGTTCTTCGGGATCATCGAGGGGATCGTCATCGGCGTGGCGCTGTCGTTGCTGCTGCTGATCGCACGCTCGTCTCGCACCTCCATCCGCGAGATCAGGCCCGAGTCGCCGTCCGGCGTCTACCACGACGTCTCGCGTCACGAAGGGCTGGAGCCCATCCCGGGCGTGCTGGTCGCGCGTGTCGACGGCCCGCTGTTCTTCGCCGACGCCGACCGCTTCCGGACTCGGCTCAACGAGTTGCTGAGCCAGAACGGCAAGCCGCACGCGGTCGTCGTCGATGCCGACTCCGTGCACCTCACCGACACCGACGGCGCGGACATCCTCACGCAGGTTGCGGAGGAACTGCGCTCCACGGACACCTCGCTCGTGCTCGCGGGTGTGCACCCGCCCGTCCTCGAGCTCTGGCGGCGTGCCGGCGTGATCGACACCTTGGGCCCCGGCGCCGTGTTCGAGACTGTGCCGGATGCCGTCGAGGCCCTTGGCGGCGCCGGTCATTCGCCGGCCGTACGCCCCCTCACGGCTTCGTCCGGTCCGAAGCACGGGAACGGGACCGGCGCGTCCCAGAACCGAGAGTCCCCCAAACAACCCGAAGGGATCTGACGTGGCCATAGGACCTGTTCAGCTGATCGTGCTCGGCTTCGAGCATCCGGATTTCCGCGGTGAGATCATCACCGAGCTCGAGCGACTGAAGGAAAGCGACACGGTGCGCGTGATCGACGCGCTCGCCGTCCACAAGGACGCCGCAGGGGAGATCGAGGTCGAGCACCTCAGCAATCTCAGCGGCGACGAGGCGAAGGAGCTCGGCCGCACGGTCGGAGCGCTCATCGGTCTCGGGATCGAGGGCGAGGAAGGCGCGGAGGCCGGCGCGGCCGCCGGTGAGCAGGCGGCCGGCAACGGCGTGCACGTGTTCTCCGAGGAGAACGCGTGGGATGTCCTGGCGGAGATCCCCGACGACTCGGCGGCGGCGCTGCTGCTCATCGAGCACCATTGGGCCGTGCCGCTGCGCGATGCGATCGTCCGCGCCGGCGGGTTCCGGGTCAGCGACGGCTTCATCAGCCCGCTCGACCTCGTCGAGATCGGCCTGGCCACCGCCGAAGAGGCCGAGGATCTGCACCGGCTCGAGACCGCCGGCGCCGCCTCCGCGGCGTCCTGACCACCACCGAGGAGCCCCATGTTCGCATCACGCAGAGTCGCCCGCCGCACCAGCCGCCGCGTCGCCCGCCGCCGCTGACCGATGCGCCCGAAGCGCCCGCGCCCGCATCGGGCTCGGGCGCTCCGGGCGCAGGAGCTGATCGGGATGACGCCATACCGTGACGGCTGGTCGGGATTGTTCGCGACGGCGTTCGAACGGTCACGCAACGCGATGGTCCTTGCGAACGCGCGGAGGGTGATCATGGACGCGAACCCCGCCTTGCTGGCCCTGCTCGGCCACACGAGGGACGAGGTGACCGGCCGGCCCATGCAGCGCATCGTCTTCCACAGGCCATGGGCGGAGAACGACTGGGCCGAGGCGATGGCGAAAGGCCAGTTCTTCGGCGTGACCGAGCTCGTACATGCCGACGGGCGTGCCGTCGCCGTCCAGTGGGCGGCCAGTACGGAGACGGTCACCGGACGGCGCCTCACGCTCTTCGTCGCACTCAGCGTGTCGCGGTGGGGCGCGCGCTTCCGGCGAAGCTCGTCACCCGAGGAGCCTCCTCGCCCGCTGACGCCGAGGCAACGGGAGATCGTGGCCCTCGTGGCACTCGGCGCGTCCGGCCCCGAGATCGCCGAGGAGCTCGAGATCTCCCCCGAGACGGTGAGGACGCACATGCGCAACGCCATGGACAGGCTCGGCGCCCGTTCGCGTGCGCAGCTGGTTGCCAAGGCCCTCGGCGACGGGCTTGCCCTCGACTGATTCCGGTCGCGGCCGATCGGGACGGCCCAAGATGCCGCAACCGCGGTATCGAAGCCGGAGCGTGGTGACACCAGCATGATCGCGTGCCCGTTCGCGTCCTCATCGTCGACGACCAGCCTTCCTTCCGCGAGCTCGCCCGCAGCGTGCTCCACCGGCGCGGCTATACGGTGGTCGGCGAAGTGGGCTGCTCAGCCACGGCGATCGACGCCGCCCTGCGACTCGAGCCGGATGCGGTCCTGCTCGACATCCGCCTCGGCCTGGACAGCGGCTTCGAGGTCGCGTGCGAGATGAGTCGCGCCTGTCCGCAAGCCGCGATCCTGCTCGTCTCCAACCAGGACTACGGCCACTGCCGCGAGCGCCTGCGCCGTTGCGGCGCCCGCGGATTCCTGCTCAAGTCACGGCTGGCGAGCGTCGAGCTCTCGGCCTTCTGGCCGAAGCCCGACGCAGATCAATGACGCGACGCGAGCCATCGCTTCGCCTCGCGGTATGCGTCGTCGGATGAGTCGCCGATCAGGTCCGTCGCCTGAAATGCCTTGACGTCCCCGTCGAGGTGCTCACGACCGGTTTGCTGGAGCTGCTCGAGCAGATCGGCCGTCACACCGCTGAGGATCAGCCGGCCTCCCACCGCATCGAGCCGCGAGGCGTAGGCCTCGAGGACGACCAGCGAGGACGCTCCGAGCCGGGTCCGGCCCCGAAGCCGCAGCACGACGACCGGGCGCTCGGCTCCGGCCGTCTCGGGAAGCAGCGCGGCGAGGGTCTTGGCGCCGGCGTAGTAGAGGCTGCCGTACACGTCCAGCAGCGTTACGGCGTGGCTGGGCAGCCGCGCGGGCGCGGCGCTCTCGGCGAAGTGTCCGTCCGCGCGCGGCTCGAGCCGGACGACCTTGAGGTCCAGCGCCTCGCTGTTGAGCTGCAGCACCAGCGACACCGCCACCCCGATGCCGACGGCGGCCGCGACCGGGAGGAACAGCGTGGCCAGGAGGGTCGCGCCGAACGCGATCTGCGAGGTGCGCCCGGTGCGAAGGATCGTGCCGATCGCGCCGCTGCGCAACGACCCGACCGCGGCGAAGATCAGGACCGCCGCGAGCGTCGGGATGACGACCTTGCCGACGATGCCCGAGAAGACGACGATGATCGCGAGCATCCACAGGCCGGAGAAGATCGACGCCCAGCGACCCTGCGCGCCCGCGGCCACGTTCAGCGCCGTCTGGCCGACCGAGCCCCCCACCGGCTGGCCGCGGAACAAGCCGGCAGCGAGGTTGCCGGCGCCCTGAGCCATGAAGTCGCGATTCGGGTCCGACGGGCTCCCGTCGAGGTTGGGTGCCGCCTCGCTCACCCCGACTCCCTGGACGAGCACGATCACCGCCACGGTCAGTGCACCGACCAGGACCGTCGGGTCGACCGCGAGCGCGAGGTCGGGAACCTGGGGAAGGGGGATGCCCGTCGGGATCTTGCCGGCGTCCTCGACGCGCGTGATGGACTCGATCCCCAAGGTCAGCAGCGTCGGGATCACCAGCGCGACCACCGCCGAGAACGCCGCGAGTCGAGTGCGCGCCAGCCCGACCAGCAGCGCGAGCGCCGCGGCGCCGGCGAGCAACGATGTCAGCTCGATCTGCGACGGATGCAAGACGACGTCGAGCGCCTTCTCGATCGCGAGGTCACCCGTCGCGCCCGCGCCGACGAGATCTGGGATCTGGCCGAAGACGATGTTCACCGCGACCCCGGTGAGGAAGCCGATCATCACCGAGAACGAGACGAATCGGGTGAACCGGCCGAGGCGCAGGAGACCGGCGGCGAGCATCACCACGCCCGCGATGACGGTCAGCATGAACAGCGCCTCGGGCCGCCGTGCCGCGCTGAAGCCCTCGACGGCCGACCCTGCCGCGAGCGCCGCGGCGGTCGTCGTCGTGATCACCATCAGCCGCGTGCTGGCCGTCAGCCCGCCGGCGACCGGCCCGGCGAAGCAGGCATAGAGCCCGTAGACGGGGTTCACGCCGACGAGCGCGGCCGACGCCATGCCGTCGGGCACGCTTCCCACCGCACCGGGCACTCCGGCGACGGCGTCCCGGCGCAAGGAGCGGGGCTCCGGCCGCACGGATCTCAGCCAGCGGCCGACGATCATGCCTGCAGCGTGCTCGGTACGCGCCGCCGCCGCATCGCCTCATCGGGGCGATGTGCGGCGGCGTCCGGTGTGGTGGGCTGGGAGCATGGAACAGAACGGGCACCAGCGGGCGAGCGAGTACACGCCGGGCAGCGAGTTCTCCGGCGTGGTCGGACGCACGATCGACGAGTCGACCCCGGCGTGGCCGCAGGTGCTGCGGGCGCGGGACGGCGCGCCGAACGTGCTGACGGTCGTGCTCGACGACACCGGCTTCGGTCAGCTCGGCTGTTACGGCAGTCCGATCGCGACGCCGAACATCGACGCGCTGGCGGCTCAGGGGCTGCGCTACACGCGGATGCACACGACCGCGTTGTGCTCACCGTCGCGGTCGTGCGTCTTGACCGGGCGCAATCACCATGCCAACGCGACGGCGTCGATCAACGAGCTCGCCACCGGCTATCCGGGCTACAACGGGCAGATCCCGTTCGAGAACGGGTTCCTGTCGGAGATGCTCCAGGCGCACGGCTACAGCACCTACATGGTCGGCAAGTACCACCTGCTGCCGTCGGAGTTCGAGTCCGCCGCCGGGCCGTATGACCGGTGGCCATTGGGGCGTGGGTTCGAGCGGTTCTATGGGTTCCTGGGCGGGGACACCAGCCAGTGGACGCCAGATCTGGTGTATGACAACCACCAGGTCGAGCCGCCTCGGTCCCCCGAGGAGGGTTATCACCTCACCGAAGACCTCGCCGACAAGGCGATCGATTTCATCGCGGACGCCAAGCAGGTCGCGCCGCACAAGCCCTTCTTCCTGCACTTCTGTCCCGGCGCCGTGCATGCGCCCCACCACGTTGCGCAGGAGTGGGCCGACCGCTACAAGGGACAGTTCGACGAGGGCTGGGATGTCTACCGCGAGCGCGTGTTCGCCCGCCAGAAGGAGCTCGGGCTCATGGCAGCCGACAGCGAGCTGTCCCGCCATGACCCCGACGTCCCGGAGTGGGACTCGATCTCACCTGAGGCGCGTCGGCTGGCGTCGCGGATGATGGAGGTCTTCGCCGGCTTCCTGTCGCACACCGATCACCACATCGGCCGGCTGCTCGAGTTCCTCCGCGAGACCGGAGAGCTGGACAACACGATCGTGATGCTGGTCTCCGACAACGGCGCCAGCCCTGAGGGCGGCCCGACCGGCACCAGCAACGAGCTGCAGTTCTTCAACAACGCACCCGAGCCGCTCCAGGACAGTGTCGAGGCGATCGACGAGCTCGGCGGCCCGACGACCTTCAACCACTACCCGTGGGGCTGGACGTGGGCGGGCAACACGCCCTTTCGCCGGTGGAAGCGCGAGACCTATCGCGGTGGCACGACCGATCCGTTCATCGTGCATTGGCCGGCCGGCTTCAAGAGCCGCGGCGAGATCCGGGACCACTACGCACACATCATCGACATGGTCCCGACGATCCTGGACGCGCTCTCGATCGACCCGCCGGCGACGGTGAGAGGCGTGACGCAGTCACCGATCCACGGGGTCAGCTTCGCCCATACCTTCGACGATGCGACCGCCGCCTCGCTGCACCGCACCCAGTACTTCGAGATGTTCGGGCACCGCGCGATCGACCACGACGGCTGGCGCGCGGTCTGTCCCTGGCCCGGCCCGTCGTTCGCCGAGGCCGCCGGCACCGCGTTGGGCACGCCGATCACGGCCGAAATGCTCGGCCGCCTCGACGGCAGCGGCTGGGAGCTCTATCACGTCGCCACCGATCCCGCCGAGGCCCGCAACCTCGCCGGCGAGAACCGCGACAAGCTCATCGAGCTGATCTCGATCTGGTACGTGCAGGCCGGCAAGTACAACGTGCTGCCCATCGACGGCAGCGGCCTCGAGCGCGCGATGGTCGAACGTCCCCAGATCGCCGAGACCCGCGACCAGTACACGTTCCGTCCCGGCACCCAGACCGTGCCGTTCTTCGCCGGACCGCGAGTCCTCAACCGACCGCACGCCATCACCGCCGACGCGACCATCCGGGCCGGCGGCGCGGATGGGGTCCTGCTCTGCCAGGGAACCGCGGTCGGGGGCTGGACCTTCTACGTCGAGGACGGCCGCCTGCACTACGCCCACAACTACGTCCGCAGGGCCATCTACCGCGTGGCCGCGCCCGACCCGCTCCCCGAGGGCCGGCACGAGCTGCGCTTCGAGTTCGAGCCTACGGGCGCGCCCGACATCCCCAACGGCAAGGGCGTCCCGGGTCGCGCGCAGCTCTACGTCGACGGTGCCCTGGTGGCCGAAGAGGACTTCCCGGTCACGATCCCCATCATCATCAACCCCGGGGGCATGACCTGCGGCGCCGATCCCGGATCACCCGTCAGCCCTGACTACCGGTCCCCGTTCCGCTTCACCGGCGAGCTCCACAGCGTGACGGTCGACGTCAGCGGCGAGCTCATCGACGACCGCGAAAGCGAACTACGCATGGCGATGGCTCGCCAATAGGAACGTGTCGAGGTCGAACGGCAGTGCCTTCGATCGCGATCGCCGCCGTAGGAGCAGTGCTGTCGCGCCCATCCCGAGGACGCAACGTCGCCACTTGAGCCCTCCGTGCGCATGCCCGCTCCGGCACGCGTCAGGCCACGGCCTTCACCCCGCGAAGTCGCCGGCCCTGATGAAGTCGTGATGGAGCGCCGCCACGAAGATCTCCGTCTCACCGGCCATCCGTTCCCGATCGAGCCGCGTCGCCTCGCGGCTGATCTCGCGTTGAGCGGAGTCGAGATCCTCGCCGTACCGCGTCGCAACGTCATCCGGGACCGTGACCTCGCACTCGGCACCGCACTCCCCGCAGCGCAGGAGCATCCACCAGTGCTCGTCGTCGGCCTCGTGCCACTCGACCGGGTGCACGTAATCGGCGTGGCAGTCGGCGCAGACCTGCAGGCCGCTCCCCGGCGCCGACGCCCTGCCGGCCCGGTCCTTGCGATGCCCGCTCCGTCGGCGCAGGCGCTTGAACATACGCCGAGCGTTCCAGCCCGAAGGGCGACTGCCCATGGCGCGCGCCCCCCTCTTGGTCGGCGCGGGCACGCCGCAGGCGAGGTAGGCCCGCACCCCCAAAGCCGCCAAACGCCACCCCTTCTGGACGATCTGCTGGCTGCAGCAGGCATATCCCATGTCAGGTCGGTCTCCGCCGGAGTGGCCGACGGGGTCCAATCCGGGGTCCAAATTGAGCGAAACCGCGGTCGCAGGTTCAAATCCTGTCTCCCCGATTCGCAGAAAAGCCCTGCTAATCTGGGTGTTCCATCGCCCTTCGGCGCCTCCCGGACGGGGATCAAACGGGGAACAAATTCGGACGGAGCTCGGAGCCGTCGAGCAGCACAGTTTGGCTCTAGTGCGTGGTCCGAAGGCTTCGAGGGCGTTCAGCACCCGGCCCAGAACCGGGTGGTCGCAGGTTCACCGCGCGTCTACGTCGTTGGAGGCGGACTCTCCCGTCGGCCGGGTGTTGTCCGGCATGCTTGATCGACGCGGGCGAGGTTGGTCCGTGCGATGACGGCGCGGTCTGCCTCGCGTAGCGACGAC
>DASUQB010000374.1:0-8624 GCA_036280835.1 Microbacterium sp. | reverse complement strand
CGTCCGCCCCAAGTGCTCTGCCCGAAGACGCCGGCGCTGCGCTCGGGCGAGCCGTTCGTCAGTGTCTGCGCGCCGCGCCCGGCATCCGCCGTCGAGGCGAAGCTGCGAGCGGATCTCTTCGGCCGCCTGGGTGTCACCAGGGGCTTCAACGCCGTGCGGGTGAGCCGGCCGTTCTTCGACCACCTCGAGGTGTGGCCCGACATCCTGCTGCCCGAGCTGCGGATCGCCGTGGAGTACGACAGCACCGGGAGATTCGGACTCGAGCACGTGGGCCGGCGGGAGGACGCCGATCGGCGCAAGGATCGCGCGCTCCGCGCCGCGGGCTGGGAGGTCGTGCGCGTCCGCACGGGCAGGCTCGAGAAGCTCGGGCCTCACGACCTGCAGCTCTCGAGCGTCACGCGACGCGGGCTCGACCGGCTGATCGACGTGTTCCGGGACATCCGGGGACCGCTGCTCATCGACGCCTACCTGCGGTGACGCCGTGTGAGCATTGAGCATGGACTACACGCAACTCGGACGCACGGGCACATCGGTATCGCGCATCGTGCTGGGCACGATGAACTTCGGCGATCGCACTCCCGAAGAGGACGCGTTCGCGATCATGGACCGCGCGCTCGAACTGGGCGTCAACTTCTTCGACACGGCCAACGGGTACGGCGGCTCGGGCGGTCGCGGGCTCACCGAGGAGATCATCGGACGCTGGTTCGCTGCGCGCCCCGGCGTGCGGGACGACATCGTGCTCGCGACCAAGGTGCACTCGCCCATGGTCGACCCGACTCCCGACGGCGACGTGGTCAACGCCCGGGGCGCGTCGGCCTGGCAGGTGCGTCGGGAGGCCATCGGCTCCCTCCGGCGGCTGCAGACCGACCGCATCGACCTCTACCAGTTCCATCACATCGACCGGCACATCTCGTGGCCGGAGCTGTGGCAGTCCATGGAGGTGCTCGTCGCCCAGGGCAAGGTCGTCTACACGGGCAGCTCGAACTTCGCCGCGTGGAACATCGCGCAGGCGAACGAGATCGCGCAGCAGCGGCACTACCTCGGGCTCGTCAGCGAGCAGTCGCTCTACAACCTGGTGCAGCGCTCCATCGAGCTCGAGGTCGTACCCGCGGCGCTCCACTACGGGCTCGGCATCCTGCCGTGGTCGCCGCTCGCCGGCGGCCTGCTCAGCGGCGGGTCCGCCGACCCGAAGGCGCGCTCGGCCGCGCTCGGTTCGGCCCGCGACGAGCGCCGCGAGCAGCTCGAGGCGTACGAGTCGTTCGCGCGCGAACGAGGGTGGACGCCCTCTGCCCTCGGGCTCGCGTGGCTGCTCCACCAGCCGGGGGTGACCGGCCCGATCATCGGTCCGCGCACGGTCGCTCAGCTGGAGTCCGCCGTCACCGCCCTGGATATCCGGTTGAGCGACGACGATCTGAGTGCGCTCGACGAGCTCTTCCCCGGCCCCGGAGGTCAGGCCCCCGAGGCCTACGCCTGGTAGCGGCCGGCCATCCCGGACCCCCGCCGCGTCACCACCCGCTGCGGGTGGGGGTGTGTCCTTCGCGGGCGTCGTCGGGCATCGCCATCTCGGCGCGCACTCCCAGCAGCCGGATCGGGCGGTCGCGCTCGATCTTCCCGACGAGCTCCATCGCCTTCTGGAGCACGATCTCGCGGTCGAAGGTCGAGGCGACCTTCTTGGTGAAGGTCTTCGTGATGAAGGGCGCGTAGCGCACCTTCAGCCCCAGACCCACGACCGGCCGGCCATCGGCCGCGACGTCTTCGAGCACCTGGGCGAGCAGGTCGCGCGCCGCCTGCTCGATCTGGACGCGCTCGACGAGGTCCTGCTGGTAGGTCGTCTCCCGGCTGTGCCCGCGGGCGACCCAGGGCGTGTCATCCACCACGGTCGCACCCTCGCCGCGTCCCAGCTGTGCGTACCACGGTCCCATCCGCGGGCCGAACTCCGGCACCAGGTCGTTCGGGTCGACGGTGGCCAGCTGCTCGACGGTCAGGATGCCGTGGGCGGCCAGCCGCTTGGAGATCTTCGAGCCGACACCCCACAGCTCGATCGTGGGACGGGCGCCCATGACCTCGAGCCAGTTCTCCGCCGTGAGCCGGAAGACGCCGCGGGGCTTGCCGAAGCCGGTGGCGATCTTGGCGCGCACCAGGGTGTCGCCGATGCCGACGCTGCAGTGCAGCGCGGTCCGATCGAGCACCGCCGCCTGCACGGCCCGTGCGTACGCCTCGGGGTCGTCGGTCGCGATGCCGATGAAGGCCTCGTCCCAGCCCAGCACCTGCACGGTGGCGCCGGGCTGCGCACGGAGGGTCGCCATCACCTCGTCTGATGCCGCGGTGTACGCCTCCGCGTCGACCGGCAGGATGACAGCGTCCGGCACCTTCCGCGCCGCGATGCGCAGCGGCATCCCGGAGCCCACGCCGAATTCGCGCGCCTCGTACGATGCCGTCGAGACCACCGCTCGCTCGGTGGGGTCGCCGCGGCCGCCGACGATGACCGGCAGGCCGGCGAGTTCCGGGCGGCGGAGCACCTCCACGGCGGCGATGAACTGGTCGAGGTCGACGTGCAGCACCCACCGACGCCGATCCGCTTCCATGCGGATAGTCTGCGGGCTCGGGGCCTCCACCGCCAGGAACCCGGGGCGTCACGCGGCGTGCGACGGCCGCGCTTCGCAGATCACCACGGGGATCTCGCGCGTCGTCCTGCGCTGGTAGCCCGCATAGCCGCGGTACTCGCGGGTGATGTCCGGCCACAGCTCGGCGCGCTCCTCCGGGGTGGCGGTGCGCGCGCGCATCGGGATCGTGCTGCCGCGCACCGTCAGCTCGACGTCGGGGTGCTCGAGGAGATTCAGGTACCACTCCGGATGCCGGGGATCGCCGCCCTTGGACGCCACCAGCACGTATCGTCCGTCGCCGTGCACGGGGGCCGTCAGCATCGCCGACCGGCGCTGACCCGTGCGGCGCCCGACGGTGTGCAGCTCGACCACGGGCATCGACCCGAGCGTCCAGCCGGCGCGTCCGCGGGTGATCGCCAGCACCGCGTGGTGCAGGCGGTTCAGCAGCCGGTGCCCGAGATTCTTCGCCATGCATCCACCCTTGCGCAATCGGTGGCGACGGGGCGCGATATCTGCCAGCCTCGTGGAGACGCTGCGGCCGACCGCCGCGATTCCGGAGGAAGTACATGACACAGCGCACCGCCCTGATCGTCCGAGGCGGATGGGAGGAACACCAGCCGGTGGAGGCGACCGAGCGGTTCCTCCCCTTCCTGGCGGACAACGGATTCGCGCTGCGGGTGGAGGACAGTCCCGAGGTGTACTCCGACGCTCCCGCCATGGCCGGCGTCGACCTCGTGGTGCAGTGCGTGACGATGTCGCAGGCCAGCGGGGAGGCGGTGACCGGCCTTCGCGCCGCGGTCGCGGCCGGCACCGGCCTGGCCGGCTGGCACGGCGGCATCGCCGACTCGTTCCGGGCGTCATCCGATTACCTGCAGCTCATCGGCGGACAGTTCGCCGCGCATCCGAGCGCCTCACCCGACGGAGAGTACGTGCATCCCACCTACTCGGTGGTTCTCACGGACGCCGGCCGCGAGCATCCGATCACCGCCGGTCTCGACGACTTCGAGCTGACCACGGAGCAGTACTGGGTGCTCTCCGACGACCTGAACGACGTGCTCGCGACGACCACCATCCCGACGGACGAGTCCCGGCCGTGGCACCGGCCGATCGCGTGTCCGGCCGTCTGGACGCGCTCATGGGGCGCCGGCCGCATCGCGGTCGCCACCCCCGGGCACGACGTCGGCGTGCTGGATGACCCGAGCGTGCGCACGATCGTGGAGAGGGGGATGCTGTGGGCGGCCCGCACTCGATAGGCATCGTCGGTCTCGGCAACATCTCGCGTGCGTACCTCGAGACGCTGGAGGGCATGCCCTCGATCCACGTCGCGGCGGTCGCCGACCTCGATGCCTCCCGTGCGGTCGAGGTGGCCGCCGAGCTGCCCGCGGGGCGCGCCCTGACCGTGCCCGAGCTTCTCGGTGACGAGGGCATCGACGCGGTGCTGAACCTGACGGTCCCGGGCGCGCACGCGGAGATCGCGCTCGCCGCGATCGCCGCCGGCAAGCACGTCTACGGCGAGAAGCCGCTGGCCGTCACGCTCGAGGAGGGAAGGGCGATCCTGGATGCCGCGGCCGCCGCCGGCATCCGCGTGGGCTGCGCCCCCGACACGGTGCTCGGCACGGGCACGCAGACCGCCCGCGCGGCGATCGAGGCCGGGTCGATCGGGGTGCCGACGGCCGCGTCGGCCATGATGATCACCCCAGGCCACGAGCGGTGGCACCCCAACCCCGACTTCTATTACCGCGACGGCGGGGGCCCGCTCTTCGACATGGGGCCGTACTACATCGCCTCCCTCCTCCACCTGCTCGGGCCGGTGCGGTCCGTGATGGGCGCGTCGGTCCGGCCCCTGGAGGAGCGGCTCATCGAGTCGGGGCCGCGCGAAGGCGAGCGCGTCGCCGTCGAGATCGACACGCACGTGACCGGCATCCTCGTGCACCGCAGCGGTGCGCTGTCGACACTCACGACGAGCTTCGACGGGACGGCGACGTTCGCCGCCCCGATCGAGGTGCACGGCACGGCCGGCACGCTCGCCGTCCCGGACCCGAACACGTTCGCCGGCGAGGTGCGGCTCTTCCCGCGCGGCGAGGCCGACTGGCACGCCGTGCCGCAGGCCGCGGGCTACGTCGACTCGTCCCGCGGGATCGGGCTCCTCGATTTCCTCGAGGGGGCCGGAGGCGGCTCCGGCCGGGCAACCGGTGCCCTGGGACTGCACGTCCTGGAGATCATGGTCGGGCTGACCGAGTCGGCACGGTCGGGGCGGTGGGTCGAGGTGCAGAGCACGCCGGAGGTGCCGCCCCTGGTTCCCCTGACGGATGCCGCGGAGTGGCGGAGCTGGGCCGGCGCGTGACGTCGACCCTGCCGGCGTCGCCCTGAGGGCCGGCCGCTACTCTGGCCGGAGCCGCAGCTCCTGCATCCCGCCGTCGACGGCGAGGGAAGTCCCGGTCGTCGACCCCGAGCGGGGGCTGGCGAGGTAGGCCACCGCGCCGGCCACTTCGTCCGCCGCGACGAGTCGCCCGTGCGGCTGGCGTGCCTCGAGCGCCCGGCGCTCGTCATCCGGATTCGCCGCGGACGCGAGCAGGCGTCCGATCCAGGGGGTGTCGGCGGTGCCGGGGTTGACGGCGTTGACGCGGATGCCCTCCCGCAGGTGGTCCGCCGCCATCGCGCGGGTCATCGCGAGCACCGCGCCCTTGGTGGCCGAATACAGCACACGCTGGGGGAGGCCGGCGGTGGCGGCGATCGATGAGATGTTGACGATGGATGCCGCGGGCGACAGGCGCAGCCACGGCAGCGCCGCGCGGGTCACGCGGACCATCCCGACGACGTTCACGTCCCAGACGCGATGCCACTCCGCGTCGTCGTTCCCCGTCACGTCACCCTGGGCGCCGATACCCGCGTTGTTCACGACGATGTCGATGCGCCCGAACCGCTCCACCACTGCCGCGACGGCGGCGCGCACGGATTCGTCGTCCGAGACGTCGGCTGCCACGGCGAAGTCGTCGCCACCCCCGGAGATCGCTCCGCTCCAGGCGCCGGCCTCGCCGATCTGCCCGGCGGTCACGTCCAGGTCGAGCACGGCCACGGATGCCCCGTCTTCGCGCAGGCGGCGGACGACCGCCGCCCCGATGCCGGACGCCCCCCCGGTCACGAGCGCGACGAGGTGCCTGAACTCGGTCATGGTCCTTCCCTTCCTGTCGGCCGGCCCTCGTAGATCGCGCGGCCGCCCGTGATGATCGCGCGCCTCAATGCGACTCCCTGCTCACGGCGGAGCCGCTCGATCCGACGAGGAAGTCGAGGTCGGCGCCGGTGTCCGCCTGCATGACGTGGTCGACGTAGAGCTTCGCCCAACCCCGCTGGGGCGCCGCATACGCCGCCTCGCTCGCGGGGGTCTGGCTGCGGGCCTCCAGCTCTTCGTCGGACACCTCCATTCGCAGCGACCGTCCTTCGACATCGACCCGGATGAGGTCGCCCGTGCGCACGAGTGCCAGCGGTCCACCGGCGGCGGCCTCGGGCGCGATGTGCAGGATGACGGTGCCGTAGGCCGTTCCGCTCATGCGAGCGTCGCTGATGCGCACCATGTCGCGCACGCCTTGTTCGAGCAGCTTGCGGGGCAGCGGCATGTTGCCGACCTCCGGCATTCCGGGGTAGCCGCGCGGGCCGCAGCCCCGGAGCACCAGCACCGAGTCGGCGGTCACGTCGAGGGCCGGATCGTCGATCCGCGCCCGCATGTCCTCGACGCTCTCGAAGACGACCGCCGGGCCGACGTGCTGGAGCAGGGCGGCCGTGGCCGCCGACGGCTTGATGATCGCTCCGCGGGGCGCCAGGTTGCCCCGCAGCACCGCGATGCCCGCGTCATCCATCAGCGGCTTGTCCCGGGGAAGGATGACGGTGTCATCGAACACCGGGTTGCCGTCGAGGTAGTCGACGAGCGGGGATCCCGTGACGGTGATGGGCCCGGGCTTCAGGAGGTCCCGCACGTGCGCGAGCAGCGCGAGCACTCCGCCGGCGCGGTACAGGTCGTCCATCAGGAACCGGCCGCTGGGCTGCAGGTTCGCGAGCACCGGGACCCCGGCGCCCGTCGCGTCGAAGTCGTCGAGCTCCAGGTCGACCCCGAGCCGGCCGGCGATCGCGAGCAGATGGACGACCGCGTTCGTCGAGCCGCCGACCGCAGCGACGGCCACGATCGCGTTGAGGAAGGCATCCCTGGTCATGACGTCGCTCGGCTTGCGGTCCGCGGCCACCATCTCCACGATCAGTCGCCCGGTGTCATGCGAGAGCGCGAGCAGCCGCGCGTCGGGCGCCGGTGTGCCGGCGAAGCCCGGGATGGTCATGCCCAGCGCCTCGGCGACGACGGCCATGGTCGAGGCCGTGCCCATCGTGTTGCAGTGTCCCTTGCTGCGGATCATCGACTGCTCCGAGCGCAGGAACTGCTCCTCGGTGATCGTGCCGGCGCGGGCCTCCTCGCTGAGCCGCCACACGTCGGTGCCGCAGCCGAGGGCCTGGCCGCGGAAGTGCCCGGTGAGCATCGGTCCTCCCGGCACGACGATGGCCGGCAGGTCGACGGATGCCGCGGCCATCAGCAGCGCCGGGATCGTCTTGTCGCAGCCGCCGAGCAGCACGAGGCCGTCGACCGGGTTGGCGCGGAACATCTCCTCCATGGCCATCGCGGCCATGTTCCGCCACAGCATCGCGGTCGGCTTGACCTGGGTCTCGCCGAGCGAAACGACGGGCAGGTTGTACGGCACCCCGCCCGCGGCCCAGACGCCCTGCTTGACCGCGTCCGCCACCTCGTTCAGGTGCGCGTTGCACGGGGTGAGGTCCGACGCCGTGTTGGCGATCGCGATCTGCGGCTTCGAGGCGTCGAGCGCGTCATCCGGCATCCCGCGCCGCATCCAGGCCCGGTGGATGTAGGCGTTGCGATCGCCGCCGGCGTACCACTCGGCACTGCGGAGATGGTTCACGGTGCGTTCCTCGGTTTCCATCTGCTCGAACGGCGCGCTAACATTTCGAATTATGGCATACCGGTCGTCGATCCAGAGGGACAATCCGTGACCTCATCGAGGGCGGCCGCCGCCACGGAGCCGGAGTACGAACTGGCTGAGGGCATCGTCTGGGACGACCGCGCGGCGCTCGTGCGCTGGGTCGACATCTGGAAGGGGCGCGTGCTCTCCGGTGCCCTGCGCGACGGCGGGATCGCCGACATCGCCGTCACCGAGATCGGGCAGACCGCCGGAGCGGTGGCGCTCGCCGAGGACGGCGGACTGCTCGTCGCCGGCACGCGGGGGCTCGTCGCCATCTCGCCGGACGGCGTCCTCTCGTCCGGGCCGGACCTGCTCGGTGAGCGGCGGGACGTGCGGTTCAACGATGGGCGCGCCGACCCGCACGGCCGGTTCGTCGTCGGGACGATGGCGCTCGGGGACGCCTCGGGCGAGGAGGTGCTGCTGCGGGTGCACACCGACGGCGGCGTCGAGACGCTGCGGGACGGCCTCGGGCTCTCGAACGGCATCGCCTTCTCGGCCGACGGCGGCACGATCTATCACGTCGACACCGAGGCGGGCACCGTCTCGTCCCACTCGTACGGCCCGGGCGCGTTCGACCGGGCGGAGCCGTGGGCGACGGCGCTCGCCGACCTGCCCGCTCCGCCCGACGGCATCGCGGTCGATGCCGAGGGCGCGCTGTGGGTGGCCCAGTGGGGAGGCTCATCGGTGCGGCGGCACGCGCCGACGGGGGAGCTGCTGCAGATCGTCGAGGTGGATGCCGCGCAGGTGTCGTGCCCCGGATTCGTCGGTCCGGACCTCGACGTGCTCGCGATCACGACCGCCCAGGAGGGGCTCGACGAGGTCACCGACCAGGCCGGGGCGATCTTCCTCGCCGACGTCGGCGGCGCGGGTCAGCCACCGCTGCGGTGGGCCGGAAGCACCAGCGCTCCGTGGTGGCTGCGCGACGGTCAGGAGGAGGGCGCATGAGGCTCGTACGGGTGGGCGACGCCGGAAGCGAGAAGCCCGGGGTCCTGGTGGACGACGATAC
>DASUQB010000373.1:0-5140 GCA_036280835.1 Microbacterium sp. | reverse complement strand
ATCCCGTCGGCGAGCAGCGTGCCGAGGCCGACGGCCGACTTCAGCGAGCCCGACCACTTGGTGCCGGCCTCGGTGATGCCGAGGTGCAGCGGATACGGGATCTTCTCGCTCAGCAGGCGGTTCGCGGCGATCGTGTAGGGCACGTTCGTCGACTTGATCGAGACCTTGAAGTCGGTGAACTGGAGCCGCTCCATCAGCGCCACGAACTCGACGCCGGCGGAGACGAGCGCCTCGACGGGGTTCTCGCGCTCGAGCTCGTGCAGGTGCTTGGGCAGCGAGCCGGAGTTGACGCCGATCCGCATCGGCGTGCCGGCCGCGCGCGCCTTGTCGGCGACCTCGGCGACCTTCTCGGGACCGCCGATGTTGCCCGGGTTCAGGCGGATGCAGTGGGCCCCCGCGTCGATCGACTTCAGCGCCAGCGTGTGGTTGAAGTGGATGTCGGCGATCACGGGGATCGGCGACTCCACGACGATCGTCTTCAGCGCCTCGACGTCCTTCTCGCGCGGCACCGCGACCCGCACGAGGTCCGCGCCCGCGTCCGCGACGGTGCGGATCTGCGCCATCGTGGCGGCGAGGTTCGCGGTCTCCGTCTTGGTCATCGTCTGGACGGCGACGGGCGCCCCGCCGCCGATCTGGACGCCACCGACGGTGACATGTCGCTGGGAGGCCATGCAGATCCCAGTCTAGGAGGTGCCCTGCGACAGGGACCAGATCAGCACGCGTCCGTCCTCGCCGCCCGACAGGAGGCGCCGACCGTCGGGAGTGAACGCCAGGCTGCGCACGGCCGAGCCGTGGGCGCTCTCGACCCACAGCAGCCAGCGCATCGAGTCGAGGTCCAGGACCTTGACGTACCCCGTGGCCATGCCGAGCGCGAGCCGCGCCCCCGAGGCACCGAATGCCGCCGTCGTATAGCCGCCGAGGTGCGGGAACATCCGCGGAAGCTCGACTCGCTCACCGGTGCCGAGGCGCCACACATAGGGTCCCCGTGTGTCACGGCCGACCGTGGCGGCATAGCGACCATCGGCGTCCACGGTCACCACCGCGGCCGGCGAGGCGGCGCCTTCCAGCTCCGCGTGCGCCCGGGCCTCGATGTCGAGGTGGATGATGCGCGGCCCGTCGAGGTCACAGGCGACGAGGCGCGAGCCGTCACCTGTGAGCGAGACGGCTCCGACCCGCTCGAGCGGGATGGTCGTAGGCTCGCCCGACTCGGACAGCAACTGGATGACCGTGCCTGCCAGAACGGCGACCGGAGCGTAGGCCGCGGTCGCGACGGCGTGCACCGCGGGCTCGGCGCCGGGCAGCGGACGGAGGCGGCTCGCGCCACGCGACAGGACGAACGCGCCCGAGCGCTCGCCGACCACGAGTGCCCCGCCTCCGTAGCGCGGGCACACCGCCCTGACGCCCGCCTCGAAGCGAGCGATCCGCGCCGTCGGCCCGGCCCCGTCCGGCGACCAGCGGGTCAGGTTCGGGCCGTCGCCGCCCATCGCCTGCCCGACCAGCACCCCGCCGGAGTCCTCCACGGCGATCGCCACCACCGGGGCGCGATTGCCCGGGACGATCGAGGCCGGCTCGGGGCTCGACCGCGAGGGTCCGGCCTCAGGAGGGAAGCGGATCGCCCTTCTCGTCGACGAACGGCATGTTGTCGAGGTTCAGGGCGTTCGGGATCCCGCCGTCCGCGAGCCAACTGCGGAAGTTGGGCCCGACGAACTTCTGGTGCCCGTAACGGTGGTAGTCAGCGTCCTCGCCCTCACCCCTGGCCCCCTTCTGGAGGTTCGCCCGCTGCGTGATCAGCCGCAGGTTCCCGGGGTCCGTCGCCACGCTCCAGCGCTCCGCATCCGTGGA
Source organism: Microbacterium sp. (assembly GCA_036280835.1). Classification (GTDB taxonomy): domain Bacteria; phylum Actinomycetota; class Actinomycetes; order Actinomycetales; family Microbacteriaceae; genus Microbacterium. The sequence goes on along the minus strand of DASUQB010000373.1, from coordinate 3,298 downwards.
GTCGTGGCCGGTGTCCTTCCAATGCTCCGCCAGCGAGTGGATGTGGTCGACGTGGTACGCCCGCGGCGACAGGACCTGCGCTTCGACCCAGTGGGATGTCAGCTGACCGGCCTCGTAGACCGGGATCGCCGTCTCACGGTCCAGCTTGCCCACCGAGATCAGCTCTTCGATCACGTCACGGGTCTGCGGGTTCCTCCGCCCGTAGGCCATGTACGCGCCGTCGATCGCCGAGTAGATGTCGATCGCCTCCTCCCGGCGCACGGCCTGCTCCGCCGCGCCCCACCCACTGCGCGGTCCGGTGTAGAGCCGGTTGCGGGTGAACGACCCTTCCCAGCCGACCGGCATGTGACGCTGCGGCCTCGGCGCGCCGAAGAGGGCGTCGAGATCATCGACGCCAAGCCCCTGGAGCGGCTCGATGACCTGCACCATGTCCTCGTTGAGTTCGCGTTCGAGTGCCTTCTGATCGCGATCGCGCGCGGCTGCGGCGCGCCTGACCTGCCAGGTCGCCTGCAGCGCCCGGCACCGGTCGGCGGCCTGGCCCAGTCTCACGAGGATCTGAGCCTTGTTCGGGCTCGGGGAGTCCTGCATGGCATCCTGCGCGCGCTGCAGCGCGGGCATCAGGCGCCCGGCGAAGCGGCTGGCGATGCTGACCTCGAGCGGGCTGTCGTCGTCGCCCTCCGCGGTGAGCGTGTGAGACGCGCCGGCCATCGTGAACGGCTTCTCGACCTTGACCAGCCCGAGCTTCTCGCCAACCCAGCCGACGGCCGCCTTCGCCTTCCCCGTGGCCCACTCCTTCGCGGCGGTGGCCTTCTCCTTCACGAAGGCCTTGCCCTTCTCGTACTTGCCCTTCACCCAGCCGATCGCGCCGCCGAACATCTTCTTGAAGCCCTTGACGGCGCCCATCACGACGGTGTCCACGACCTTCTCGATCGGCTTGCGGACCTTGTCGATGGACTCGCGGATCTTGTCGGTGATGCCTCCGAGGCCGAGCAGGCTGGCGAGGAACCCGATGGCGAGCGGCAGCGCCTTGGCCAGCGCGCCCTCGACCTTTTCGGCCGCGACGCTCAGCTGGCCGCGGGCGATGGCGCCGATCGAGTCCAGCACGGAGTTGACGAACTCCATGATCTGCGAGCCTCGCTCGACGATGAACATGACGATGTCGTAGATCGCCTTGCACGCCTTGATGAAGGCCGCTGCTGGGTTGAGCAGCGACAGGAGCCACGTCACGCCGCCCTTGATGACGCGCTCGATGATGAAATCCTTCAGGCCGCCGAAGACCATTTCCTGGAAGTCGCCGACCTTGTCCTTGATCCAGTTCCAGAGCGCGGCCGGCCCGTCGGTGACGAGCATCTTGAAGACCTCGACGGTCTCCTCCATCTTCGAGACCACCGGCTCGCCCACGATCTTCGCCACGCGCGCACGGATGTTGCGGTAGGTCAGGCCGAGCACGTCCATCACGAGCTCGAAGATCCCGGCCAGGTCGAAGCTCTTGGGCATCTTGATGCCGGCGTCGCCGAGGGCGCCGAACAGCCAGCCCATGAGGCCTTCCTTGAGATGCGTGCCGATGTTGTCGACGAAGCGCCCGAGTCCGTCCTTGATGCCGCCGATGAGGTTGCTGAGGAACCCGATCGGGTCGCTGATGATGTCCCCGATGACGTCCGCCGCCTTGGCCAGGACGTTGAGCAGCATGTCCTTGAGCTTGAGGATCGTCTTGACGACGCCGACCACCGCGTCGAGCGCCTTGTCGACGAGGCCCTTGTTGGCCGCCTTGAGCTCCTCGATGCGAGAGTCGAGCGCGTCGCGGCTGGCGACGTACTTCTGCGCCAGCGTGTCGACCAGCGCGTCCTGCTTGGCGTCGACGTCGCTGGAGAGCTGGTCGAACTGCTCCTCGAGCTTGCCCTCGGCGTCCTTGCCGACCTTCTGGAGGTCCCGCGGCAGCTGCACGACGTAGTTGCGGACCTCGGTCCTGCCCTGGGCGATCCGCATGCGGGCGGCGTTGAGCTCGCCCCCGACGATGTCGGCGACCTGGCCGATCACCGCGTCCATGGCCGTGAGGTACGCGGAGCGGCCCTGGCTGTAGAAGACGTTGACCTCGTCGGGCATCCCGAAGAGCTTGTCCTTCAGCCAGCGGGCGCCGCCGAGCCAGCCGCTGTAGCGGTCGTCCTTGTAGGCGTCCATCTTCGCGCCCACGTAGTCCTCGAACTGCTTGCGGGCCGCCTCCTCGCCGCCGGTGAAGGCGGAGTCGACCTTTCCGTCGAGGCCGGTGAGGATGCCGGTCACGTCGGTCTTGGTCCTGTCGTAGATCGCCTGGATGTCCGCGGCGACCTTGGCCCGCTTGGCCTCGTCCTGGCTCTTGGCCTCGCCCTGCTGGGAGACCACCTTCGCGAGCGCGGCGACCTTCGCGCCGTGCATGCCGGTGAGGCCCGCGCTCTCGACGTCGGCCGCCTCGTCGCGGCCCTTGGCGAGCACCTCCTGCTCTTGGGCGCGGTACTCGGCGGGCGCCGTCGCGCTGTGCTCCTTGGCGGTCTGGCGGGCGTCGAGCGCCGCGGTGAAGTCCGGCTCGTTGCTGTTGGCGAGCTGCTCGTCGGTGACGCCCTCGCGCTCCATCTCCTCGTCCACCTGCGCCGGCCCCGCGGAGAGGTCGGTCTCCTCGGGCGGCCGAGGACCCGGCATCGCATTCGCGGCGCCGACGCTGGAGATCGCCTCTCCCGGCTGCTCCGGAGCGAGCGGCGTCACGACCTTCGGTTTGGCCTTCGAGGCGTCCGGGGGCGCGTCCGTCGCGGTCTTGATGTCCTTCTCGGCGTCCTTCTTGCCGCCCTTGACGAGCGAGCCGACCTCGCCCTTGACCTGTGCGGCCTTGCCCGAGCCCTTGAAGTCGTCGGCCTCCTCGAGGTTCTTGGGCGCGGCGGCGTCGATCGCCTTCTGGACCGCGGCGATGAACGCCTTGCGGTCGAAGGAGCCCGGCTGCTGGGCGCCCATCTCCTCGACCTGCGCACCGGCGGCCTGGCTCGCGACCTCGTTGCCGGGCGGGACGGCGGCGGCCTGGGCGGCGGCGGCGCCGGCCGCGGCCGGCCGGTGTGCCTTGGCCTTGCCTCCCGCGGCGCCGGCCTTGCCCTTCATGGCCTGGAAGTTGGGGTCCTCCGACGGGTCCCGGCGCGGAGCCGGCGCAGCAGCGCCCGGGGCGCCGCCGCCCGCCGCACCGCCCGCAGCGGCCTGCGGAGAAGCTGCGGCCGCCGTGCCCGCAGCCGTTCCGGGAGCGCCTCCGGCGGCGGCGCCACCGCCTGCGGCTGACTGCGTC
>DASUQB010000372.1:0-20260 GCA_036280835.1 Microbacterium sp. | reverse complement strand
GTGCCGAGCGCGGACTCCGTCTTCGGCGCGCAGCTCGGACGGTTCCTGCTCGAGACCGAGCTCGGCCGCACCTGGCTGCTCACGACGATCGCGGGTGCGGCCCTGACGGTGCTGGCGTTCGCCGTGCGGTCGTGGACCGCGACCCTGTTCGTCGCCCTCTTCGCCATCGCGACGATCGTTCCGATGGCGACGCAGGGGCACTCCGGCGAGGAGGCCAACCACAGCGCCGCCGTCATGGCGCTCGCGCTGCACACGATCGGCGCGGCCGCGTGGCTCGGAGGGCTGCTCCTGGTCATCGCCGTGCGGCCGATCGTCTCCCCGAGCCGCATCATCGTCATCCTGACCCGGTACTCCAGCATCGCCCTCGCCGCGTTCGTCGTGGTCGCCGTCTCCGGCTACGCGCGCGCCGCCATCGGCGTGGGCGCCTGGGACCGGCTCGCCACCCCGTACGGCATGCTCGTGCTGGTCAAGCTCGGCGCGCTTCTGGCGCTCGGCGCCCTCGGCGCGTCGTACCGGCGCCGGCTGATCGGCCGCATGGGCGAGGAGCGCGCAAACCGGCGCTTCTGGACCCTCATCGCCGTCGAACTCGCATTCATGGGCATCGCCAGCGGGGCCGCGGTGGCCCTCGCGCGCACCGCGCCGCCGGCATCCGCCCTCGCCCCCACGCTCGACACGCCCGCCGAGGTGCTCACCGGCGCGCCCCTCCCGCCGGAGCTCACCCTCGCGCAGTGGTTCACGGCCTGGGACATCGACCTGCTCTGGGCCTTCGCGGCCGCGTTCGGCATCTTCTTCTACGTCGCCGGCGTGTGGCGCCTCTCCCGCCGGGGCGACGCGTGGCCGCTCTACCGCACGATCCTCTGGTGCGCCGGCCTCGTGCTGCTGTTCTGGGTCACGTGCGGCCCGATCAACGCCTACCAGGACTACCTCTTCAGCATCCACATGGTGGGGCACATGCTGCTGTCCATGGCGATCCCGCTGCTGCTCGTCGCGGGCGCCCCGGTCACGCTGCTGGCCCGCGCCGCGCGCAAGCGCGACGACGGCACCCGCGGCGGACGCGAATGGGTGCTGTGGGCGGTGCACTCCCCGGTTTCGCGCGTGCTGACGCATCCGTTCGTGGCCGCCGGTCTCTTCGTCGGGTCGCTCTGGACCTTCTACTACACCGACCTGTTCCGCTGGTCGCTCTACGACCACCTGGGACACGAATGGATGACGGCGCACTTCCTGATCACGGGCTACCTGTTCGTGCTCACCCTGATCGGCATCGATCCGGTGCCGTACCGCCTGCCCTACGCCGGACGGCTCATCCTGCTGATCGGCGTGATGGCGATGCACGCATTCTTCGGCATCGCGATCATGATGCAGAGCGGGCTGTTCGTCGCCGAGTGGTTCGGATCGATGGGACGCACGTGGGGCGCGACGCCGCTCGATGACCAGTACGTCGGCGGAGGCGTCGCCTGGTCGATCGGGGAGATCCCCACCCTCATCCTCGCGATCACGGTGGCGATCCAGTGGAGCCGCAGCGACGACCGCTCGCAGCGGCGGCGGGACCGGCACGCCGACCGCACCGGCGACGCGGAGCTCGAGGAGTACAACGCGAAGCTCGCGGCACTCGCCGAGAAGGACGCGCTGCGAGGCTAGGTCGTCGGGCCAGGGCGTCCGGCTACGGCGTCGGCTCGCCGCCGACCGAGATGGATGCCGTGCCGTCGGGCTGCACGGTGATGGAGCCCTCGACGAGGAACGACACGTCCTCGCTGATGTGGCTGACCTTGCCGTCGAAGAGCGAGCGGATGTCGACCTCGATGTGCGCGACGGCCTCCGCTGCGGGGATCGCCCACTCCGCGCCGTTCGGCGCCACCTGAACCTCGGGCTGCTTCGTGATCGTCCAGACGGGCGGCGCGTCGATGCGGTTCTGGACGTAGTACCCGAAGGGGCATCCGGTCGGCTGCAGCACCTGCTGACTCGTGCACGCCGTGAGGAATTCCTCGACGCGCGTCTGCACGACCCCGATGAACTCCTCCGTCGGTTCGGCCTGGATGTCGACGGGCACGCGCGCGAGCGCGGCATCCGCGAGCACGTTGACGCCCGGCGTCGTCGAGATCGCCGTGTCGACGGAGACGCCGTAGACGCCGGGGGAGAACACGAGGAGCGGCACCGCGTCGAGCGGCGCGGCATCCGCCCCGTCGGGTGACACCTGGCGCTTGTCGACCTCGAAGCCGTTGACGTCGAACCGCATCGAGCCCCGGACCGTCAGGTCGATAACCGCGAGCGGGCTCTTCTCGAACCGCCAGGAGGGCAGCACGCCGATCCAGCCGTCCCGCGCGACCTCGAATGTCGTGGTCGCGGGGTAGCCGCCGGCCGAGTACGAGACGACGACCTCGGTCGTGTCTCCCTCGGTGGTCTCGGACACCACCTCGATCTCGCTGAGGGAGGTGAGGGCGTCGTCTCGCAGAAGGGCGTCCGACGCGGATGTCGGGAGCCCGGCGGCTTCGAGCTGCGCGGTGTCGATCGCGACTCCGGGGACGAGCAGCGCGTCGGCCGCCCGGCCGTCCGCGAGCATGCCGACGTACCGCTCGACGAAAGCCGAGGGGCTGTAGAGCGCGCGGTACAGCGCCACCCCGCCGGCCACCAGCGCGGCGAGGAGCAGGCCGACGATCACCCAGATGACGGTGAGCTGGACGCCGAGGCGCGGACCTTCGGCGGGAGCTTCTGCGGGGGCGGCGGGGGATGGCGCGGGCGCGACGACGTCGGGGGCGGCCGGAACGACCCCCGCCGGTGCGCTGTTCGCCCCGTGGCTCATGCCGCCAGTTTAGGGATCGGCTCCTGAAGACTTGCCGACCACCGTCGCGGGACGACGCGCAATCCACAGCCCCGACGCGTGATCCCGCGCCCGCCTACGATGGAAGGACCGCCGTCGCCCCGTGAGGAACCCGTGAACACACCCGCCCTCTCGGCGGAACAGGAGGCCCTGTTCCGCCTCATCGAGGACACGCGGGAGCATGTCTTCGTGACCGGGCGCGCGGGCACCGGCAAGTCCACGCTGCTGCAGCACCTCGCGTGGAACACCTCGAAGCAGATCGCTGTCTGCGCTCCCACGGGGGTCGCGGCGCTGAACGTCGAAGGCCAGACGATCCACTCCCTCTTCCGCCTGCCGATCGGGCTGATCGCCGACAGCGAGATCGACCAGTCCGACGCCACGCGCAAGATCCTGAACGCGATCGACACGCTGGTCATCGACGAGATCTCGATGGTGAACGCCGATCTCATGGACGGCATGGACCGCGCGCTGCGCCAGGCCCGCGGCCGCCGCGCCGAGCCGTTCGGCGGCGTGCAGGTCGTGATGTTCGGGGACCCGTACCAGCTTGCGCCGGTTCCTCCCCGCGGCGACGAGCTGCGCTACATCCACGACCACTACCGCTCGTTCTGGTTCTTCGACGCGAAGGTGTGGGCCGGGGGCGAGGCCTCTGACGGCATCCTGGATGTCGGCCGCCACGGCGCGGAGCTGCACATCCGGGAGCTCTCCCATATCCATCGGCAGGCCGACGGGGCGTTCAAGGCGATGCTGAACGCGGTGCGCCACGGCGTCGTGACGGCCGAGATCGCCGGCGTGCTGAACGGGGCCGGTGCCCGCACCCCGCCCGATGACCCCGACTCGCCGATCATCACGCTGGCGACGCGGAACGACATCGTCAACAGCATCAACCGCCGGCACCTCAGCGCGCTGCCCGGCCGGGAGCAGACCGCGAACGCCGAGATCAGCGGCGACTTCGGGCGCGGCGAGGCCGGCTATCCCGCGGATTCGGAGCTGAAGCTCAAGGTCGGGGCGCAGGTGATGTTCCTGCGCAACGACACGGGTGCGTTCGGCGAGCCGCCCCGGTGGGTGAACGGCACGATCGGGACGGTGACGCGCATCGCGGGCGGCACGGTGCGGGTGGATGTCGACAACCACGAGTTCGACGTGGAGCCGGCGGTGTGGGAGAGGTTCCGGTACGCCTACGACCCCGGCTCGAAGAAGCTGACGCGCGAGATCGTCGCCGAGTTCACGCAGTTCCCCCTCCGCCTGGCGTGGGCCGTCACGATCCACAAGTCGCAGGGCAAGACCTACGACCGCGCAGTCATCGACCTGGGTTCCGGGGCGTTCGCCCCGGGGCAGACCTATGTCGCTCTCAGCCGGCTGACCTCGATCGACGGACTGTACCTGTCGCGGCCGCTTCGCCCCAGCGACATCCGCGTCGATCCCGACGTGCAGCGCTTCATGCGCGGCCGCGCCGCGCCCGTGCAGCCCGCGCTCGACTGAACCGCGAGGCAGAGCCGCGCGACGGAGGCCGCGCGAGGCGAGCCGCGCGAGTCGAGCCGCGCGAGGCGATCCGCGCGAGTCAGGCGACGTCGGTCTGGCGCTTCGCACGCTCGAGGTCGTCGAACAGCTCGGTGTTGAAGCGGTAGGCCAGCAGCACCTCGTCGATGACGCGCTCCTTCTCGGCGGCATCCCACGGCACGGCGTCGAGCTGCTCGCGGTACACCTCCTTGAAGGCCTTGGGATCGGCGATGTCGTCGAAGAGGTAGAAGCCGATGCCGTTCGTCTCGAAGCCGAAGCGGCGCTGCATGAGGCGGCCGATGAAGAGGCCTCCCGACAGGTCGCCGAGATAGCGCGTGTAGTGGTGTGCGACGAATCCGCCCGCCCACGTCGCGCCGACCTGGTTGATGCGGTCGACGTATCGCCTTGTCGTCGGCAGGGGCACGATCTGCGTGCGCCAGTCCGGGCCGACCAGGAACTCGAGATCGGCCTCCAGCGCGGGCAGCCGCGTGAGCTTGTCGCTGATGAAGACGGCGGCGACGGGGTCGCGGCGCATCCGCTCGGTCACGGCCTCGAGCGCCTCGTAGATGAAGAAGTGCTGGGTGACCAGTGCGATGTAGTCCTCGCGGCTGCCCTGGCCCTTGATGAGATCCGACATGAAGCCCGCGCTCTCGCTGCCGGAGTGGGCACCGCTCGAGCGCTCGCGGAGGGCCGACGAGAAGGGCACGACGTTGGTCATGGCGACATTCTAAGGGTCACCTAACCTCGTCCGCCTCCCCTTCGTCAGGCGTGCGGGCGCGGTTCGATTCCGAGGCGGCGGCAGGCCTCGTCGTACAGGGCGACGATCTCACGGCGCACCTGCGGCCGCTCTGCGATGGGCGCCGCCGGCCACGGAACGCGGAGCGCGGTGGTGGACGCGTCGTGGCGGGTGACGAGCCACTCCCCGCCGCCGCCGTCGAAGCCCGTCATGACCGCGCCCGAGGCGAGAGGATCTCCGAAGGCGCGGGCGATCAGGAGGTTGTCGTCGGCGTGGTCGGTGTTCATGTGCCGCAGCACCGCCCGCACCGTGCTCTCATCGAACGTGTCGGTCACCCCGCAAGCGTACGCGCGCCAGCGAGGCGCGCCCGGGGTGAGCGCATAGACTCGGAAGAACGATCATGGGGGGCGACATGGGGGCACGCACGGCGCGACGCCGCGCCACGGCGCTCCTCGTCGGCCTGACCGCCCTCGCGCTGGCCGTCTCGGGCTGTGCGCCGGAGTCCTCCGTGTCGATCGAGACCCCGCCCCAGGTGGAGGGGCAGCTCCCCGAGGAGACGCGCACCCAGCTCGAGGCATCCGTCACGCATGCCATGGCCGCCGCGGGCGCGAGCGGGGCGATCGTCGGGATCTGGGTTCCCTGGAGCGGGGCCTGGGTCGCGGGCGTGGGAACCGAGTCGGCCACCGACCCCACCCCCGTCGACGTCGATATGGTGTTCCGGGCTGCCGACGCGACGCGTCCGATGATCTGCGACGTGCTCTACGGCCTGGCGGCCGACGGCGTCGTGAAGCTCGACGACAGCGTGTCGGACTACGTCACCGGCGCCCCCGACCTGGAGTCGGTCACCCTTCTGCAGCTCTGCAACGGCACCTCCGGCCTCGGCGACTTCCAGGGCACTCTGCAGAATCAGTGGCTCACCAACCCCCAGCGGGTGTGGGGCGCCCGCGAGCTCACGAGCTTCGGGCTCGGCTACTCGAAGCCGGTGGCGCCGGGCACCCAGTACCGGGAGTCCGACACCGCCTACGTGCTGCTCGGCCTGGCGCTGCAGCGGGCCACCACGAAGAGCGCCGCCCAGCTGCTCGAGGAGTACGTCTTCGCGCCCCTCGGCCTCGAGTCCACGACGCTGCCCCGCCCCGCACCCGCCGAGCCGTCCAGGACGGAGCCCGTGCTCGCGGGGCACCACTCCCTGCCGGGTCCCGACGGAGTGCTGAACTGCACGGAGCCGCTGGATATCACCACCCTCTCCTCGAGCGTGGGATTCACCGACTCGGGCGTGACCTCGACGATCGGCGACCTCGGTCGGTACGGGCAGGCGCTCGCCGCCGGCTCGCTCATGCCGCAGGGTCAGCCGGACCGCTGGGGCGCTCCGCTGCCCGTGAGCGCCGACGGCCCCTCGTGGCTGCAGGCGACCGGCGGCGCGTATCTCGCGGGTTCGCTGATCGGTCAGCACGGCATGATCCCCGGCTACCTCACGAGCGTGTACTCCGACCCCGGAACCGGCATGACCGTCGCCGTCGTGCTGAACAACAGCGCCGCGGGAAGCGGAATCGTGGCCGCGCTCGCGTGGGAGCTGGCCGCCATCGCCTCGAAGGCACCGGCGGCCGGCGGCCAGACCGCCCCGGAGTTCGGTCTGCCGTGGACCGCCGAGCAGTACCACGAGGCCATCACGGCGTCGGCGGTCTGCCCCCTCCCCGCTCCGTGACCGGGGTCGTCCGATGACCCGGACGTCCGGGTTCGCCGTCACGCTCGTCGTCGTCGGGCTGGCGTGCCAGGAGGTCGGCGCCTCGCTCGCCGTGCTGCTGTTCCCCGAGGTCGGGGCCCTCGGCATGGTGCTGCTGCGGCTGTTCTTCTCCGCGGTCATCCTGCTCGCGATCGCCCGTCCGTCGCTGCGCGGCCATGGCCGGCGGGGATGGCTCGCGGTCATGGCGTTCGGCGGTGTGCTCGCCCTGATGAACGGTCTCTTCTACCTGGCGCTCGAGCGCCTTCCCCTCGGTGTCACCGTGACCATCGAGGTGCTCGGGCCGCTCACGCTGTCGATCGTCGTCGCCCGCACGCGCTCGGCCTGGCTGTGGGCGGGACTCGCCCTGCTCGGCGTGCTGGCCCTCGGCGGCGGGGGATGGGAGCGCCTCGATCCCGTCGGCGTGCTCTTCGCGCTGGGTGCGGCGGCGAGCTGGGCGTTCTACATCCTGGCGTCTGCGAAGGTCGGTCGCGTCTTCCAGAAGCTCGACGGGCTCGCCCTCGCGATGGCCTTCGGCACGGTTCTGGCTCTGCCGTTCGGCATCCTCTCCGCCGGCGAAGCGCTGCTCCGGCCCGAGATGCTGGGGCTCGGGGCCGCTGTCGCGCTGCTGTCGTCGACCATCCCGTATGCCCTCGAGCTCATCGCCCTGCGGCGGATGGCGGCGGCGGCGTTCGCGATCCTGATGAGCCTGTCTCCCGCGACCGCCTCCCTCGCGGGATTCCTGATCCTCGGCCAGACCCTGACGTGGCTCGAGCTCGTCGGGATGGCGCTCGTGATCTGTGCGAGCGTCGGGGCGGTGCTGGCGTCGCGGCGTCCGGGGGGCACGGGCGAGCGTGACCGGCCGGATGCCGCGACACTGTCGGAGCCGCTGGCCTGAGCCGTCTCGACAACGGACCTTCGCCGACCGGGACGCTTCACAGCCAGGGCTGCCGCCACCCCCCGTGTTTTGCGACCAGCGCGTCCGCTTCGGCGGGACCCCACGAGCCGGGGGCATACGGCAGCACGGGTGAGGGATCCTCGATCAGCGGCTGCATGACGCGCCACGCCTCCTCCACCGTCTCCTGACGGCTGAAGCGCGTCCTGCGCCCTTCGAGCGCGGCGAGAAGCAGCACTTCGTAGGGCGTCGGCCCTTCCCCGCCCATCGCGGCGAACTCCATATCGAGCGCGACCGGGCGGGGCAGAGAGGCATCGGCTCGCAGGGCGTTCAGCGCGATCCGCACCCCCGTGGAAGGATCGAGCCGGATCACCAGCTGGTCGGGTTCGCTCGCCTCGTCGCGCAGCCCGAATCCGAGTCTCGGCGACTCCTTGAAGACGAGCCGGACCTCGGTCTGCGTCGCCGGCAGCAGTTTGCCGGTGCGGATGAAGAAGGGGACGCCCGACCAGCGCCAGTTCTCGACTTCGAGCCGCAGCGCGCAGTAGGTCTCGGTCGTGGAGTCCTCGGCGACGCCGACGATCTGCCGGTACCCGTCGTGCTGCCCGCGCACGCAGTGCGCGGGATCGGCGTCGCTCGTCGCCCGGAACAGGGCCGTCTGCATGTCCTTGATGGTCTCCGGGTCGCCATGCGAGGGCGCCTCCATCGCGACCGCCGAGAAGACCTGCATCAGGTGATTGACGACGACGTCGCGCAGCGCGCCCACCGGGTCGTAGAAGTGCCCTCGCGTCGCGACGCCGAAGTCCTCGGCCATCGTGATCTGCACGCAGTCGACGTAGTTGCGGTTCCAGACGGGCTCGAGCATCGTGTTCGCGAACCGGAGATAGAGGATCTCCTCGAGGCCCATCTTCCCGAGGTAGTGGTCGATCCGGAAGAGCTGGGACTCGTCGACGTAGCGGTAGAGGTCGGTCGCGAGCTCCCGCGACGACCGGAGGTCGTGGCCGAAGGGCTTCTCCACGACGAGGCGACCCCGGCCGACGAGGTCGGCTTCCGCGAGGCCTTTCACGACGGTGGCGAACAGGCTGGGAGGGGTTTCGAGATAGAAGACGGGAGTCCGATGGTCGCCCATCGCCTCACCGAGGCGCCGGTAGGTGTCGGCATCCGCGAAGTCTCCCTGCACGTAGTGCAGTCGCGCCGCGAGTCGCGCGAAGACGGCATCGTCCAGCCGTTCGCCGGCGCCCACGATCGACTCGCGCGCCCGCTCGATCAGCTGATCCATGCTGAAGGCATCGACCGCGACGCCGATGATCGGGCATCCGAGCAGGCCGCGCTGCTCCAGGCGGTAGAGCGAGCGGAACGTCATCACCCGGGCCAGGTCGCCCGTGATCCCGAATATGACGAGGACATCGGCCGTCGCCGCGTTGTGCGCCGCCATCTCCGCTCCCGGGTCGCACGGGGCGACTACCGGCGCCCCCTGCTCAGCACCGGGTCCACGTAACCGGACCCGTGGTCGAGCTGATAGTCGAGGTTGACGGCCGCGTTGATCAGCGCCAGATGGCTGAAGGCCTGCGGGAAGTTGCCCAGCTGCTCCCCGGTCAGACCGATCTCCTCGGCGTACAGCCCGACGTGGTTGGCGTAGGTGAGCATCTTCTCGAAGACGAGCTGCGCCTCGTCGAGGCGGCCAGAACGCGCCAGGGCATCGACGTACCAGAACGAGCAGAGCGTGAACGTGCCCTCGGAGCCGCGCAGCCCGTCGGGGGAGGCGCTGGGGTTGTACCGGTAGACGAGGCTGTCGGAGACCAGCTCCTCGTCCATACCCGCGAGGGTCGAGAGCCACATCGGGTCGCGGGGAGCAACCAGGCCCATCAGCGGCATCACCAGCAGCGAGGCATCCAGCACGTCTGTCTCATCGTGCTGCACGAAGGCGCCCCGCCCCGCGTGCCACCCCTTCGTCATGATCTGCGCGTAAATGGCGTCGCGCTGCTCGGTCCACCGCACCAGATCGGCGGGCCGACCGCGCAGCCGCGCGAGCCGGATGCCGCGATCGAGGGCGACCCAGCACATGAACCGGCCGTAGGTGAAGTTCTTCCGGCCGCCTCGCGTCTCCCAGATTCCCTCCTCGGGGGAGTCCCAGTTGTCGCAGACCCAGTCGAGCATGTCGCTGAGCTTGCCCCACCCGGCATGAGGGAGCTGCAGGCCGTGGGTGTCGGCGAGATGGATGGAGTCCATCGCCTCGCCGTAGATGTCGAGCTGCAGCTGGTCGGCGGCTCCGTTGCCCAGTCGGACCGGGGTGGAGCCCCGGTAGCCGGCGAGGTGGTCGAGCGGCTCCTCGATCAGATCCGAGGAGCCGTCGACGCGGTACATGATCTTCAGCGGCCCCGAGCCCTCTCCGACGCTCTCCTGCACCCGGTCCATCAGCCACGCGACGAACGCTTCGGCCTCCTCCGTGTACCCGAGGCCGAGGAGGGCGTAGACGGAGAACGAGGCGTCGCGGATCCATGTGTACCGGTAGTCCCAGTTGCGCTCGCCGCCGATCTGCTCGGGCAGGCCGGCGGTGGGCGCGGCCACGAGTGCACCGGTCGGCGCATACGTCATCAGCTTCAGGGTCATCGCCGACCGGGCGACCATCTCCCGCCATCGGCCCGTGTAGGTCGAATGACGGTTCCAGTCCCCCCAGAAGCGTCTCGTCTCCTCGAACAGCGTCTCCATGTCCTCGACCGCCACCCGCTGGGGCCGAGCGCCCCCGGACTCCACCACCAGCCCGGCGGATTCACCGGCGTCGAGCGAGCCGGTGATCCGGATGCCCTTCCCGCTCAGTTCGACTCTCGCGGCCCGTTCCGTCCCGTGGAGCACGGGATCGCCCACACGGTGCACGGTGAGACTCTGATCGCCGGCCGTGAAGACCGCTCCCGCTCCCTCGACGACGTCGATCGTGTGCGGCGCGCGGCCATAGTCGAAGCGGGGCTGCACCTCCGCCTCGAAGCTCATCGTCCCGCGCACCACGCGGAGCATCCTCACCAGCCGATGACGATCGGTGGCCACATCCCCGGCGATCGGCATGAAGTCGACCACCTCGCCGACCCCGGCGTCGGTGAGGAACCGGGTGATCAGGATGGCGGTGTCGGGAACGTACAGCTGGCGGGTGACGTAGTCGTCGGTCGTCGGTCGCACGCTGCAGAAGCCACCGCGCTCGGCGTCGAGCAGCGACGCGAAGACGCTCGGCCCGTCGAAGCGGGGCAGGCAGAACCAGTCGATGGTCCCGTCGGTCGCCACGAGGGCGGCGGTCTGCAGGTCGCCGATCAGCGCGTGGTCGGCGATGTTCGGGTACGTGTCGCGCATGCCTGCCCCCCGGGAGTCGTGGGTCCATCGTGGCACGGTGCTTCCGGGAGCGCACCGTCCGTGGGTCCCGCTGGTGGTCGACGGCCGTCAGCCGGCGGGCGCCTCGGGGCCGGGGCGGTACGGCAGCATCAGCGAGAAGGTCGTGGTCTTCGACGACTCCAGCAGCAGGTGCCCGCCCAGCGCCTCTGCGAGCTCGGCGGACAGGGCGAGGCCGATGCCCTCGCCGCCGTTGGTGCTCTTGCCGGGGACGCGCTGGAAGATCGTGTTCCCCCGCGGCCGGGGCCCGGCATCCGCCACCTGCACGGTCACGTAGCCGCTCGCCGGGCTCGCCGACAGCCGCACCGGCCCCCGTCCGTGCTGCAGCGCGTTGTGGATGAGGACGTCGAGGATCTGGGCGGCCGGTGCGGGGGCGGTGGCGTCGCCGAGCCCGTCGGTGGACACCGCGATCTCGCGATCGACGGCGTCGGCGGATGCCTGCCAGCGCCGGGCGGCGTCCTCGAGCATCGCGCCGAGCGGCACCCGCTCGCCGCTGCCGGGCTTGCCGCCGCGGGCGAGCTGCAGCAGGTGCGCGATGGCGTCGGAGAGCCGGTCGATCTCACGCAGGGCGTGGCCGAGCTGGTCCCGCACGGCGGGCGGGGTCTCCGGCCACAGAGAAAGATCCTCGAGTTCGAGGCGCAGCGCCGTGATGGGCGTGCGCAGCTGGTGCGAGGCGTTGGCGGCGAACTCGTGCTCGCGTCGGATGCGCTGCTCGAGCAGCTCGGCGCTGCTGTGCAGCGCCGTCCCGATCGCCCGCGCTTCGGGGATGCGCAGGTCATCGGGCTCGAGCTTCAGCGAGCCGTCGCCGAGGTCGCGTGCCACCGCGGCCAGACGCACGAACGGGTCGGAGAGACGGCGCGCGAGCAGCACGCCGACCACGGCCGATCCCGCCATCAGCGCCATGCCGATCGTGACGACGGGCATCACGGCCTCCTGCACGCGGCCGGAGATGACGGCGCCCGCCCGGCTGAACTCCACCGTGCCACCGCCCGCGACATCGGCGGTCGAGGTGATGTCGGTCTCGGCCGGCTCGGCCCCCGCCTGCACGGTCGTGCCGTCGGCGCTGACGTAGGTGATGCGCTCCTCGCCCTCGATGAGCAGCGGGAGGAGGAACTCCTCCGTCACGGGCGCCTCCGCCTCTCGCTCGGCCATCAGCACCGCGAGGAAGTGCGACAGCCGCACGACGCGCTGCTCCTCGCTGCTCTGGATCAGGTCGGCGACGATGTAGGCCCGCGGGATGCCGTACAGAGCGATGATCCCCACCGCCAGCAGCACGAACGCGAGGACGAGCCGTTCACGCATCCGGCTGTCCCTCGTCGAGACGGAAGCCGACGCCTCGGATGGTGGTGATGCGGGCGTCCGCACCGGCATCCTCGAGCTTCTGGCGGAGCCTGGCGATCGTCACGTCCAGCGTCTTGGTCGAGCCGAACCAGTTCTCGTCCCAGACCTCGTCCATGACGCGCTCGCGGGTGACCACGGCGCCGCGGTCCCGGTCGAGCAGGGCGAGGAGGTCGAACTCCTTCGTGCTCAGCTGCACCTCCCCGTCGCCGACGAAGGTGCGGCGGGATTGCGGGTCCACGGTGAGGGCCGTGGCGGATGCCGGCTGCCCGGCGGGCGCGGATGCCGCGGGCGCGGCAGGCGCGGCGCTGCGCCGGAGCAGCGCGCGGAGCCGCGCCAGGAGCTCGGCGAGGGCGAACGGCTTCGCGATGTAGTCGTCGGCGCCGACGTCCAGGCCGACCACCCGGTCCAGCTCGCCGTCCCGCGCGGTGAGGATGACGATGCCGCCCCCGAAGCCGTCTTCACGGAGGCGGCGGCACACGTCGAGGCCGTCCATGTCCGGCAGTCCCAGATCGAGCACGACGAGAGCGAAACCGCCGGAGATCCCGAGCTCGATCGCGGCCGCCCCCTCTGCCACGCGTTCGACGTCGTAGCCCTCGCGGGTCAGGGTGCGGACGAGGGGGACGGCGATGCCGTCGTCGTCTTCCACGACCAGAATGCGCTGTCCCACGATCTCGATGCTATCCAGGTCGCCGCGCGCATCCCCGGCGGCGCCGGTGCGCGTGTCCGCCGGCCTGCCCGCGGCATCCACTCAGAACTCCCTGTCCAGGGCGCCGGATTCCGTGACCGGCGACACCGACGACGGGTTGCCGGACAGGTCCCTGGCCGCCGCCGAAGGGGTCCAGACCATGGCGCTCGCGCCGGCCGTCGTGACGGTTCGCAGAGCTCCACCGCTGATGTTGGCTCCCACGGTGATCTGCACGACCGTCACCGGCAGGCCGTTCACGGTGATCGTGTTCGCCGTCATCGTGCCGTTGAAGAACGACGTCTTGTTGTTGCGGATGTAGTCGCCGCGCAGCAGGACGGACCCGAGGTTCAGCGGCGTGGTCGTGCCGGGCTGCACGATGTCCAACGTGTCGCCCGTGCTCCCGGTGCCGAGGGGGGCGCCGTCGCGGAGGCGGACGTTCACGGGGATCGCGGTGCCGTTCCAGCCGGCGCTGATGCTGCCGGGGCTCATCTGCGTGCTGTACGTGAAGGCGATCGTGTCGCCGGCGTCGAGTCGCCCGGCCGTGGCCCCGCCGTTGGCGGTCTGCACGTCGACCCCGCGGACGGCGCGGTTGTCGATGTTGCGGGCGGTCACACTGGCGGAGATGGTCTGCTTGCCGGTCGGGTCGGTCAGGATGGCGCGGAAGTCGTACGAGCCGTCCGCGACCGCCTTCGTGTCCCAGGTGCAGGCATACGGAGAGGTGACCGTGGTGCAGACGGTCGTCCATGAGGTCGTCCCGCGCGGTGCGAACTGGATGGCGACGCTGCTCACTCCCGCTGTCGAGTTCGCCGAGGCGGTCAGCGTCGCGGTGCCGCTGAGGTACGCGCCGGGATCCTCCATGGCCACCGAGGCGACCGAGTTGTCGACGAGCCGCGAGATCGACGCCGAAGTGCTGGTCAGGCCGACGGTGTCCGTGGCAACGGCCCTGAAGGCGTAGGTGCCCGTGGACAGCGAGGTCGTCGAGAAGCGGCAGGAGTACGGGGAGACCGTCATCGCGCACGCGTCGGTCCACGTCGTGCCGTTGAGCGAGTACTGGATCGCGACGCGGCTGAGGCCCGAGTGCTCGTCCGATGCAGTCGCGGTGAGGGTGACCGTGCCGCGCAGCGGCGAGCCCGGGTCGACGAGCGAGACGCTCGGTGCCGTGTTGTCCACGAGGACCTCGGGAAGGACCGCGGAGTAGGTGGTGACGCCGTTCAGCGTCGCCACGGAGCGCAGGTCGTAGTCGCCGCTGCTCGGCGTCGGCCACGAGCAGGTGTAGGGCGCCACGGTGGGCGCGGTGCACGCCGTCTTCCAGTTGGCGCCGCCGGTGGCCGCGTACTCCACCCGGACGGCGTACGCGCCGGGACCCGCGTTCTGCAGCGTCGTGGTCAGGCTCACCGCGCCGGTGACGACGTCCCCGGGGGAGGAGAGCAGGACGGTGATCGTGTTGCCGACGGTGACCCGCAGCAGCGCGGAGGTCGTGGAGTAGCCGGCGTTGTCGGTGGCGATCGCGCGGACGTCGTAGGGGCCGTCGGGCACGGTGCGCGTGTCCCAGCTGCAGCTGTACGGGGCGACCGCGGCGGTGCAGAGGGTCGTCCACGTGGTCGCGCCGGCGGGCTGGAAGGCGAGGACGACCTGACGGATGCCGGTCTCCGCGTCCGACGCCACGGCCGTCAGAGAGACGGTGGAGCGGAGCACGCCCTGGTCCTGCACGCTGACGGTGGGGGGCGTCCAGTCCTTGGCGGCGCCCACGGTGCTCGGGGCGTTCACGGTCTGGGCCGTGAAGGCGGCCGAGGAGAACTTCGGTCCGGCGACGCCGGCGCTGATGATGAGCACGGCCGCGAGCACGGCGAGCACCGCGGTGCGGGTCGCGGTGGCGATCATCGTGGTGCTCCTTGGATCAGGTCGTTCTCGACGCTACGCGCGGGCGGGTTACAGGCGTGCCACAGGAGCCACTCACGGGCTCCACAATGGGGGCGTCTCAGGCGGTCGGCGTCGTGCGGGGGCTCAGCCAGAGGGCGGCGACCGTCGTGATGGCCAGCGCGATGAGGATGCCGTCGCGCACCTCCCATGGCGAGGGTGGGAACCCGGGGGCGCCGACGGTGTGCGCCAGCACGACGCCGAGCACTCCCGCCATGGCGATGAGATTCATGGCGATGCGCGACTCGAAGCAGCCCGCGGTCGCGAAGCGCGCGACGGCGAGAACGCCGATCGCGCCGAGCATCGTCGTCAGGAGCGCGATCGGCTCGCGGCCGAGGTCGTGGCGGGGCGCGGCGAGGAGCTGAAGAGCGGATGCCGCCAGGAGAGCGGCGGCCGCGGCCCAGTGCAGGCGGGGCCGGCGAGGCAGCGTGAGGGTGCGGCGCGGAAGTCTCATGCGGTGGTGGGCGCCGGGACGGCGTCCTCGTCGGGAGACCGACGGCGGAGCGCGCCGAGCAGGTCGCGCAGGAACAGCAGGGCGATGATCGCCGCCGGGATGCCGATCGCGGCCATGCGCACGGCGGGCATGGACAGGGCGATGAAGATCCAGCCGACCTCGGGCAGCCAGCCCTCGACGCGCGGCTGCACCGCCGACTGCAGGGTGAACGTCCACGGGTCGATGTCGGCGTTGGCGTCGCCCTGGGTGCGGAAGGTGGGCCCGGCGGCGGCGTCCTGGCCCGGTTCGATGGAGACGATGCGGTGCGTCACCAGTTCGTCGAGACCCGAGTCCGCGGGCGGAAGGTACGTGATGATGTCGCCGACCCGGAGATCCGGGACGGGCACCTGGCGTTCGAAGACGAGCGCTCCGCGCTCGAAGGTGCCGGACATCGAGCCGCCGGTGATGACGTAGCGGTCGAGCCCGATCAGGCCCGGGACGAACATGAGCGCCGCGATGACGGTGGCCAGCACGGCGGCCGCGGTGATGCCCGCGTTGCCGACTGTCTTGAAAGTCTTCACGGCGCTCATGTCGTTCTCCTCGGTCCAGGATCAGATCAGGTCAGTCAGCCGGCCGACTCAGGGCTGGGTGTGAACCGTGGCGGCGAGCTGCGTGGAGTTCCACGTGTAGGTCGCCGTGGCGGTCTTGGCCTGCTCTGCGTTCGTGGCCGTCTGCGCGAGCGTCACGCTGAAGGTGTACTCCCGCGAGGCGCCGGGGGCGAACTCGCCGAGCTGCGCCGTGCCGAGCGTTCCGAACGTGCCGGTCCAGATGGTGGCGCCGCCCTGGGAGATCGTGAGCTGCAGGTTGGCGGGGGTGACGAACCCGTTGACGGCCGCCTCGGTGAGGGCGATGGTGGCGGGCAGCGAACCGGTGTTGCCGATCGTGACCGTGCTCACGAGGGTGTCGCCCGGCTTGAGGTTGCCGAGGGTGAAGATGGCGCTGTTCGCCTTCGAGTTGCTCTGCGTGAGCGTGCCCGTGGTGAACGCGTTGCCGGTGTTGACCGAGTTGGCGACGAAGTCGGCACCCGATCCGACCGTGATCGCGGCGGCGACGAGCAGGCCGGCGAGGGGGACGAGGATGCGCTTGCGCGAGCGGGCCGGCTGTGCGACCTGGGCGGCGGACGAGGTGATGCTGGTCATTTCGGTTCCTGTTTTCTGTCGTGGCGGACCGTATGAGATCAAGCTACGAAGGCGTGCGCCACAGACGGCCCACGGTTATGCCACGGGGCGGCCAGCACTTTGCAACAGGACCGGCGCGATGGCAACGGCAGGGAGGAAGGGGAGTGCGCGCCGCGTGCTCTCCGCCGTAGCCTGTGCCACAGGCATCCGCCCGGCACCGCCGCCGGCCGGCGCCGCGAAGGGAGATGCACGCCATGTGTCGCTGGCTCGCGTACCGAGGGGAGCCGCTGCAGCCCTCGACCCTCATCCTCGACAGCCCGCATTCGCTCGTCGCCCAGTCGCTCAACTCGCCGCTCGGCGCGGAGACGGTCAACGGAGACGGCGTGGGATTCGGGTGGTACCCGGCGGAGGAGGCGCGACCAGCGGTGTTCCACAGCATCGAGCCGGCGTGGCACGACCAGAATCTCCGCGAGATCACGCAGGCGGTGCGCAGCTCCCTGTTCTTCAGCCACGTCCGGGCGGCGGGCGGTCCGCCGATCCAGAACACGAATTGCCATCCGTTCCGCTACGAGAACCACCTGTTCATGCACAACGGCTTCCTCTCGGGCTTCGCCTCGGTCAAGCGCGACCTGACCTTCGCGATCGACCCGTCGCTGTACCCGCACGTGCGCGGGACCACCGACTCCGAGGTGCTGTTCCATCTCGCCCTCACGCTGGGGCTTATCGACGATCCGGTGACCGCGATGCGCCACACCGTGCGGATGGTCGAGAGCGTCGGACGCGATCACGGCGTCCCCTTCCCGATGCAGGGCACGATGGCCGTATCGGACGGGGAGACGATCTGGGGGTTCCGGTACTCGACGCAGGGTCGCTCGCGCTCGCTGTTCCACTCGGCCGACATCTCGACGCTGCGGCGGCTGTATCCGGATTCCGAAAGGCTCGAGCTCTTCGGGGACACCGCGCACGTCGTCGTGTCGGAGCCGCTCAACGACCTCCCCGGCGCGTTCGTGGAGGTGCCGGAGTCGACGGTGGCGATCCTGGATGCGGACGGCTACCGGCACGAGCCGTTCCTCGACGCCGCGTGAGAGGCGTCCCGGCCTGCGGCGGTCCGGGTGCGCCCGCTCGGCCGTTCCGGTTCGCGGGTCAGTCGTCTCCGGTGAGCGCGGCCATGAGGTGCGCGGTGACCGGAGCGTCCACGTCGAGCACCACGCGGGTTCGCACGTCGTGGTGGTCCCTGACGGAGAAGCGCTGCCCGCGCAGGTCGACGATCGTCTGACCGCGCCCCGGGCCCTCCGTGCTGTCCACCTGCACCGGCACGCGCGGCGCCCGCGTGGGCGGAAGCCCCCCGGCGGCCAGGATGGCCGCGAGCGGGTCGTGGAGGGCGCAGGTGCGATCGCCGTACACCGGGATGTAGAAGTCGAGGTAGTGATCGAGCATCTCGCCGAGCACCCGGGCGAGCGGGCGCTGCGAGAGCAGGAGACGCTCACGATCGGCGTTCGTGAGCGTGTGCTCCATGGTGACGTCGAGCGGCACGAGCGTCACGTCCCAATCCGCAGCCAGCAGGTCAGCGGCGGCCTCGGCGTCGTTGAAGATGTTCGCCTCGGCGACGGGCGTGATGTTGCCCGGCACCAGCGCCGCGCCGCCCATGCTCGTGACCGACGCCACGCGGCCGACGAGCGTCGGATCGGCCCGCAGGGCGAGCGCGATGTTGGTCGCGGGTCCGATGGTCAGCACGTGCAGCCGGCCGTCGTGCTCGTGCGAGAGGTGCAGGAGCAGCTCCACCGCCGTGCGCGGATCCGGCTCGCGCGCGGCGCGGGGCACCTCGATGCCTCCGATGCCGTTCCCGCCGTGCACGCGCGCCGCGCCGCCGCCGTAGGCGCGGGCGAGATGGTCGTGCGCGCCGACGGCGACCGGGATGTCGTCGCGCCCATCGAGGGCCAGCAGGTCCAGGGTGTTGCGCGCCGCCTGCGCGGCGGACGTGTTGCCGCTCACGGTGCCGATGCCGACCAGCTCGACGAGGGGCGAGCCCAGCAGGTAGGCCAGCGCGACGGCGTCGTCGACGCCCGTGTCGCAGTCGAGGTACAGCGGGATCGTCGACGTCATCCATCGGTTATACCCCGAGCGGCGCGAGGCGCCGTGATGGAATGTCGTCATGACCTCGCCGACCCTCGGTTCGCTGGCGGTGGTCGGCAGCATCAACGTCGACCTGACCGCATCCGTCGATCGCCTTCCCGGCGCCGGTGAGACGGTGCTCGGCGGGACGCTTCGCCGCCTGCCGGGCGGGAAGGGCGCGAACCAGGCGGTGGCGGCCGCCCGGCTGGGCGGGCGGGTGCGCATGATCGGCGCGGTCGGCGACGATGCGGACGGGCAGTGGATGCTGCAGGGCCTCCGCGACGCCGGAGTCGACACGGGCGGGGTGTGGCTCGGCGACTCGGCCACCGGCACGGCCCTCATCACGGTCGACGGGGCCGGCGAGAACCAGATCGTCGTGTGCCCCGGCGCCAACGAGGACGCCTCGATCGGGGGCGTCGAGTTCGGGCAGGACGAGGCCGTGCTGGCCCAGCTGGAGATCCCGCTCCCCGTCGTCGAGTCGCTGGGGTCGGCGGTACCCGGCTTCCTCGCGATCAACGCGGCGCCCGCACGTTCGCTGACGGAGGCGCTGGTGCGCCGCGCGGACCTCATCATCGTGAACGAGACCGAGTTCCAGCTGCAGACCGAGCTCGCCGGCGCGCGGCTGGTGGCGGTCACCTACGGCGCCGGGGGAGCCGCGCTGCGCGAAGGCGGGCGGGAGATCGCGCGCTCTGCCTCCCCGCGCGTGCGCGTGGTGAGCTCGGTGGGCGCCGGCGACGCCTTCTGCGCCGCCATCACCCTGGCCCTGGCGGCCGGGTGGTCGCACGACGACGCGTTGAGCGCGGCGTGCGGGGTGGGCGCGGATGCCGTGACGCACGCCGACGCGCAGCCGCCGCTGCGCGGCCTGGAGCGCTACCGGGATCGCCCCTCGTCTCACCCCGGTCGCTGACCTCGGTGCCGCGGCGGCGGTGGCGCCGGGCATCCGCACCCTATAAACCCTCGCGGGGGTGCGCACCAGTCCCTCGTGGCGCGGGACTCGGGGCTCTAGCGTGGAACGATGGCGCACGACGAGCAGCTGTCCGAGGATCTCTACACCGGCCCCATCGACCTCGCGGCGGTGCGTGCGACCGATGGTGAAGAGCCCGATCCCGAGACGCCCGAGATCACCTACGACGAACAGCGCTATCCCGCGCGGCCGCGGCGCCTGCGTCCGCGCGACCACCTCCGCGGCAGCAGCGTGCGGCGGATCAGGACCGATCCGCGCACGGCCAACGGCACCAACCCGTCCTACATCGAGTGGCTCGTGCGGCAGGCGATGCTCAGAGACGCCGACGTCCTCGCCCGCCAGCTCTCCGGGCAGCCCACGATGTGGCGGAACGCGTACGCGCGCCCCGATGCGAGGCGGGCGATCGCGACGACCGACGTGTGGTTCACGGCGTACCCGATCTCCTTCATCACGCGTCCGGGACAGTCGTTCCTGGCGGCACTCGGAGACGACGAGCTGTGGGCGGCGTTCGAGCGTGTCGGGATCACCGCCATCCACACCGGCCCGGTGAAGCGCGCCGGTGGCATCGCCGGCTGGCTCGAGACCCCGAGCGTGGACG
>DASUQB010000371.1:0-3784 GCA_036280835.1 Microbacterium sp. | reverse complement strand
CTGCGCGAGCGCCTTCTGGACGATGCGCACCGCGCGCCGCGCATGGTGATGACCAGCGGCACCGGGCGTGTGCTCGGCGAGGTCCCGAACGGGCCGGCCCGCGATCCCGAGCGGGGGAGCGTGATCGTGCGGCGCGGCCGGCTGCACCAGGTGATCCGCGAGGCCGCTTCGGCCGCGGGCATCCCGGTCACGTTCGGCGCGCGCCTCGCATCGATCGAGGAGACGTCGACGTCGATGCGCGCCCGCTTCGCCGACGGAAGCACGGCCGAGGGCGACCTGCTGGTCGGTGCCGACGGCATCCACTCGCTCACCCGCCGCTGGATCGACCCGGACGCCGGCGAACCGCGCTACAGCGGACTCGTCGGCACGGGCGGTATCGCGCGCATCGCGGGGCTCGCGCCGACGCCGGGCGCGCAGCACTTCGTCTTCGGGGCGCGCTCATTCTTCGGCTACCTGGTGCGCGCGGACGGCACGGCGTACTGGTTCGCGAACCTGACGAAACCGGAGCCGCGCAGGGGAGCGATGGCAGCGGTGTCGGGCGAGGAGTGGCTCCGCGAGCTGCGGAGCCTGCACGCCGACGACCCGAGCGCCGCGCCCGAGATCCTCGCGGGCACCCACGGCGAGCTCCGCGGCTACCCCATCTACGACCTCGCCGGCGTTCGGTCCTGGAGCCGAGGGCGCGTCGTCGCCGTCGGGGACGCGGTGCACGCGACCTCGCCCAGCTCCGGCCAGGGCGCGTCGCTGGCACTGGAGGACGCGATCACGCTTGCGCGGTGCCTGCGGGATCTGCCCGACCGGGCCACCGCCTTCGCGGAGTACCAGGCGCTGCGCGCCCCGCGCTCGGAGGCGGTCGTGCGCTACGCGCGGCGGATCGATTCGCGGAAGCGGGTGACCAGGAGCCGGCTCGGCATCGCCATCCGGGACTGGATGATGCCGCGCTTCCTGAAGAACGCGGCGGACGACACCCGCAACGACTGGCTCTACAACCACGAGATCCCCTGGGAGGAACCGGTTGCCCACGGGCGACCCTAGGCTGGCTCCATGCGATTCGGTGTCTTCATTCCCCAGGGCTGGCGTTTCGATCTCGTGGGCGTCGAGCCCGCGAAGCACTGGGAGGTGATGAACGGTCTCGCCCAGCGCGCCGATTCCGGCGCCTGGGAGTCGCTGTGGGTCTACGACCACTTCCACACCACCCCGGTGCCGAGCGACGAGGCGACGCACGAGGCCTGGACGCTGATGGCCGCGTTCGCGGCATCCACGTCCCGCGTGCGGCTCGGGCAGATGTGCACCTGCATGGCGTACCGCAACCCCGCATATCTCGCGAAGGTCGCGGCGACCGCGGACCTGATCTCGGGCGGGCGCGTCGAGATGGGCATCGGCGGCGGCTGGTACGAGCACGAGTGGCGCGCGTACGGCTACGGCTTCCCGCCGATCGCCGAGCGTCTCGGCAAGCTGCGCGAGGGCGTCGAGATCATGAGCCAGGCGTGGACCACCGGGCGCGCGACGCTCGACGGCAAGCACTACCAGGTCGACGGTGCGATCGTGCAGCCGCTGCCCCTGCAGGACGGCGGCATCCCGTTCTGGATCGCCGGCGGGGGCGAGAAGGTCACGCTCAAGATCGCGGCCAAGTACGCCTCGTACACCAACTTCGCCGGAACGCTCGATGAGTTCGACCACAAGAGCGACGTGCTGCGTGGTCACTGCGACGACCTCGGCCGCGACTTCGCCGACATCACCCGCTCGTCGAACTTCAACACCATCGTCGCCGACACCGAGGCCGAGGTGGCCGATCGCATCGCGGCGCTGCGGGCGCGCGTACTGCCGTTCGTGGGGGAGGACCGTGCGGACGGCATCGCCCGCGACTTCGAAGGGTCCGACGCCGTCGGCACGCCCGAGCAGGTCGCCGAGCGGCTCGCCGAGCGCGCGAAGCACGGACTCGGCTACGCCATCCACTACTTCCCGGATTCCGCGTACGACACGTCGAGCCAGGAGCTGTTCGAGGCGAAGGTCATTCCCGCGCTCGCCTGAGAGGCGCGGCGCGGCTCAGAGCAGCGCGGCCACCTCGGCGTATCCGTTCGTGATGACGTCGGGGGCGGATGCCGGGCCGCCGAACACGCGGGTCGTGCCCCGCGCCTGCGACCAGGCGGGCCAGCCGGGATCTCCGGTGCGGGCGAAGGCGACGGCCGACCCGTGCACGGCGTCGACCAGGGCCGCGGGCGGGTCCTCCCCGACCAGCTTCTCGGCACGCTCGGCGTCGAGGCAGTCGAAGAAGAACGGCACGTCGAGGCAGTGGCACGACCAGCCCTTGGGCGGCGACACCCAGGAGAAGCGGTACACCCAGGTCGGCGCGTCGCCGCGCGCGATGGCCACCCGCGGCACGAGTGTGCGGAAGATCCGGTCGGTCGCGTAGTGCCCGAGCACCGCGGCCGTGCCCTTGCGCCGCACATCCCGGTTCGCCCTCAGGTAGGGGCGCCGCTCCGGTCCGCGCAGCCCGATGACCCGGCCGAGCGCGAGCCCGGCGGGCACGAAGCGCAGCTTGCCGCGGTAGCCGTCGGTGGCCATGGTGAACTCGTCGTCGGTGGCGCCGAGCACGAGCAGCTTGTCGGCCCCCACGCCGGCCGCGATCGCCTCGACCGTGGTCTGGGTCAGCAGTTCGCCGTCGAGCACGGGTCCATGCGAGAGCCCGAGGCCGAGCACGCCACGCAGCCGGTCGATCTGGCTCGTACCCTCGGGGTAGGTCGCCTCTTCGCGGGTGTGGTTGATCTTGGCCGGGGTCAGCGAGCCGAAGCCTTGGCTCGTCGGCGCCACCCCGGTCAGGGCGGCGAGCCGCTTCGAAATGCCGCGCGCCCGGTCGAGCGGCACGTCGGCGGTCGCCCCCGACATGCACCACACGGCGCGGAACAGGTGCTGCGCCGCCGGCATCCCGAGCAGCCGCAGCACCGCCCCGCCGCCGGCGGACTGGCCCGCGATCGTGACCCGGTCGGGGTCACCGCCGAAGGCGCGGATGTTCTCCTGCACCCACTCGAGGGCGCGCAGCCAGTCGAGCACGCCGCGGTTCGCCGGGGCGTCTTCGATGTGGCCGAAGCCGGTGAATCCGAGCCGGTACGAGATCGTCACGGTCACGACGCCGTCGCGGTTGAACGCCTGCCCGTCGTACCAGGGGCTCGCGGGCGACCCGGAGAAGTACCCGCCGCCGTGGATGTAGACGAGCACCGGCAGCGCGGCGTCCGGCGCCGGGGAAGGGGAAGGGGAGAAGACGTTGACGTTCAGCGTCGAGTCGCCCTTCACCGACGGCTCGGGGATGAGGCTCGTGCCGCCGTCGCCGCCGCGCTGGGGCGTCGCACCCATCTTGGTGGCGTCGAGCTCGCCCTCCCACGGCGCCTTCGGCACGGGCGCCGCGAAGCGCAGCGGACCGACCGGCGGTTCGGCGAACGGGATGCCGAGGAAGGCGGCGGAGCCCTCGCGCCAGAAGCCGCGCACGGCGCCCGCGGTGGTCCGGACGACGGGCCCTTGCGTGTCGATTCTGCCGGCGGGTGGTGCGGTCATGAACTGCTCCTCGAGGGGACGGCGGTGCGGTTCCATCGTGCCCGGCGCGACGCGATATGCCGAATCCCCGGTGTGCGGGCCCTTGGCCCGCGCGGTCGCGAAGTTCGGAGAATGTCGCGTCCACCGGACAATTCCCGCCGGATCATCCGAAGTACGCGCGGTTCTCCGAAGTTCGCGACGCCAAGGGGCCGCGGGGCTCGCGTCACGCGGGTGGGATGTGTGGCTCGAGTGGCTCGTG
>DASUQB010000370.1:0-7261 GCA_036280835.1 Microbacterium sp. | reverse complement strand
GAGCGCTCCCTCGAGATAGCGGGGGAGATGCGCGAGCCGGGCGAGCCCGGTCTCCGACACGAAGCCGGGGTGGATCAGCCCCGAGAGCTGGCCACGGATGTCGTTGAGCGCGCCGAGAAGCGCCATCGAGGTGCCGGCCTTGAGCGCCCGCTCGACATCCCGGGCCTTCGTCAGCACCTTGGCGACGAGCGAGACGCACGCGAAGAGCTCGTCGACGACACCGGCCGAGACGGCATCCCGCACCCGGGCGAAAGCCTCCGGCGTGCGCACGATGCCGCTCGGCGCGACGCGGGCGATGATCGCGTCGGCGACGGCGACACGGCAGTCCTCGATGAGGGCACGTGCCGAGGGGTAGGGGGATGTCGCGAGCGCGAGCTTCTCCGCCGAGGTGAGGTGCTCCTGCACGTACGCGGTGGGCGAGGGGACGGCGAGCAGCACGAGGCGCCGCACGCCCGCGCGCGTGGCGCGGGCCGCGGCATCCGGGGTCGACTCGACGCGAAGGGCGACGCTCGAGCCCTCGTCGACCAGGGCGGGATAGCCGCGGACGACCCCGCCGGCGACTTTGGTGTCGACGACCTCGGGCAGCTCGCCGATGTCCCACGTCGTGAGGCCCGTGCGCTCCGCCGGGGGCCGCGCGGTCGCGACGCGGTCCGGTCCGGATGCCGCGCCCGGCCGGTCGCCGGTTGCCGCGCGCTCGATCGAGGACGCGACCGAGTCGCGCGCGCGGGCCGAGAGGCGCTGCTGCAGCGTCGCGAGGTCGCGGTCGTTCCCCACCGCGCGACCGCGGCCGTCGACGGCTCGGAAGGAGGGGAGCAGGTGGCCGGGCACGCGCTCGAGCTCGAAGTCGGAGCCGCTCACCCGCTGGTTCGCGACCCGCTGCACGAGGCGCGCGAGCGCCTCGGTGAGCCGCTGCGGCGGGAGTCCGTCGTGGTCCTCGGGGCCCTGGCCCGCGAGCTCCTCCGAGAACTTCGCCGCCCAGTCGGCCGCGGGCACGACATGACGGCGGATCGCCTTCGGCAGCGCACGGAGGAGGCCCGTGATGAGCTCGTCGCGCATGCCGGGCACCTGCCAGTCGAAGCCGTCCGGGCGGAGCCCCGCGAGCAGGGGCAGGGGCACGACGACGGTCACGCCGTCATCCGGGGCCCCCGGCTCGAACCGGTAGGCGAGCTGCAGCGTCTGATCGCCCTGGCGCCAGCGGGTCGGGAAGTCGCGGGCGTCGGCCCGCGCGTCATCCGCCACGAGGTCGGCCTCGCGCATGGTGAGCAGCTTCGGCGTCTTCGCCTCGGCATCCCGCCACCAGCGCTCGAAGGAGCGCACGTCGAACACGTCGGCCGGGATGCGGGCCCGGTAGAAGTCGAAGACGGCTTCGTCGCCGACGAGGATGTCCCGGCGGCGCTCGCGCTCCTCGACCTTCTCGAGGCGACGCCGCAGCTCGTGGTTCGCGCGGACGAAGGCGGTGAGGTTCGAGGGCAGCCGGGAGAGATCCCATTCGCCCTCGACCAGCGCGTGGCGCAGGAACAGCTCCCGGGCACCCGGCCGGTCGATGCGGGCGAACTGGATGCGGCGGCGGGGCACGAGCTCGACGCCGAAGAGCGTCACCTTCTCGTAGGCGACGGCGGCGCCGGCATCCTTCGACCAGTGCGGCTCGCTGACCTGCGTCTTCGCCAGATCGCCCGCCAGCGCCTCGGCCCACGCCGGATCGATCTCCGCGACCGTGCGGGCGTAGAGCCGTGATGTCTCCACCAGCTCGCCGGCCATCACGGCATGCGGCTTCTTCTTCTTGAGGCCGGAACCGGGGAAGATCGCGAACCGCACGCCGCGCGCGCCGATGTACTCGGCACGGTCGCGGCCGCCGCGCGCGGGCCCGCGGCCGCCTCCGGCCGCGGCGCTCGCCGCCGCCCGCTCGTCGAGCAGGCCGATGTGCGAGAGGAGGCCGGCGAGGATCGCCTTGTGGATCGCGTCGGGGTCCGCTGCGCCCCCGGTCCCCGAGCCCGTCGAAGGGCCCCCCTTGCTCTTCGGGGCCAGTGAGCGCACCTGCCGGTGCACGTCGAACCACTCGCGCACGCGCACGTAGTTGAGGTGCTCGCTGCGGCAGAGCCTGCGGAACGCGCTCGAGCCCAGCTCGGCCTGCTTCTCCTGCAGGTGATTCCAGAGGTTCAGCAGCGTCAGGAAGTCGCTCGTCGGGTCGGCGAATCGCGCGTGCAGCCGGTCCGCCTCCTCCCGGCGCTCCTCAGGGCGCTCCCGCACGTCCTGGATCGACATCCCGGCGACGATCGGCAGCACGTCGTGCAGCGTCCCGTTGGCGCCGGACTCGAGGATCATGCGCGCGAAGCGCGGGTCCATGGGAAGCCGGGCGAGCTCCCGCCCGATCCGGGTGAGGCGGGGGCCCTCTCCCTTCGTCTCGCCGGGCCCGCCCGGGGACCGCGCCGCGGAGCGCGAGCTGGTCGACACCGCGCCCAGCTCGGTGAGGAGGTCGAACGCGGCTTTGACACCCCGCGAATCGGGAGGCGTCAGGAACGGGAACGCCGTGATGTCGCCGAAGCCCAGGGCGAGCATCTGCAGGATGACCGAGGCGAGGCTCGTCCGCAGGATCTCGGGCTCGGTGAACTCGGGGCGCTTCTCGAAGTCCTCCTCGGAGTACAGGCGGATCGCGATGCCGTCGCTCGTGCGCCCCGCCCGGCCCGAGCGCTGCTGCGCCGACGCCTGCGAGATCGCCTCGATGGGCAGCTGCTGCACCTTCGACCGGTTGCTGTAGCGCGAGATGCGGGCCGTGCCGGTGTCGACCACGTATTTGATGCCGGGCACGGTCAGGCTCGTCTCGGCGACGTTCGTGGCGAGTACCACGCGCCGGCGCACGCCCGCCACCCTCGACGGCTCGAAGACCCTGTGCTGCTCCGCCGCGCTCAGGCGGCCGTAGAGAGGGAGCACCTCGGTCGGCGCCGCGTCCTTGGCGTACGCGCCGCGCACGGCGTCCGCGGCATCCCGGATCTCGGCCTCGCCGGGGAGGAAGACGAGCACGTCGCCCTTCGACTCGCGGTCGAGCTCGCGGAGGGCCGCGACGATCGCGTCGACGTCATCCGCGTCCTCATCCTCGGGTCCCCGGTACCGGACCTCGACGGGGTAGGTGCGCCCGGACACCTCGATGATCGGCGCGTCCTCGCCACCCGGTGTCGCGAAGTGCCGGGCGAAGGCCTCGGGGTCGATCGTCGCGGAGGTGATGATGACCTTGAGGTCGGGCCGCTGGGGGAGGATCCGCCGCAGGTAGCCGAGCAGGAAGTCCACGTTGAGCGAGCGCTCGTGGGCCTCGTCGATGATGATCGTGTCGTAGCGGCGCAGCAGGCGGTCCCGGTGGATCTCGTTCAGCAGGATGCCGTCGGTCATGAGCGTCACGCGCGTGTCGTCGGTGACCTTGTCGGTGAAGCGCACCTTGTAGCCCACGACGCCGCCGAGCGGAACCTCGAGCTCGTCGGAGATGCGCTCGGCGATCGTGCGCGCGGCGAGGCGGCGGGGCTGGGTGTGCGCGATTCGCTCGCGGCCGAGCTCGAGGCAGATCTTCGGCAGCTGCGTCGTCTTGCCCGAGCCCGTCGCGCCGGCGACGATGACGACCTGGTGGTCCCGGATGGCGCGCGCGATGTCGTCCCGCCGGGCGCTGACGGGCAGCTCCGGCGGATACGTGATGAGGGGCGCGAGCGCGGACATAGCCTTCCATCGTATGGCTCGCGGGTCCGCGTCCGGCTCAGGAAGCGCGCGAGCGCGGTCGTAGGCTTGCGGGATGACGATTCCCACACTCGCGATGAACTCCGGCCTCGACATCCCCCAGCTCGGCTACGGCGTCTTCAAGGTGCCCGCGCACGACACCGAGCGCGCCGTCTCCGAGGCGCTCGCCGTCGGCTATCGCCACATCGACACCGCCGCGATCTACGGCAACGAAGAGGGAGTCGGCGCGGCGGTCGCCGCCGGCGGCATCCCGCGCGACGAGCTCTTCATCACCACCAAGCTCTGGAACGACCGCCACGAGGGCGACGAGCCGCGCAAGGCGATCGGCGAGAGCCTCGAGAAGCTCGGACTCGACCACGTCGACCTCTACCTGGTGCACTGGCCGACCCCGGCGAAGGACAACTACCTCGAGGCGTGGCAGTCGCTCATCGCCCTCCGGGACGAGGGGCTGACCCGCACGATCGGCGTCTCGAACTTCCTCGTGCCGCACCTCGAGCGCATCGTCGCGGAGACCGGCGTGACGCCCGCGGTCGACCAGATCGAGCTGCACCCGACCTACCAGCAGCGCGACGTCGTCGCGTGGGCGAAGGACCACGGCGTGCTCATCGAGGCCTGGGGCCCGCTCGGGCAGGGCAAGTACGACCTCTCCGCGATTCCCGCCGTGGCCTCGGCGGCCGCCGCGTACGGCAAGTCGCCCGCCCAGGTGGTGCTCCGCTGGCACATCCAGAAGGGCAACATCGTGTTCCCCAAGTCGGTGCGCGTCGAGCGCCTGCGCGAGAACCTGGATGTCTTCGACTTCGCCCTCTCCGACGCCGAGGTGGAGGCGATCGACGCCCTCGACCCGGGCGACGGCTCGGGCCGCGTCAGCGCGCACCCGGACGAGGTCAATTGAGCTGACGTCGTTCCGACGCTGCGGCGTCGCTCGGAGGCCGCGGCGTCGCGCGTGAACCTGAGAGCCCTGCGGCGTCGCGCCCCAACCGGAGAGCCGGGGTTTCGGTGTTCTCGAATCGGGTGTTCAAGTCTGCGCGAACCTCAGCCCAGACTTGAGCACTCGGTGTCCGTTGAGAGGCAAATCCCGGTGCTGCCCAAGTCTGCGCGAAGGCAGCCGCAGACTTGAGCAGCCGAATCGTGGACAGCTCCGCTGGGGTTCCCAGGTTCGGGCTCCGGGGGCGCGGTCCGGGCGCCCGGCTCGGACGGGGCGGGGCGGGTCGTCGTGTCCTGCACAACCCGCGGTGCCTGCGAGTTGTGGGGCTATGCCCGTTCGGCGCGTTCACGACCGGCCGAGCCACGGCAGGGTGGGCACATGCATCCCTTCGAGGTCATGGCCGAGCCCGTCCGCCGGCGCATCGTGGAGATCCTCGCGGCGGGGGAGCATCCGTCGATGCTCGTCGTCGAGGTCATCCGGCACGAGTTCAGCGTGACCTCCGCCGCGGTGTCGCACCACCTGCGCGTCCTTCGGGAGACCGGCTGGGTCGACGTTCGGCACGAAGAGAACAAGCGCTTCTACGTGCTGGCCGAGGACGGCATCCAGGTACTCCGCTGCGAGGTGAAGCGACTGCGCAAGCTGTGGAAGAACCGGCTCGGGTGGGGCCTTCCCGGCGACACTGCCACGGCGGGCATCCACAAGTACGAACCACGGCCGCCGTCGATCGAAAGTCGTCGGGGGCTGCGAGGGAAGCTCCCGGACGGATTCACCCGTGCGACGCACAAGCGCCGAGACGCGCTGCGCGGCGGCGCGTAGCCTGGATGCATGGCTTCCCGTCTGGCCGGGTCCGCGAGCCCCTATCTCCGCGCCCACGCGGACAACCCCGTCGCGTGGTTCCCGTGGGGGGCCGAGGCCTTCGCCGAGGCGGCCCGCCGGGACGTGCCTGTCATGGTGTCGATCGGGTAT
Organism: Microbacterium sp.; assembly: GCA_036280835.1. Classification (GTDB taxonomy): domain Bacteria; phylum Actinomycetota; class Actinomycetes; order Actinomycetales; family Microbacteriaceae; genus Microbacterium. The sequence goes on along the minus strand of DASUQB010000370.1, from coordinate 1,653 downwards.
TCGACGTGTCATTGGTGCCACGTGATGGCGCGGGAGTCCTTCGCCGACCCCGGCACCGCGGCCGGGATCAACCGCGACTTCGTCGCGATCAAGGTCGACCGCGAGGAGCACCCGGAGGTCGACTCGGCCTATATGGCGGCGGCGGGGGCGTTCACCCAGAACCTGGGCTGGCCGCTCACCGTCTTCACGACACCCGAGGGCCGGCCGTTCTACGCCGGCACCTACTGGCCGCCCGAGCCGCACGCGCAGCTCCCGTCCTTCCGGCAGGTGCTCGCCGCGGTGCACGAGGCGTGGACCGAGCGCCGTGCGGACGTCGAGGGCACCTCGGCCCAGCTCGCCGCCGCGCTCGCCCGGCTCGGCGAGCTCCCGGAGGGCGCCGACGCGCCCCCGTCGCCGGACGAGCTGGCGAGCGCAGCCCACCGCCTCGCCACGCTCGAAGACGCCGAGTTCGGGGGCTTCGGCATCGCCGGCTCGCGCATCGAGACCCCGAAGTTCCCGACGGTCCCGGCCCTGAGGTTCCTGCAGGCGCCCCTGATCGCGGAGGTCGCGCCCGACGCATCCGCGGTCGCGCTGCGGGCGCTCGACGCGATGGTCGCCTCCCCGCTCCGAGACCCCGTCGACGGTGCGTTCTTCCGCTACGCCACGCGCCGCGACTGGACGGTGCCGCACTACGAGCGGATGCTCACCGACAACGCCGGGCTGATCGACGTGGCACTGGACGCGGGCCGGGATGACGTCGCCGCCGATGTCGCGCAGTTCCTGCTCGACTCCCTGCAGCAGCCTTCCGGCGGCTTCGGCGCCGCACAGGACTCCGAGTCCTGGATCGACGGAGCGCGCAGCGAGGGCGGCTACTACCTGCGGGACGCCGGAGGCCGCGAGCCCCTCGAGCCGCCCGCCGTGGACGGCAAGGTCATCACGGGCTGGAACGGGCTCGCGATCGGGGCGCTCGCCCGCGCCGGGCTGCGCCTGGACGCGCCCGCCTTCCTCGACGGCGCCCGTCGGGCCGCGGACGCCGTGCTCGAGAGCAATGTCGGCGCCGACGGGAGGCTCATCCGCGCCTCGCTCGATGAGATCGCGTCGCGGGCGCCGGCGACGCTGGAGGACCACGCGCTGCTCGCCGACGGCCTGGCGGCGCTCGCCGCGGCAACCGGCGAGGTGGCCTACGCGGTGCGGGCCCGGCAGCTCGTCGACGACGTCGCACCGCTCGCGGGGGCGGATGCCGCGGCGGCCGACGCGTCGCGGGACCCCGTCCTCGCGGCCCAGGGCCTGCGTGCTCCGGCCGATGAGAACGACGGGACGCACCCTTCCGGGCGGTCCGCGCTCGCGTCGGCGGCGTTCGCCCTGTGGCTGCTCGGCGCCGGCGAGACCTACCGCGCGCTCGCCGAAACGCTCGTGCGCCAGGGGGCCGCGGCATCCATCGCCCAGCCCATGGCCCACGGATCGCTGCTGCGGGTCGCGTGCTCGCTCGCCGCGGCGCCGCGCCAGCTCGTGGTGGCCACGGACGACGTCACGGATCCCCTCGTGGCCGCGGCGCGCCGCCTGCCCACCGATATCACCGCCATCGTCGGCGACGGCGCTGCGCGCGCATTCGCGGACGCGGGGTTCTCGCTCTTCGAGGCCAAGTCCGCCCTCGGCGGAGCGGCGACGGCCTAC
>DASUQB010000369.1:0-2229 GCA_036280835.1 Microbacterium sp. | reverse complement strand
GACCGGATCCCTCGGCACGAGCCGTCGAGGCGCGCGAGATCGAGCAGGAGGCCCGCCTCCGCCTCGAGCGTGAGCCCCGGCGGCGCCTGGCCGTCCCCTCCCGTCGCGACCGACGGCGAGGAGGTCGAAACCGGCGTCGGGGCCGTCGACGGGTCCGCGGGCTGCTCGACCTCGCGCGCTTCGACGGCCTGTGCCGAGGGATCCGGTCCATCGCCGGTCGGCCACAGCGCCCCCGCCGCCACGATGACACCCGCGATGCCCGCAGCGGCGAGCCAGGGGGCGCGCCGTCCGCGACCCAGGCGCCCTCTCACGGCGCGGATCGCTCCGCCGACCGTGACGGCGACGACGTCGGCCAGCTCGCCGTCGACGTGGCGGGCGATCGCGTCCCGGAGTGGCCGTGATACGTGCTCCCCCGGCACAGCGGTGCCGGCCAGCGGCCGCAGCTCGGGTGCCGCGAGGTCTCGCACGCGCGCCGCGGGGAAGACGGTCGTGGCCAGCGGCTGCGGGGCGCAGGCCTCGAACAGCGCCTCCTCCAGGCGCGCGGTTGCAGACGCGAGCGCCCGCGGTTGCTCCAGAGCGGCCATCGCTGCGGTCAGGAGCCGGCTCACGACGCGATCGGTGCACCCCGTCGCCACGTCCTCCACGATGCGCCGGGCCCCGGCCTCCACGTCGGCGCCCGCACCGTGCACGAACACCGGCCGCCCGGCATCCGTCAGCCACCAGCTGCCCTGCGGGCTCGCTTCGTCGCCTTCTCGGCCGCGATGCGCCTCGGCAGTCCCGCGCAGAGCACTCACCACGAGGGTGACCATCTCGCCGCCGGAGAGCGGCGACGACGCGGCACGCCGCCGCCCGACGAACACATCGACCCGCTCGGTGCACCAGGGCAGCACCGCGACGTGTCCGCCCGGTCTCCGGGCGATGTCGAGCGGCCCGAGCACGTGCTGCTCCCGCCCGAACGGCCAGCCCGCCCACGACCCCAGATCCGCGGCGTCCGCCAGCAGCACCACGTCGTCACCGTCGCGGGCGAGGACTCCTTCGAGCGGCGTCTCGGGCGGCGCGATGGCGCGGATGACGCGATACGCATCGGTGAGGGGCCCGTCGGCGGTGCGGCTGGGGGTCGAGGCGGCGGGCGAAGCGGGGGCGGACACGATGCCAGTGTTCCCTCGGTGCTCCGCCGGAACCGGACCCCGTCGGTGCGTGTGGACGGCGGGCGATCCCGGTACGCCTGGGGAGGAATCGGCTGGGGCTGCAACGCCGAAAAGGTAGTCTTGTGCCATGGCAGCACGCACTCCTGCACCCGAGAAGCGCCCCGGGTTCTTCAAGCAGATCTCGTCCCTCTTCCGCTTCACGCGCGAGGAGTACACGTGGCTGCCGTGGCTCCTCATCGGCATCCTGATCGTCGCCATCGGCGTCGGCGTGCTGATCGGCTTCCTGATCCCGCCGCTCGCGTGGTGGAGCGTGCTGCTCTGGGGCATCACCGGCCTCATGGCCGGCGTGCTCGCGGCCCTCATGACGATGACGAGGCTGTCGACCAAGGCGATGTACAAGAAGATCGACGGCAGGCCCGGTGCCGCCGGCCACGTGCTCTCCACCAGCCTCGGGCGCAACTGGCAGACGAGCGACATGCCCGTCGCCGTGAACCCGAAGACCCAGGAGGCGGTCTACCGCGCGATCGGTCGCGGTGGCGTCGTGATCGTCGGCGAAGGCGCCCGCGGGCGGCTCACGCGGCTCATGAACGAGGAGCGCACCAAGGTGCAGCGGGTCGCCCAGGGCGTGCCGATCACCGTGCTGTACCTCGGTCACGGCGAGGGCGACGTCCCGATCGCGCAGCTGTCGAAGACCATCAAGTCGCTTCCGAAGAAGATCGACAAGACCACCATGGCCGCGGTCATCCGCCGCGTCGACTCGGTGTCGCAGTCGCTCGCTTCGCTGCCCATCCCGAAGGGGATCGACCCGACGAAGGTGCGGGCTCAGCGACCGCGCTGACCTCCGCCTGGCGCGCTCAGCGGCGACGCAGGAGGACGGTGCCGGCGACCTTGTCGTGGAGCCCCCGCTGATCCGGGTCCCAGATGACGGCCGGGATGACGAGCACGAGAAGCGCCGTGCGCACGAGCGGACGCCACAGCCCCACCCAGCCGCCGTTCATCGCGGCGACGCGGAGGCCGACGAGCCAGTGCCCCGGGCTGCCCCCGAGCGTGGGGATGAAGATGACCTGGACGATGGCGAAGA
>DASUQB010000368.1:0-3655 GCA_036280835.1 Microbacterium sp. | reverse complement strand
ACCAGAGCGCCGGCGTGTCGGGCACCATCCCCGCTGTTGTGCACGACTGCCACACCTGGAGCACCGGCGTGTCGGGGACCATTCCCGCAGTTGGGCACGACCGCCGGACCCAGAGCACCGGCGTGTCAGGGGACCATCCCCGCTGTTGTGCATGACCGCCGGACCCAGAGCACCGGCGTGTCAGGGACCATCCCCGCCGTTGCGCACGACCCGGACGCCCGCCCGGCCGACATCCCGGCGTGCGGCCCGCCACCGGCCGGGGGAGACCCGCGGCATCCATAATGGATCGTGCCCACTTATCGAGACGAGGCCGTCGTGCTCCGCACCCACAAGCTGGGTGAGGCCGACCGCATCGTCACGATGCTCAGCAAGCGGCACGGCAAGGTCCGCGCCGTCGCCAAGGGCGTCCGGCGCACGTCCTCCCGTTTCGGCTCGCGCCTCGAACCGTTCATGGTGGCGGACGTGCAGCTCTACATCGGGCGCTCCCTCGACATCGTGCAGCAGGCCGAGTCGCTCGGCTCGTACGGGGCCGATATCGCCGCGCACTACGACCGGTACACCTCCGCCAGCGCGATGGTCGAGACCGCCGACCGGCTGAACGAAGCCGAGGCCACGCCCCAGCAGTACCTGCTGCTCGTCGGCGGACTGCGGGCGCTCGCGCGCGGCGAGCACGCCTCGCGCAGCATCCTGGACTCGTACATGCTCCGCGCGATGGCCCTTTCCGGCTGGGCGCCCGGGCTCACGGAGTGCGCCCGCTGCGGAACGCCCGGCTCGCACCAGTTCTTCATCGCCCAGCTGGGGGGCCTCGTCTGCGAGAACTGCGCCCCGGCCGGCAGCCCGCGGGTCAGCGCCGACACGGTCACGCTGATGGCATCGCTCATGCAGGGCGACTGGGCGAGCGTGGATGCCGCGAGCGCGCGCGACACCGCGGGCGCGTCGGGCCTGATCGCCGCCTACGCCCAGTGGCACCTCGAGCGCGGCATCCGATCGCTCTCGCACGTCGAGGGAGCCCGGTGACCCCCAAGCCCTACACGCACCGCGACGCGGTGCCCTATCGGCCCCTCGACTGGACCGGCGTCTATCCGCCGGACTTCCGGAAGGGCTCGGTGCCCGCGCACGTCGCGATCGTCATGGACGGCAACGGCCGCTGGGCGAATCGACGCGGCCTGTCGCGCGTGGAGGGGCACAAGGCCGGTGAGGCGGCGCTGCTGGACGTCGTGGCCGGCGCGATCCAGGTCGGGGTCACGCACATCTCCGTCTACGCGTTCTCGACGGAGAACTGGTCGCGCTCGCCCGACGAGGTGCGCTTCCTGATGGGGTTCAACCGCGACGTGCTGCACCGCCGCCGCGACCAGCTGAACGAGTGGGGCGTGCGCGTCCGCTGGGCCGGTCGCACGCCGCGGCTCTGGGGATCGGTGATCAAGGAGCTGCAATACGCCGAAGAGCTCACCCGGGACAACGACGTGCTGACCCTGACGATGTGCGTCAACTACGGCGGCCGCGTAGAGCTCGTCGACGCGATGCGCGCCATGGCCGAGGAGGTCGCGGCCAAGCGGCTGAAGCCGTCAGCCATCACCGAGAAGTCGCTGCGCCGGCACCTGTACGTGCCCGACATGCCGGACGTCGACCTGTTCGTGAGATCGAGCGGCGAGCAGCGCACCTCCAACTTCCTGCTCTGGCAGGCGGCCTACGCCGAGATGGTCTTCCTCGACACCCTGTGGCCGGACTTCTCCCGCACAGACCTCTGGCGTGCGATCGAGCTCTACCTCGACCGGGACCGGCGCTTCGGCGGCGCCGTCGACACGCCCGACGCATCCCCGCGCGAAGTCGGCGCCTAGGGGAGGTCGGCGGCGGGTCCGCCCAGCCACGCCTCGACCTCGCGGGCGCGCTTCAGCCGCACGACGACGAGGTGCGGATAGCGCGCCTGAACCTCCGTCATCCGGGACCTCCACTTGCCGTGGGTCTTCATCTCCCAGCGGATGATGTTGTCGCCCGGCGCCGTGAAGAACGTGCGGAGCGGGGGCTCCCGGTTGCCGTTCCAGAGCACTTCTCGTCGGATGCTGCGGCGCACCGTGCGACGTATGAGCCGGGGCAGCGCGACCCGGCGGGGAAGATCGAGCCACACCACCAGCTGCGCGCGGTCGCCCAGAACCGGACCGACCCCGGCGCCCCAGTAGCCCCACTCGGTCACCCAGCGCTCCCCGGCGGCCAAGGAGCGCACCTCCTGCTCGAACGTCGGCCGCACGGTCCAGCCGGGCCCGTGGAAGAGCCCGTCGAGCTCCGTGCAGGGCAGGTCCCACAGCACCCCCAGCCGGGCCGCGAGCGTCGACTTGCCGACACCCGTGACGCCGCACACCAGAACGCGCTCCGGCGCGAAGGGGAGCGGATCGAGGGCCGACAGCATCCGTCGATGCTATCCGCGGAATATGCCACGCGTCGCTGCCGTTGCGCCCTGTGTGAGTGAATCAATCAAGATCGACGTGTGGTCGGACATCGCATGCCCCTGGTGCTACATCGGCAAGCGCAACCTGGAGAAGGGGCTGGCCGAGACGTCCGCCGACGATGACGCTCCCGTCGTGGAGGTGACCTTCCACTCCTTCGAGCTCTCGCCCGACACCCCTGTGGAGTTCGAGGGCGACGAGCTCGACTTCCTCGCCGGCCACAAGGGGATCCCGCGCGAGCAGGTGCGTCAGATGCTCGACAACGTCACCTCGGTGGCGAAGGCCGCGGGTCTCGAGTACCGGTTCGACCTGCTGAACCACACCAATACGGTGAAGGCGCACGAGCTGCTTCACTTCGCGAAGGCGAACGGCCTTCAGTATGAGCTCGAGGAGCGCCTCATGTCGGCGTACTTCACGGAGGGGCGCCACCTGGGTCGCATCGACGAGCTCGTCTCGCTCGCCACCGATGTGGGGCTCGATGCGGATGCCGCACGCGCCGCGCTCGAGAGCTCGCAGTACGTCGAGGCGGTGCGCGCCGACCAGGCACAGGCCGCCGCCTACGGCATCAACGGCGTGCCGTTCTTCGTGATCGACGGCAAGTACGGCGTCAGCGGCGCGCAGCCGCCCGAGGCGTTCGCACAGGTCGCGCGCCAGGTGTGGGCCGAGCGCCGTGAGGCGCGAGACGCCATGGAGCCGGCGAACGCCTAGCCCGTCAGGCGGGCAGGTTCGCCTCGATGAGCCCGACGATCGCCGGGTCGTCGGGCTTCATCTGCGGCCGGAAGCGGTGGATCTCGCCGCTCGGGAGCACGAGGAACTTCTCGAAGTTCCACGCGACGCGGCCGGCCTTGCCGTCGGCATCCGCGGTCCTCTTCAGCTCCTTATAGAGAGGAGCGGCGCTGCGGCCGTTCACCTTCACCTTGTCGAAGACGGGGAAGGTCACCCCCCACGTCGTCGAGCAGTACTCGAGGATGTCGTCCATGCTCGACAGCTCCTGAAGGAACTGATTGCTCGGAAAGGCCAGAACATCGAAGCCTCGCGGCCCGTAGGTCCTCTTGAGCTCCTCGAGCTGCTCGTACTGCGGCGCCAGTCCGCAGCGCGACGCGACGTTGACGACCAGGAGCACCTTTCCGGCGTAGTCGGAGAGGGAGGCCTGCCCTCCGTCGGCGGTCGTGAAGGGGATGTCGCGGATGTCGGTGGCCGTCTCCTGAGTCATA